>NZ_JBIQOD010000011.1:0-121522 GCF_044130335.1 Acinetobacter halobius
ATTCAAAAGCCCCCTAACGATTAAGTTAGGGGGCTTTTTTTATTATGCGGTTAGCGAAATAGTGAATTTATTGTCATTGATTAATGCTGATGTCTTATCAGTATCTGGTTTTTGGTTTGGATCAACCTCATTCAAAAAATAGAACTCAGCTTTTCATTGAAGACGGTTGATGAAATCGTTTAATCACGCACCGTAAACGTCTAAGTACCTATAGCAAGAGAACATGAATTTGGCAGCTTAGGGATTGAGTTGTCGACGAGCATGTTTTAAAGCCGTTCTTAAGCCTTCTTCAAGGGTTGGGTGATAAAATGGCTTTTCCAAAATTTCATCGACAGTCAATTCTTCTGCAATCATCCATGCCAATAAATGGGCCAAATGTTCAGTAGACTCTGTGAGTAATTCAGCACCCAGTAGCTTTCGGCTACTTCTATCTACATAAACCTCGATGGCCCCATAGTTTTTACCCAGAACCAATGCACGTCCTTGTTTTGCATAGGATACTTCGCCGATGACAAAATTGATATTTGCACTTTGTAGTTGCTTAAAGTTTTGTCCAACCATTGCCATTTCTGGGTTGCTAAACACGATGCCTAAAGGTGTTAGAGTTTTGCATGATTCTATAGTGGGGAAGTTCAATGCATTTTTAACCGAAACTTTACCTTCGTGTGCAGCTTCATGTTGTAGTGGTGTATCAGTATGTGCATCGCCAATGATAAAAATCGGGTAGTCAGCGAGTTGTTTTGTCTTAGGATCAACAGGTAAATGTTTTAAGTCTGTGAATGATGTGTCGATATTTTCGAGTTTAAGCGTATTTAAAAGACTACTTCGTCCAGTAGCAACCAGTAAATAATCGACGTTAAGTGTTTTAGGCTGATCATTTTCAGTAAAACTAAGTTCAACGTGATCGTTTGTATACTTAACTTCTGTGGGTAAAACTTCGAACTTGATTTCAAGTTCATCGCCAATTTCTGTTTGTGCCAACTGCTGTAATTTAGGACTGGTCAGAACGCCGACTTTACGGCTACGTGCAAAGACCGTGGTCTTGACACCAAGTCGTTGCATGGCTTGCGCGAGTTCAATCGCGATGACGCCACTCCCAATAACGGCTAAGGAGTTAGGTAAAGCATCAAGTTCAAAGATTTGATCGGAGGTGATAAGTCGATCACCGAGTTCATCTTTCCACATTGGGTTAAAACTTGGTGTGGAGCCTACAGCTAAAATAAAGCTTTTGGCTTGGTAGAGTTGCCCATTCACTTCGACCGTTTTTGCATCGACAAAGTGAGCACGGCCTTGAACTTTGTGCGACTTAGGCCAGCTCTCTACGGTTTTAAGGGTACTAGAGGTAAAGCGATCGCGGAGTGCTTGTACGTGTTTCATGACCTGACTGCGGTCAATTTTTGATTCTACTTTTAATCCGACACGATCCGCATGTTGAATATCATGCATGCGATTGGCTGTAGAAATCAGGACTTTTGAGGGCATACAGCCGACACGTGCACAAGTGGTGTCCCACGGTCCATCATTAATGATTAATAGATTTTGTGTGGACTTAATGGCTTGTTGGTAGGCTGCAATACCCGCAGTTCCTGCCCCAATAATAATCAGATCATACATAACACAGAGTTTACCTAAGTAAGATTGCTCTATAGTTAACATATTCATGGGGCTTGGGGATTATATTTTGTAAAAATTGGCATGGATTGCCGTCATTATTTATAAACTGCTACCAACGCTGACACCAACAGTAGGTCGAACATGCATTGAACTACATGCAGTTATAAGCGTACAACAGAGTAAAAGAAGAAAGAGCTTATTCATGCAGTAGTCCTAATTGTTTGGCTTGATGAAAGAGCCGACTTGAACGTTCACCACTTTTACAGACCATTAAAATGGGTTTGGGGAGCTCATTATAATATTTAGCAAATTCAATCACGTCTGTTTCAGAAATTTTACTGCTGGTAACTGGTTGGTAAATCACACTGACTTTCGCTTGCTCTGCGATACTTCGTAGTTGCTCAACGCGAACGGTATTGCCTTGTTCTTGATCAGGTCGGTTGACAATGACTGACTTAAAACCTTGTTTCATCAATTGTTGAAACTTATCTGTGGTCATTTGTCCTGAAACACTCAGTTGCGGACTCAGTGACTGACTGAGTGTTTCCGCTGCTGCCCAAAGTGTACTGCTTGCTAAAAGCAGAGCAGTACAGATGACGTGTTTAAACAACCGTTTAGTCATCTAACAGATCCATTTGTTTGGCAAGTTGGTACAAGTTATTTGAGCGATTACCTGTACGGCAGAACATGAGAACAGGTTTTGGAAGTTCATTAAAGTGGTTGGCAAAAGTGCGAACATCCATTTCGGTGATTTGACCAGCAACTACAGGTTGGTAGACATAATCCAAGCCTGCTACACGTGCAGCTTCCTCGATTTGAGCGCTGGTGGGTTGTTCTGGGCCACCTTCCATATCTGGGCGGTTATTGATCACAGATTTAAACCCTTTTTCAACCACTTGAACCAAATGTTCAGGACCAATTTGACCTGCAAAGCCTACATTTTCACTCATCCTGTCACTCCAAAATTAAGATAATCGAGATATGCTTTATGATAGCATTAAGCTGAAAGCTCAGCCTATGCTGTTGAAATATTTATAAGCGATTACAACCATAAAATAACGCAATGGAGCAGGTATGCACGCCTATACCGTTGAACCGCTGTATGTGAAAAGTGGCCAAGAGGTCATTGCTGCAGATTTTTACCGTCCGAAAACTGAAGAGAAGCCCGCAGTGATTTTGATGGCTCATGGCTTGGCTGGGCTTCGCCAATTCAAACTGATTCAATTTGCGCAACGGTTTGCACAAGCGGGCTATGCGGTCGTGTTATTCGACTATCGTTATTGGGGGGGGAGTACGGGGCGCCCAAGAGAGCTGGTGTCGATTAAAAAGCAGCTCGAAGACTGGCGCACCATGATTAACCATGTCAAAGAGCGTAAGTCGATTGATAGCCGACGTATTGTGCTGTGGGGGACGGCACTCAGCGGTGGATATGTACTCGATATTGCTGCAGAGTTCAAAAATGTTCAGGCGGTGATGGCACAAGTGCCTTTTGTCGATGGTGCTGAAAGTGCCAAGCTTTACCCGTTACAGCAACTCCCGAAAGCATTAAAGCTGTCCAGCCAAGATTATATGGGGGGCAAAGTTGGTTTAGCGCCAACGACTTTACCCGTAGTTGACCCCCGAAAGCTGTGTTTTATGCCGACCCAAGATGCGTATTTGGGTTATCGTTCGATTATCAATCCAGACTATTATTGGAGTGGTGAGATTCCCGCACGACTATTTTTTAATTTAATCCGTTATCGTCCGATTCAAAATGTACGGCAAATTAATATTCCTGTACTTTTTATTGCAGCAAAACATGATAGCCTCATACCTATTGAATCGAGTCGTGAAGCGGCGACCAATATTGCTCCCTTTGTTCAATATCATGAATGGGAGATGCAACATTTCGATATTTATCATGCCACCTGGTTTGAAAAAGCCATTTCGACCCAATTAGAATTTTTACACCAACATATTGGAGTCAATTAAATGATTATCGTCTGTCCGACCTGTATGGCAAAAAATCGTGTCCCTGAAGAGAAGCTGAATGCTAATCCGAGTTGTGGCCAATGTCATGCTACGCTTCTGCCAGCTACACCTATTGAGTTGAATGAACAAAACTTTAGTCAGTTTATTAGCCATAGTGATTTGCCTGTATTGATTGACTTATGGGCAGAGTGGTGTGGTCCTTGTAAAATGATGGCACCGCATTTTGCTGAAGTGGCGAAACAAAATCCACAAGTGATTTTTGCCAAAATTAATACTGAAGAATCTCCACGATTAAGTAGTGCCTTTAATGTGCGAAGTATTCCAACCTTAGTTTTAATGAATAAAACTACTGAAATTGCTAGAATAAGCGGCGCGCTCCGTGCGCCACAATTGCAACAATGGTTAGATCAACAGTTGCAAGCCCAGTCATAACGAAAATTGGAGTCAACGTGTCAGAGATTCATGTGAAACCAGAAGGGATGCTATCTCTTCAAACGATTGCAATGCCAGCTGATACCAACTGGAGTGGAGATGTGTTTGGTGGTTGGATTGTGTCACAAATGGATTTGGCCGGCGCAATTCACGCAGAACGCTTTAGTAAAGGGCGTTGTGCAACGATTTCGATTAATCAGATGACGTTCTTGGTCCCTGTCAAAGTCGGGGACGTGATTAGTTGTTATACTAAAATTCTAAAAGTAGGCAATACCTCGATTCAAATGGAAATTGAGGTATGGGACAGTCATGATAGTTCACGCCCACCTGTACGTGTAACTGAAGGTGTATTTACCTTTGTGGCAGTGGATGTCAAAGGCAATAAGCGCCAAATTCCAACTGATGTGAAAGAGAAATTTTTTGCCAATCAAGCCAATTAAGCTTGAGACGAGCTAAAAGCCAGTAATAATACTGGCTTTTTTATAACTATTTGAAAAGTGATTAAGCTTTAGAACATCGTGTTGCTATTTGCTGATTCGGCAGGCACGCTCTGCACGGCATCCCAATGTTCTACAATTTTGCCTTGTTCGACACGGAAAATATCAACGACAGCCTCTCCGCGGTCTTGTGTATTTTGGGTGGAGTGGACGTGCAGTACAACCAAATCACCATCGGCAATCACACGTTTGATGGTACTTTTTGCTTGCGGGTGTTCTTTAAAATACTGGGTGAAATAGTTTACAAAAGGCGCTTTTCCGTCTGCAACATAGGGATTATGTTGAATATATTGTGTACCAATATAGCGGTCTGAATAGGTTTGAACCTGATGTTTGCTAAAAACCCCTTCATAAAAGTCCACCACAATTTTTTTATTCTGTTCTGTCAGAGCAGAGGCAGAATGGTGACTCGGCGTTGTTGAAACCGATGTATTGGATGGGTTGTGTTGTTGGCAGGCGACAAGCCCTAAAGAAAATAGGGTCGTTGCTAAAATTAGTCTTTTTTTCATTAAGTCAGCTCAAATATTCATATTATGTAGCATGATTTTGAGCTGAGTTGAAGCAAAGATATAGTAAGTTTTAGTCGCGGCTTTAGCGTATTGTTGTAAATTTTATACTTACCAAACAGTAAGTTATATTTACATTCTTATTTTTTTAATGATGCTTTATCGAGCCAAGCCCATAACATTTCACATTGAACAGGTGCTTCACCCGATTCATCCATTACTGTCACAGAAACTAAAGTTTCACCTTTGGCGGTAGTTTGCATCAGTTGCTGTTGTTCTGGTGTTAAGGTGGCTGTCGCTGTCATGGCACCTTTACTTGGACGTTTAAAGTCAATATGCATGCTTTTAATCAGAACGATGCAATGGTCAGGCACATTCATCCCTGTGACAAAACCTGTTGCTGTTTCAGCAATCAAGGCCATGGCGCAGGCATGTAACTGTCCAATATGGTTTTGCATGGCACGGTGGTTTTCGATTTTGACGACGACTTCACTATGACTCACTTGTAAATAACGGATATGAGCACTGCCGACCATGGGAACTATGCGACCAAAAGCTTGACTCCATAATCGCGTACGCAACGCTTTCGGCAAGCGAGAAGTGGCTTTTACAATTTTAGATAAGCGATTGGCCTTTGGCATAGTTACCTCAAATGATCGAACAAGGGGATTAGTCTTTAAAGTTATTGAACTGTAAAGGCAGACCAAATTGCTGTTCTTTTAAAAACGTCATTACTTGCTGTAATGTATCGCGCTTTTTATCAGTCACACGAATTTTGTCGCCTTGAATTGAAGATTGCACTTTAATGCCACTTTCTTTAATGGCTTTGTTAATTTTTTTTGCGGTATCTGAGTCAAGTCCGTCTTTTAATTTCACCACTTGAAGTACATTTTTACCTGAAGCGGTCATTTTTTGTGGATCAAGCGCTTGAATATCAACTTTACGCTTAAAGAAATGGTTCTCTAACATGGTATAAACTTGTTCGCACTGGAAATCACTTTCTGTTGAGATTTTAATTTCTTTGTTTTTTTCATTGAGTTCAATTGAAACATCTTGACCGCGGAAGTCAAAACGGGTTGCAATTTCCTTTTGGGTATTCTGAACAGCATGATTTACCTCAAAAATTTCTAATTCTGAAACAATATCAAAAGATGGCATGGATTAGACCTTTACAAATAGAAAGAATATCTGAGATGCTAGGGATGTTTTCTTCATTTGCCAAGTGTTGTTTACATCAAAGGAGTGCGCAATGATCCGTAAACAAGAAATTACAACATTTGAGTTCCCAGAGGATGCGATCATCTGGGATGTACGCGATTCAAATGCTTATGCCGAAGCACACGTGAAAGGGGCTGTTAATCAGCCCATCACGGGACTATCGGCACAGAGCCTTACTCAGGTGTCGACGGGTCAACCGATTTATATATTATGTGGCGGCGGAAGCAAAGCACCACGTGCAGCAGAGCTACTTGAAGGTTTTGATAGTGCACGTGAGTATGTCATTTTAATGGGCGGTACTCGTGCTGCTCGTGATGCTGGTCTAGCCTTAGAGCAGGGCAACTAAGCAATAGCAAAAAAAGCGCCGTAAGGCGCTTTTTTAATGTCTTATAACCATGAGGTGTTGGATTTATCACATCATTGGCTTTTTAGCCATAGTGCTAAGTTTGCGCTTTAAAATAAGGCTTTTTGGCTTTGACTTTCTTGTGGAATCGGGTTGGACTGAGCTTTTGTAGCAGTGACTCAGGAACAGGGCAGGCCTCTTTTAGTATCTGTGCCGCTAAAATTTCACTGCATAAAGGCGCAAATAAGAAGCCCTTAGAGCCTAAGCCTGCAAAGCTATAAATTTCAGACTGTTCGGACATTCTACCAAGTACTGGAAAATAGTCCAAACTTTGCGCGCGAACGGATGCACGGCCTTGCCAAGTCCTCACATCAGGAAGTGATTGTGCATAATCTGGAAAGACACTGTGGATAAGCTCGTAGTTATGCACATGGTCTTCAAGCAAAACATCGCTGTCATCCCGATTCGGATAGAAGGATGCGCCTAAGATGAGCTGTTGAGCATCAAGCTGCATACAATAGCCACCATAGCTATAGGCTTGATCAAGTGCGAATGCTTGTGACGTGTTCTCCACCCAGCTAACTTGTCCACGAATGGGCTTCAGCACAGGGTACTGCTCAAAGAAAGTAGCCGTGTGGCGTGCACAACACACAATCACGTGATCAAACTGACCTAGAGATTGAGCTTGTTCATCTACGATTTCATTGTGCTCTGGATGGATTTGAGTAATGTTGGCTTGTACGAACTGAATCAGCGGATGCGCTAAGATTTGATCTCTGAGTTGATGTGGTGAAACGGCGCCCGCTTCGGTTAAATTCAGACTGGAATATTCAGTGATTAACGCTGAATCAGCAGCGGTTTCGGCTGTCAAAAGACCCGCGGGATATTGTGGTTCGAGATCGAGCAAGTCTTCGGCTTTTTTAAGCGCCAGTTGATGTACTTGAATCGGGCGAAAAGCTTGAAATTTGGAATAGTGCTGTAAAGCATGTTGCCAAGCCAAGGTCATGAGATGTTCATGACTTTGTTCAATCGGACAAAGTTTGGGGTTGAGTAAGGCCAGCGGATTGCCTGAACCTCCTGCGAGTGGCTCAGATTGGTCGTAGAGCGTGACTTGGTGCCCACGCTCGGCAAAGGCCCATGCACTAGTTAAACCTGCAATTCCTGCCCCTATGATCGCGATATGGCGCTGTTTAAAAGGGTATGGTCGTTGACCAGGTCGGTTTTGATCCGATACCGATTTGGCGTCTACAGCGTCTGATGTATGTTCAGGCTCAGCAGGTAACCAGATGGCTTTGAGCATTTCGCGTTTGTGTTTAAATCCACGCGGACGTGAAATAGAAATACCATGCTGTGTTAAACCACGTTTGAGCACGCCTGCAACACTAAATGAAGCAAAGGTCGTCCCGACATCTGATAGGCGAATAATATGTTGAAGAACTTGTTCTTCCCATATGTCAGGATTACATGAGGGTGCAAACCCATCGAGGAACCATGCGTTAACGCTACTGGTTTTTGCCATACTAGGGAAAACATCGTGGGCATCGCCTAACCAAAGGTCTAGGCTAAAACGTTCATTAGGGAAGCTCAGGCGATGACAACCCGCAATCGGATGCGGGTATTGTGTTATCAATTCATCGGCGATCGGTTTAAGTTCAGGCCAAGCATCGAGTGCGCGTATCAGATCAGCCTTAGATAGCGGAAATTTTTCAACTGAAATGGCATGGAGATGGCTGTGGTTATTTGGCCGTACTTGTTGCCAAAGTTGCCAAAGTGCCAAGATGTTGAGCCCTGTGCCAAAGCCAGTTTCACCCACACTAAAATATTCAAAGGGCTGAAGATTTGACAGACGCTCAGATAAATCGTTGCCATTTAAAAACACATGGCGTGTTTCGAGTAGACCATTGTCTTTGGAAAAATAGACATCGCCAAATTGTTTTGAAACTGGCACATCAATGCCATCAACTTGTTGCCACTCTAAATCGGCAGTTTGAATTGCGCTTGACAAAGCCACAGTACCCTATTGTTTCTAATAGGGCTTAGCTTACCACTGACGACGGCGTTTGGTATAAACGTAACTAGCAATTAAGAAACCCAGTAAGACACCCACAGCGATGGTTGCTGCACCGTAGAGAAACATTTGTGCACTGCGTTCGCTTTGTAAAACCTGTACTTGTACACCGAGGCTGTCATTTTTAAGTTGTAGCTCTTGGTTTTGTGCCAAAGCATCAAGATTGGCTTTTTCTAACTGAGCTAAGCGAGAAGCTTGGTCTTTGACCAATGCTTTGACTTTGGCATCTTGGAGGGCTTTGTTTTTCGCCAATTGTTCAGCGGTGAGCGGTTTGGCTTCCTGTGGTTGACCATTTGGACTAATGGTTGCTACAGCAGGAATAATTTTTGGTTGTGTAGCGGTGTTGTGTCCAGATGGTGGTGGAGCCGCAGTCGTTGCTTGGACGGCAGGGGCTACACTTGGAGCAGGTGCGGTTTCAACCGCCCATGCCATAGAAGAAAGAAGAGATAAACCCAATAAGCTTGTGACAACGACACGCATGACCTTATCCTTGAGGGAATGCTTTATTAAATGGTTTAACATCAATATGACGATAAACCCCTGCTTTTAAGAAAGGCTCTTCCTGTAACCATGCATCGAGTGCTTCACGTGAGTCAAAGTCAACAATGATCGTACTGCCATAAAAACCCGCTTGTGGATTGCTTGGGTCTTTAGGCATTGCACCAGCAACAATTAAACGACCTTCATCATTGAGCTTTTGTAAACGAACAAGATGTTCTGGACGTGTAGCAAGGCGTTTTTCGACAGTCCCTTCCTGATCGGTACATGTGACAACGAATAGCGGCATATGAATTCTCGATGTATGTTCTGGCTAAATTACTCTTCAGAAGATTTAAAGTATTTACGTAATACAATAAACTGAATAATGATAAAGGAAAACATCACGATCATGTCACCAAAAGCCGTGAATTCTCCCCAATATTTTCCGTCCATAAATAAAAATGCGAAAAATACGTGTAAAAAAGACATGAGA
The DNA here is from genome assembly GCF_044130335.1 of Acinetobacter halobius. NCBI lineage: Bacteria > Pseudomonadati > Pseudomonadota > Gammaproteobacteria > Moraxellales > Moraxellaceae > Acinetobacter > Acinetobacter halobius. Next base: position 9,623 of record NZ_JBIQOD010000011.1, read on the forward strand.
GCAAACATGGCCGCCCATGCAAAGTTTAAATTTTTCCAACCTGCGTCGGTTAAATTGAAGATTGGGCCGAACAAACGTTTGATCAGCGGTTTGCGTTCTTTGCCAAAATAAGGGGAAAGTAAGAAAGCACCTGAGAAAATTATATTCAGTAAGGCCGCTTTGAGTTTGATGTAAAAGTCATCTGACAGCATTAAGGTAACACCGCCGAAAATAACCGTCATAAACAACACAATCCACTGTTGTTTGTCTAAACGGAACTTTTGCATGAAGAACAGTGCGCCGTAAACCACCAGCATCGAAATAATTAAACCTGTGGTGGCTACAAGAATATTATTATTATCGACACCCCCAGCAGAACCAATCAATTGAAGTAATGGGTGATCAGTATTTTTCGGATCTACAGTTTTATATAAATAAAAGAAAATGATCAGCGGCACAAAGTCTAAAAGTGCTTTCATGTTAGAGTATCTAAATCTGTTCAAATAAATAGCTAGTATAAGTGATGGAAGGCGTAGATTTACATACTCACAGCAATATTTCTGATGGCACTTTCACACCGAAGCAATTGGTTGATGCTGCGGCAGAAAAAGGTATTCATACCTTGGCTTTGACAGACCATGACACCATGGATGGCCTTGCTTTAGCAGAGTTGGCTGCAAAGTCGCATGCGATGCGTATTATTTCAGGTGTAGAAATTTCCAGTCAGTGGTCGAGACCCTCGACTAAGAAAAACTATGGCGTGCATGTGGTTGCATTGAATATGCAAGATTTAGAGCCACTACAAAAATGTCTTGAACAGCAAAAACAAATCCGCGCGCGCCGCGCCAAAGAAATTTGTGATTTATTGATTCCACTGATTGGTGAAGACATTTATGCTGATGTTTTGGCGAAAGTTGAACAGATGCCTGACCGCGTGACTCGAACCCATATTGCCAAGACCTTGGTTGAAAAAAAGTATGTGAGTCGCGCGCAACAAGCGTTTGATAAATATATTAAGGAGGGCAAAAAAGCCTACGTGAAATTTGATGGGCTGGGTTTAGAAGAAACCATTCAGGTGATTCATGCCAGTGGCGGTTTTGCAGTATTGGCGCATCCGACACGTTATGACTTATCGGCCACCAATATTCGCTACCTGATTGAAATCTTTGCGCAGTTTGGTGGAGATGCGGTTGAGTTGCCACCCAGTGTTGAACCGACATCTACCCGTCAAATGGTGGATCGGATGATTGCCGAGCATGATTTAAAAGTATCGGTCGGCAGTGATTTTCATGGTGACAATATGCCATGGATTAAATTGGGCAATATTCCCAGAGTCAAAGAGGGACAAGTGGGGATTTGGGACAGTTTTGTCTAAATGTTTTTGAGGGTTGCTACCTTCTCCATGAGCTATATATGGCCTAAGAGAAGGTAAGCGTGAGTCCGCTTAGAGTAGATTATTGTCTTGTGCTTGAATCGGGGGAGGTGTTGGTTTACCTAAAGTCCCAAGCAGTTCAATTTCGATGGTACGTACCATCGAGTCCAGCGGCAAATCATTACTTTGCGTTCCGAAAGGTTCTTCAATTTCCGAACTCAAAGCATCGAGTCCTAAGAAAGTATAGGCCAATACACCAACCAATAGTGGGGTGAAAATACCCAAAGTTGAACCCAAGCTAAACGGTAAAATGAGACAGAAAAAATACACCGTACGATTGAGTAATACCGAGTAGGCAAAAGGTAGTGGCGTTGTCGCAATACGGTCACAACCGGTTTGCACTACACTTAGGTCAGCAACATGCTGATTCAACTGTGCATACACAATGTCGCTAATTTCACCTTCTTTTAATGCTTGCATTAACTCCCACTGAATCAAACTGAGGGTGTACTGCGGGGCATTGGCTTGTTGATACAGCTGAGTCAGTGCATTTTGACTTAGGCCACTGGTTTCCACCAGCTCGGTAGGATTGGCTGTTTGATGGCGTAAACGGTCACGCAAGACATTGGCAAAGACAATCACATGTTGAATCACACGTTCACGGCGACCTTGAGTCAAGATACGACAGTCACGGTCAAAGTGACGTGAATTGGCAATTAAAATACCCCATAGCTTCCGTGCTTCCCACCAACGGTCATAGCAGGCACTATTTTTAAAGCCGAGGAAAATGGAAAGTACCACCCCAATGAGGGTGAAGCCGACCAAGGGCAGTTCAGGGAAATGAAAATAGCCGACATAGGACAAAATGCCAATAATGGCAGAGACCAACATGACCACGCCCAAAGGGGGTAAAACTTTGGGAAGAATGGTGCCACGCCATGAAAAAAGCACCTTAAAAATACTGGGCTGATCACGCACAATCATGTGATTAGAATTCTTTTACAATTTTGCTTGATCTTCATATTTGTCACCGTATTTGTCAATCATTTGTCTGCATATTTAAGTGGGTTGGATCAGGTCGTGTTCAGCAAAAGAAAATGTACCTTCAGGCGATAAAATAAAATGATCAATCAGTTGAATGTCCACGAGCTGACTGGCTTGAAGAATACGCTCGGTCAGTCCGATATCCGCCGCGGAGGGCTGAGCTTTTCCAAGCGGATGGTTATGGGCAATCACCATAAAGGTAGCATGTTGAGCAATACAATAACGGAGCAATTGGTTGATCGAGATTTCACAAGAATTTACTGCACCAAAGAACAACTTTTTAAAGTTTATTTTTCTTAAATGTGCATCGAGACAGAGTACGGCAAAAACCTCTTGGTTCTCGCTTGAAAATTCATATTGTAAAAACTTGAGTAACTGAGCTGAATGATTGAGCTCTAACTTTTCTTGCTTGAGCTGCTGACTACTGTAGCGTCGTCCCAATTCTTTGACGGCCATTAATTGTGAATACTTGGTCGGGCCAATGCCGTGAAATTGGCTGAGTTCGGGCAGTTCAGCATCGAAAACGGCATTCAGACTGCCGAAATGCTGTAACAGCAGACGGGCCAATTCGACCGCAGAATGTTGTGTTGAGCCCGAGCGGATAAAAATAGCCAGTAGTTCCGCATCAGAGAGGCTGGCAGGCCCTTGTTGTAACAAGCGTTCACGTGGCCGTTCTTGTTCGGGCCATTTTTTTATAGATAAGTGCATTCTTTTATACTTTTTTATTCTTAATTTGAGGAACATGACCCAACCGATTATTGGGTATAAGACTATTTAATGCTATTGTGAGCGCCACTGCAACAGAAAGGTAGCCTGTTCGTGAGCTTTGATCTCAGTGTGATTCCAAATAAAAATATCCTTTTAGCTGTTACGGGCGGTATTGCTGCCTATAAAAGTGCCATCTTAGTTCGTCGTTTAAAAGACGCAGGTTTTCAAGTCCGTGTGGTCATGACCGAAGGCGCACAAGCCTTTATTACCCCATTAACATTCCAAGCCTTGTCAGGCAATCCTGTGCATACTGAATTGTTAGACCCTGAAGCCGAAGCGGGCATGGGACATATTGAGCTGGCGCGCTGGGCAGACTTGCTTTTGGTTGCGCCTGCTAGTTGTAACACCATTGCAAAGTTTGCTGCGGGTTTAGCTGATGACCTGCTTTCTACTTTATATTTAGCCACCAAAGCCCCTGTGTGGGTTGCACCTGCCATGAACCAACAAATGTGGGCAGCAAAAGCGACGCAGCGTAATTTAGCGACTTTGGTAGACGATGGCGTGCATGTAATCATGCCAGATGCGGGTGCTCAAGCTTGTGGTGATGTTGGGTTAGGTCGTATGCCTGAGCCTGAGGATTTGGCACATCAAGTGACAGAATACTTCCATAAAGCACAGCGTGCCATGGCTGAAAAATTTGGGATGCTGGCCGGTAAAAAAGTCACCATTACTGCTGGGCCAACGCGTGAAGCGATTGATCCTGTGCGTTATATTTCCAACCACAGTACGGGTAAAATGGGCTTTGCTCTTGCCGCTGCATGTTATGCGGCTGGAGCCAAAGTGACTTTAATTGCAGGTCCTGTCAGCTTAGATACGCCGAATGGTGTACGCCGGATCAATGTTTCATCTGCCATGAAAATGTTGGATATCAGTATGCAAATGTTGGATGAAGGCTGTGATGTGTTTATCGCGACTGCGGCTGTTGCAGACTATCGCGTTGCAGAAGTTGCAGAGCATAAGATTAAGAAAGCAGGGGATGAGCTCAATGTTTCTTTAATCAAAAATCCTGATATTGTGGCGACCATTGCACAGCAAGATAAACGCCCGTTCATGGTGGGTTTCGCAGCAGAAACACGCAATGTCGAAGAATATGCTGCAGGTAAATTGGTGGCGAAAAAGCTCGATATGATTGCCTGTAATGATGTGTCACGCCCTGATATTGGTTTTGCTTCTGATGAAAATGCGATGATAGTCTTTTTTGCAGAACATTATAAAATGCAAAAGCGCGATCTGGAAAAAGCGTCGAAACAAGAAATTGCGTTGCAGTTGGTTGAAGCGATTCATGATGCTTTACACCGAGACCCTGAAAGTGATGATGATTTTTAATTTACATCGTCCTTAGTTTTTGCCATATTTAATGCAGCCTTAGGCTGCATTTTTTTGCAAACTCATAGGAATAAGAATGAAAACACTATTAAAGGTCGTGCTATTGAGCAGTGGTATATGTTTGGCAGGATTTGCACAAGCATCGGAAGTGCTAGAAGGCGCGATGAAATCTTTGGCGAAGAACTCAAAGGCTTTTGCTCAAGCCCAGACTGCCACAGAGGCAAATAACGCATTAACTGAAATGCAAAAAGCCGCAGTAACTGCCAAACAAAATAAGCCCAGAAAGTTAGCGAAACAAGCAAAAGACAGTGCTCAAGTGAAGCAATATGAGCAAAGTTTTGATGTATTATCTCAAGAGATTGAACATGCTCAACATCTCGTACATGCAGGAAAGTTGACTGAAGCCAAACAAAGTTCAGCCAAGTTTGAAGCCATTAAACAACAAGGTCATAAAACGTTTAAATAATTCAGTACAATAAAAAAGACCGCAAAAGCGGTCTTTTTTATGTTTGAAGGGCTTAAAAGTTTAAGCTTGACCTTCAACAGCAGCGGCTTGAGCGCGTTGCATATTTGCTTCGAACTCAGCATCAAAGTTAATTGGTGTAAGTAACAATTGCGGGAAGCTACCTTTAGTCACCATGTCATTCACCGCTTCACGAAGGAACGGGAATAAAATGTTTGGGCAATATGCACCTAAGATGTATGGAAGACGTTCTTCTTCAACACCATCTACAAGGAAAATACCCGCTTGAGTAACATCGACGATAAACGCCGTGTCACCTGCATTGTTCGCTTGTACAACCACTTTAAGTGAAACTTCGTAGTGAGTTGGATCAACTTTTTCAGCAGAAGATGACAAGTTGATGTTCAACTCTGGTTGCCATTCTTTGGTAAAAACTTGCGCCCCAGGAACTTCAAAAGAAATATCTTTTGTGTAAATACGTTCTAAAGCAAGTTGTGGTTGAGCTTCACTCATTTTCTAATCCTTAATATGCTGAGCTAATTATGCCAATAGTTGGTCGAGTTTGCCTTCACGCTCTAAAGCATAAAGTTGATCAAAACCACCAATAAATTGGTCATCAATAAAAATTTGTGGAACCGTACGATGATTTGTACGTTGCATCAGTTCAATGCGGACTTCTGGCGCTTCTTTAGATAAATTAATTTCTTTATATTCAACGCCTTTACGCTCAAGGAGCTGTTTTGCGCGAACGCAATATGGACATACAGTCGTTGAGTAAATAGTGACTTGAGCCATGAGTTTCTCCTTGTGCGAATTATTTAGCTTTGACCAGTGGTAAGCCTTGAGCTTTCCAGTTGCTAATCCCGCCATCTAAACGATAGCTGTCAGTATGCGCAACTTGTTGTAAAGCAGTGCCTGCCACTTGACCTAAGTTACAGATGAACACGAGTGGACGATCTGCAGCTTTTAACTCTTCAACATGTTTGGTAATTTGGCTGTAGGGAATGTTGCGACTTCCACTGATATGACCTTCACGGAAATCTTTGGCATCACGTAAGTCAATCAACATGGCATTTTTAGCTTTCACTAAAATACCTAAAGATTGTGGTGAAATTTTGCGACCATTGCGTTGTCCTTCAAGTACGAAAAACAAAACAACCAATACCGCAAGTGTTCCAAATAAGAAGGGGTGATTCCCCATAAACTCCAACCAACGTTCCACAAGTCACCTAAATTACAATTCAAAAATTGCTAGAGAGTATAGCTCATAAAATATGGTGATCAAAATCACCGCTTCAAGGGCTAAGGTTGAATAAAAATTAATTTTTTTGCTGAGCTTCAGCAATTTCATCAATCAGACGTAAATAGCTGTCTAAACGGCGTGTTAAAATTTCACCATTTGCAGCGGCTAAGCGTAAGGCGCATTGTTTTTCATGCTTATGGGTGCAGTTTCGGAATTGACAGTAGCCCAATAAGTTTTCAATTTCAGGAAAACCATGTTGCACTTTGTCTGCATCTAAGTGCCATAAACCAAACTCACGAATTCCCGGTGAGTCAATCAGCGAGGCGCCTTCGCCAAAACCAATCAAACGGGTAGAGGTCGTGGTGTGTTGTCCTAAGGCTGAGTTTTCAGAAATCACATTGGTTTTCTGTGCAGCATCGGGCACGATGGCATTAATCAGGGTGCTTTTACCAACACCAGACTGACCGACAAAGGCTACCGTTTCATTTTTTAAACGCTGAGTCAGTGCCGTTAAGTCACCATCGGCTTGTGTTTGCATCACTTCATAGCCTAAGGCTTGATATTCCGCAATCAACGCTAAAATTGGGTCATTGTCTTTGAGTAAATCGGTTTTATTCAGCACCAACAGTGCTGGAATATTGGCATCGGCACAGGCCACCAAATAACGGTCAATCAAACCGGGTGCAGGCTCAGGCAGTGGCGCAAACACAATTACAATCAAGCTGATATTGGCAGCGACAGGTTTCACTTTATGGTAACGGTCTGGACGAGTCAGTAGCGACTGACGTGGCTGTATGGCATTGATGATTCCCAGTCCTGTATTTGGGTCGGCTTGCCATTTGACACGATCACCTGTGACCAATAGTTCGAGGTTGGTACGTGTATGACAGCGCCAAATACTGCCGAGTTCAATCGGTTTCCAAAACGGTTCAGGCTCGCCTGCTTGTACCGTCGGTTTGATGGGATGTGGATCTGGAGTCGTAAGGGCTTGCACTTCAAGCTGACGGCCATAGTGTTGTACCACCAAGCCTTCTAAGTCATTTGAAGTGTCGATATCTTCTTGACGTGTTTGCTGTTGTTTCTGAATGCGACGTTGTTGCTGTTCAGTTAAACGACGTTTACGAATTAAAGCCATTCATATCCTAAAAAACCATGAATTCAAGATGGCAAAAATAGCACGAAGCAGGGTAGCAGTTACAGCATCGAAGCAATTAATTTGCTACTATCATCGTTTTTAAGCCGAATAAGATTGCACATTTATGAGCAGCACCGCTGATACGCGTTTGATTTGGATTGACCTTGAAATGACAGGTCTCGATACAGATAACGACCAAATTATTGAAGTTGCTACAATTGTGACGGATGATAACTTAAATATTTTAGCTGAAGGGCCTGTGCTTGCTGTACATCAGCCAGATCGCGTGCTGAATGCAATGGACGAGTGGAACACCCGCCAACATGGTCAATCAGGCTTAATTGAACGTGTACGTCGCAGTAAATTGACGGCACAGGATGCTGAGCAGCAGACTTTAGAATTTCTAAAGAAATGGGTCAATCCAAAAAGCTCACCGATGTGTGGCAATTCAATCTGCCAAGACCGTCGTTTTTTACACCGTTTAATGCCTGAAATGGAACAATATTTCCATTATCGTAATTTAGATGTGTCTTCGGTAAAAGAGTTGGCTAAACGCTGGCGTCCAGAAATTATGAGTGGCTTGAAAAAGAATGCTTCACACTTAGCGATGGATGACATTCGTGATTCGATTGCGGAACTGAAGTATTATCGTGAATACTTTTTTATTATGAATAAATAAGTACTAAAGAAAGAGGCGTTAGCCTCTTTTTTATTGAAATCGAATAGAATAAAGCTGAGGGTGTTTGTGTAGAAAAAAGAAACACTTTTTTGCTATACAAGTTTAAAACAAGCTTTATGATAAAGTAAATTAATTAAATTATAACAAAGAGTTGAGTTATGCAAAGTAATAACCCTATTTTGAACCGCGTGGAAACACATGCGGATTATAGTCAACCGATGACTGTTCAAGGTGCCATTCAGAAGTCTGTATTACTTACAGTGATTGCGGCTGTGGTCGGTATGGCGCTGTTTTTCTACTGTTTCATGAGCTTAAATATTTCGCTGGCTTATGCTGCAACCTTAGTCGGCGCGATTGGTGGTCTAATTTTAGGCCTCATTGCAACCTTTAAACCGAATACCGCTCGAACTCTTGCTATTCCTTATGCCTTGTTTGAAGGTGCTTTTTTGGGAGGGGTATCGGTCATTTTCCAATTGAAATATCCGGGTGTGCCTTTACAAGCACTATTGGCAACTTTTGTCACCACTTTGGTGATGTTTGGTTTGTATCGTTTTCAAATTATTCGTGCCACAGAAAAATTCAAATCTGTGGTGATGTCGGCTTCAATTGCTATCGCAATTGTCTTTGTGGTGCAGATGGTCATGCGTTTGGCTTTTGGTTCAAGCATTCCATTTTTATTTGAAAATAACTTATTAGGTCTAGGTTTTGCTGCTTTTGTTGCAGTGATTGCATCACTGAACTTAATTTTAGATTTTGATTTGATTGAAAGTGCTGCGGCACAACACGCGCCGAAAGCGATGGAGTGGCTGTGTGGTATTGCACTACTAGCGACTTTGGTGTGGATGTACTATTCATTCTTGCGTTTACTCAGCATGCTGCGTGGCGATGACTAATCTATCGAGTCTTAACACATACGCCCCTTCATCGGGGCGTATGTGTTATTGAATGTTGATGAATTGAAAAAAGGCGCATTATGCAATTTCGGTTTCAACTTAAACTTGGCATTATGCAGATAAATTATTTTGAGTGAGAGTCACATGGCACAAGGACTATTGGCTGGAAAGCGTTTTTTAATCGCAGGTATTGCAAGTAAATTATCAATTGCATTTGGTATTGCTCAAGCGCTTCACCGCGAAGGTGCGGAACTTGCGTTTACTTATCCAAATGAAAAACTGAAAAAACGTGTGGATGAATTCGCAGCACAATTTGGTTCAACGATTGTTCTACCATGTGATGTGGCTATTGATACTGAAATTGAACAGACTTTTGTTGAATTGGCAAAACATTGGGATGGTTTAGATGGTGTGGTGCATTCGATTGGTTTTGCACCTGCACATACCTTAGATGGGGACTTTACTGATGTAACGGATCGTGATGGCTTTAAAGTGGCACATGACATCAGTGCATATAGTTTCATTGCGATGGCACGTGCAGCGAAGCCATTATTGGTTGCACGTCAAGGGTGCTTATTGACCTTGACGTACCAAGGTTCTGAGCGCGTGATGCCAAACTACAACGTGATGGGTATGGCGAAGGCATCATTAGAAGCGGGTGTACGTTATTTGGCTTCAAGCTTGGGTGCAGAAGGGATTCGTGTGAATGCGATTTCAGCAGGCCCAATCCGTACTTTGGCGGCATCAGGTATTAAATCGTTCCGTAAAATGTTAGACGTCAACGAAAAAATTTCACCACTTAAACGTAATGTGACCATTGAAGATGTCGGTAATGCCGCATTATTCCTTTGCTCGCCTTGGGCAAATGGTATTACGGGTGAAATCATGTATGTTGATGCAGGTTTCAACACTGTGGGGATGAGCCCAGACTTGATGCTTGATGACTAATCGCTTAGTTGAAATGTAAAAAACGGCACATCATGTGCCGTTTTTTATTCTGCTTTTTATTGAGGAAGCTGTTGAATCGGGCTACCGCCGAGTGCTTGCATCAAGGTCACGTAAGCGTTGTATTGGCTTTGTTTGGTATTGACCAAGGTTAAGCGAGCAGTACGCGTGGTTTCTTGTTGATCCAACAAGGTTTTTAAAGCCACGGCACCATAGCGATAACGCACTTGGGTCAAACGTTCCACTTTTTCAGCCAGTTCTAAATTCTGCTGTTGTAATTGTACTTGTTGACTCAACTCAGTTCGTGCAGACAGTGCATTTTCCACATCGGCAAAGGCTTGGTACAAGGTCTGACGATATTGCACGATGGCTTTTTCATAGTCCAATTGACTAATCGCAAGGTCGCGTTTCATATCGTTATATTGCAAGAACGGTAGACTTAAACTTGCGCCTAATGTTAGAGCAGGGTTCTTGAGCAGTTGCGTTAGTGAAGTGCTCGTTGATCCTAGATTCCCTGTCAAACTGATCGAAGGATAATAGCTCGCCGTGGTAGCATCTTTAGTGGCTAAACTCTCACGTAAACGTAGCTCAGCCGCTTTTAAGTCTGGACGGCGTGACAAAATGTCGGCAGGTAAGCCTGCTGCAATACTTGGCAAAGCCAAACGTGGTAAACGCTGTGGTTCATCAACACTTAACTGCTGCACAGGTATATGCAGTAACACTGCAATTGCGGTACGGGTCTCGACCAAACTTTGCTGAATTTGACTTAGACTGGCTTTTTGACTTTGTACGGACTGTTCCGCTTGGGTTAAGTCCAGTCCTGATACAGCCCCAGCTTGATACTGAACTTTAACCAAGTCATAGAGTTTTTGCGAGGTGGCAAGGCTTTGCTCAGCTGTTATACGGCTTTCATTATAATAGGCCAATTGCCAATATAGCTTCGCCGTGGTGCCAATTAAGCTTTGAGCAGTGGCTTGTAAATCTTGCTCGGTGGCAAGAGCTTCCCATCTTTTTGCTTCAGTTTGACGGGCCAATTTACCAAATAAATCGACTTCATAACTTAAACCTGCACCTAAAGACAGACCGCTTGAGCTGTCATTGCCTGAGTTTAAGTCGAACTGATGACCTGTAGATACCGTAGAATTGACACGTGGCTTTTGCTGATTTTCTGCAAGTTCTGCTTGTAAGCGTGCTTGCTTTAAGGTCATCCCTGCAACGGCCAGATCGGCATTTTTTGCGAGCACGGCATCGACCAGTTGATTAAGCTGTGTATCGCCAAACAACGTCCACCATTGGTCGGTATAAATCGCTTGTTGGCGTTGTTGTGCAGTCGCTTTGTCATACTGAAACTGAGTCGGCGTTTGTACGACTGGCGTTTGATAAGGGGTTTTAACCACGGCTGCACAACCAACCAATGTGCTCCCAAGCAGCATTGCAGTACAAAGGCGTGTAAATAAAAAAGGCATATTTTTTCCTTATTCTCGAGCGAGTGCTGCAACAGGATCAAGTTTGGCTGCATTTTTTGCAGGTAAGAAACCAAACACCACACCAATTAAAGTTGAACAGACAAATGCGGCAATAATGGACGTGGTGGAATAAGCCACAGCAAAATTATCCCCTGCAAACTTCTCAATGATTTGCCCTAGTCCAAGGGAGAGTAGTACACCCAAAACACCACCAATTAGGCAGACTAGAATGGCTTCAATCAAGAACTGCTGTAAAATATCACTCTGACGTGCACCTACGGCCATCCGAACACCAATTTCTTGCGTCCGTTCTGTGACCGATACCAGCATAATATTCATCACACCAATACCACCAACTACCAATGAAATCACCGCAATAGCAGAAACCAATAGGGTCATGGTACTGGTGGTTTTTTCAATGGTTTGGCGAATACTGTCACTGTTCATGGTAAATACGTCTTGTTGACCATGACGTAGGGTGAGTAAGTTTACAATCGCATTTTCAGCAGCACTGGTTGAATATTTATCATTGATTTGCACAATAATATTGCGCACATTGCTCTGACCGAGCATACGGCTCATTACTGTCGTGTAAGGCATATAGACATTTAAGGTGTCATCAGAGCCCATAGCACTGTTTTGTGGTTCCACGATTCCAATAATGCGCGCAGGCACGCTGCCAAGTAAGACCACTTGACCGACAGGATCAGATCCGTCACTAAAGAATTGTTTTTGGGTGTTGGTATCAATGATTACGTCTTGGGTACGATCACGTACACTACGCTGATCAAAGGTTTGTCCACTTTTAAAGGTGAGACCTTTGACTGTAAAGTAGTCGGCACCAATTCCATTGATCGTGGCACTGGCTTCATTTTCTTGATAACGAATCGTTTTGGATGAACTCACCATGGGGCTGACAGCACTCACATAGGGTTGAGTTGCTAAAGCGTCGGCATCGCCTGGAACAAGCGTTTTGAAATTAGCCGTTTTAGAGTTGTCACCGAAGCCACGTCCCTGAAATACGGTAATGGTATTGGTTCCTAGGCTACTAATATTATTCAAAATCTGCTTCTGCGAGCCATTTCCTAATGCCACTACAGTTACGACAGACGCAATTCCGATAATAATACCGAGCATGGTCAAAAAAGTTCGCATGCGGTGAGCATTCATGGACAACAGTGCCATGCGGAAAGCTTCACCTAGACGGTCGAGCAAGGAGCGCCATGCTGAGACGCTTTTATTTTTTTCTTGCTGGGCAGAAATCGCAGTTTCTGCATCTGGATCTGTATGTAGTTCTGTGTCGTATTCGGGTTGATTAACTCGGTCGGCAATGATTAGACCATCACTGATTTCAATAATACGCGAGGCATTTTTTGCCACTTGCATGTCATGAGTGACCAAAATAATGGTATGGCCTGCGGCATTCAGTTCGCGTAAAATTCGCATTACTTCGATACCGCTATGCGAGTCTAATGCGCCTGTTGGTTCATCAGCGAGAATAACATCTCCACCATTCATTAGCGCACGTGCAATTGATACACGTTGTTGTTGCCCCCCAGAAAGTTGACTTGGACGGTTTTGAGTTTTGTTACCTAAACCTAGTTCCGTCAGTAGCGCAGTGGCTCTCTGCTTTCTTTGATAAGGGCTCACTCCAGCATAAACGGCAGGAACTTCGACATTTCCCTCGGCTGAGAGATCACCCAAGAGATGATAACGCTGGAAAATGAAACCAAAATACTCACGACGCAACTCAGCCAGTTGGTCTGGTTCAAGTTTGCCAGTTTCTCGTCCATTGACCTGATAACTACCCGAAGTTGGTCGATCAAGACAACCTAAGATATTCATGAGGGTCGATTTACCTGAACCCGATTGCCCGACAATGGCAACCAGTTCACCCTCATAAATGGTCAGATCAATCCCTTTGAGAATTTGTACAGTACTTTCGCCAGCTGGAAACTCTCGCACCAAATTGCTGACTTCAAGCAAGGCTCTTTTTGTCATGCTTACATTCCCATCGGTGGGCCGTTACGACGACGGTTGCTACTGTTTGCGGTTGCAGCAGCAGTATCAGAGCTGTCAGCAATGACCACTTGATCACCTTCTTTTAAGCCTGCAATAACTTGTGCATTGACACGGTTATTAATACCAACCAAGACTTGTTTAGGTTGAGCAGAACCATCTGCCTGTAAAACACGAACGACACTCACCGTTGCTTTGCCGTCTTTGACCAATTGTTGCTGTGCAGCATTTAATTTGAGACGCTCTAAGCGAGGAGCTTGTGGATGATCTGCATCAGATTTATTTTGTGCAGAAGATGCAGCCTCTGTATTAGAGTTACTACTACGATTTGCATTTGTAGTGCGGGTAGAAAGCGCAGAAGAAGGGACAAGCAAGGCATTTTTTGCAGAGTCAAGTACGATATATACTTGTGCTGTCATATCAATACGAAGTTTGCCATCGTGATTTGGCACATCAAATAGCGCATTATAATAAATAGCTGTACTTGTAGATGTACTGGTACTGGTGTCATCATCTGTAATTGAGTCTGGTGCAGGCTCAACCTGACGCAAACTTGCATAACGTTTGCTGTCATCCCCTAAAGTTGTAAAGTACACAGCTTGTCCTTTTTGCACTTTCATAATGTCCGCTTCACTGACCTGTGCCTTAATGGTCATATTTTGTAGCTTTGCAATTTTGACAATGGTTGGTGTACTTTGATTAGCATTCACCGTTTGACCTTCTTCAGTCACAATCGCAACAACGGTACCGTCAGTCGGTGCCACAATACGGGTATAACCAATATTGGTTTGAGCTGTTGATTTGGTCACTTTTGCAGATTCAATTTGTGCATCAATCGCTTTTATTTGGGCTTGGGCTGTTTTATAGCTTGCTTCGGCAGATTCTAATTCTGCTTTAGATGTTGCATCTTGGGCATACATTTGTTGTTGACGTTTATAGGCCAACTGCATTTCATTTAAGTTGGCTTCTTGTTGTAGGCGCTGCGCTTCCAGATTCTTAATATTTGCTTCTGCTGTTTTAAAGCTGTTTTCTTGGGTCGTTGAATCAATTTGAGCGATTAATTGTCCTTGTTTGACTTCGTCCCCTAATTGCACATACATTTTTTGTACTTGGCCTGATACCTGTGCACCGACACTTACCAGTTTGGTCGCATCTAAAGTGCCTGTAGCTAATACCGTGTTTTCAAGGTCGCCACGACTAACACTTTCGGTAATATATTGAGGTTGTTCTTGTTTTGGCTTGAAGTATGTCCATGCGACATAAGCAACTACAGCAATACAGAGTACTGCTATGATCATTTTAAAAGCTTTTATTTTTTGCATTGGAATCAGGGAGTAAACAAAATTAGGAACATTATAGAAGCGAAATACGGATAAATCGTGAATTTTTTGAACAAATAGAAATGATTATTATTTTAAAAATGAAGATACCGTGAATTTAAGCTGGAAAAAGTGATTTTCCACAGAGTGAGGCAATCGCTTGCATCACGACATGTTCTGCATTTTCATGTTGTAAACCCTTAATTGAAGCATCAATCCGTAGTAATAAATGGGGCCATGTCAAAAAACAGTGCGGATTTAGTCGACGTAAAGCGTGTTGATAGACGCTAACTTTATTTTTCCAAATGCCGAGTTGTAGCGCATTTTGTGGTTGTTCAAATAGTTGCATCAATAAACGCATTTCTTTGCTGATACTCCACAAAATCAGACTGAGAGGTTCGCCTGAAGCAATCAGATATTGATAAATTTTAATGGATTGCGCTAAATTTCCTTCGAGTAGGGCATCGCTTAAATCGAAGGTGCTATAACGGGATTGGTCTTGCAAACAAGCTTGTAAGTGATCAATTTGAATCAGTTCAACTTCAGCAAAAGTATCGCTGACACGCATCAAGCTGTTTTTTGCTGCAAGTAGGTTATGTTCATGATGCTGTTCTAACCATTGCCATGCATCCTGACTGAGTTTTATCCCCAGTTTATCTGCTTCAATGCCTAAAATCTGCTGACGATCCCGCGGATAATTCGCGGTCAGGGCCACATGCACACCATTGGCTTCAACAGTTTGAAAAAAGCCAGTTTTTAGGCTGGCACTGTCTTGCTTGGGCATCACGACCAAAAGCAAATTCTGTTCATTGTTTTGGATATAACTTTTTAGCAGCTTAAGGCCGTTGGCATCAGGCTTAATATTGCCATGAACTTCAATGGCTAACTGGCTGGAAAATAAGGATAAGCTGTTGAGTGCATTAAAGACATTTTTCCAATCATTAACATTATTAATGTCATGACGTTGCCGTTCGATCTCTTGTTTTTGCCAGCTGATCCGAAATGCATCTAGTAAGTTTTGTTCAAGTAATGGCTCTTGACCTTGCATCACCCACGCACCACGGGCTTCATCGACACGTTTTAAGGCTTGCAGATAGTCAAGTTTCATTCAATAACCTTATTGTTGGGCAGGGGGTAAACGATTCAAAGAAATCTGACGAACAATTTGTTGAGCAATATCATCGACGATGACTTGGTTCAAGTAAGTCTTTTCTTGATCATCGGTGTTGACGGTTTCAACGTTATATTGGTATGTACGTGTCGCGACAACTGTTCGTGGCTCCGTAATCGGGCGACCTTGCGCATCTTCAATACGGAAGGTGACGTTTAGTCGTAAAATGACTTCAATCAGTTTACCATTGAGTTCTAAACGCTGTGGTTTATAGTCTAAAACATGGAGTACATAGGCATCTGAACGATTGCTCAACTGAACCCCAGATGCACCAAGGTAGATGGCTAATTTTTCATGTAACTCATCAGTGTCTTTTGGCAGAACTAGATTTATTTTTGAATAAGCAATCGGTGTTGTACTCGGGTTGGTTCCTTTTAAATGAAAGCCACAACCGACTAAGCTTGCACCTAGGCCACAAGTTAAAACAATGGCTGCCAAACGTTTGCCTAAATGCATGTGTTGTCCTCTGTTTTGCTCTTTTTGATAAAAGAAAAATAATATGTCGTGATTGTATGTGCAAAGCCCGTTGACTGGCAACGGGCTTTGTTTGGGAATTGTTTATTCCTTTTCATTTCCGCCTCTTTTTGAAAGAGGTGAGAAGCAATGCTTCGCAAGGGAGATTTTCTAATAAAATCCCACCAAACCTCCCTTTATAAAAGGGAGGCTCAAAGGCTTTAAACCACCAAATTTACTAATTTATTGGGTACCACAATTTCTTTCTTGGTTGGACCCGTCAAGAATTGTTGAACTTCTGGCAAGGCTTTAGCTAAAGCAAGCAAATCATCTTTCGATACATCGACAGACACTTCTAATTTACCACGAAGTTTACCGTTGACCTGAACCACGATCGTTTGTGTATTTCGTACCAGTGCAGATTCATCTGCAGTCGGGAATAATACAGTGGTTAAATCCAACCCGAATTCAGCTAATAGCGTTTGACTCAAGTGCGGTGCAAATGGCGCAAGTAAGGTTAATAGAGTCGTGATTGATTCACGTGCAACAGCAACATCGTTATCAGTTTTCGCTTCAAACTTGTTGTTGGCATTTAACAGTTCCATCATTGCTGCAATGGCTGTGTTAAAGGCATGGCGGCGTTCAATGTCATCACCCACTTTTTGGATGGTTTCATGCGTTTTACGACGTAAATCTTGGGCTTCGGTAGATAATTGCGTTGTATCAATGCTAGATGCTGTATTGTCTTTCTCAAGGAAGTTTGCAACCAAACGCCAGACACGTTTCAAGAAACGGTTTGCACCTTCCACACCTGCATCTGACCATTCTAATGATTGATCTGGTGGAGCGGCGAACATCATGAAGACACGTGCTGTATCTGCACCGTACTGATCAATAATAGCTTGTGGGTCGATACCGTTATTTTTCGATTTCGACATTTTCTCTTGGCCACCAACAATGACTTCTTGACCGTCACCTTGGTATTTCGCAGACAGAATACGACCTTTTTCATCACGCTCAAGGTCGATATCCGCAGGGTTAAACCATGTTTTCTTGCCTGATTCCGCTTCACGGTAGTAAGTATCTGCCAAGACCATACCTTGGGTGAGCAAGTTGGTAAATGGTTCATTGCCTTGTACAACGCCTTCATCACGCATCAATTTGTGGAAGAAGCGTGCATAAAGTAAGTGCAGAATCGCGTGTTCAACACCACCGATATATTGGTTTACAGGAAGCCATGTTTGACTCGCAGCAGGATCAACCATACCGCCAGTAAAGTCTGGAGATGCATAACGTGCATAGTACCAAGATGATTCTACAAAGGTATCCAAAGTATCGGTTTCACGACGCGCATCGCCACCACAGCTAGGACACTTGGTTTCGTAGAACTCTGGCATCTTGTTCAATGGATTACCAGAACCGTCTGGAACGACGTCAGTTGGTAATACCACTGGCAATTGATCTTCTGGTACGGTGACTTGACCACACTTTTCACAGTTGATCATTGGAATTGGGCAACCCCAGTAACGTTGACGAGATACACCCCAGTCACGTAAACGGAATTGAACCTTAGCATTCGCTAAAGTTTGTGGTTCTAATTTTGCAAGGAAAGCATCAAACGCAGCTTGGAATTCCAAACCATCAAACTCGCCAGAATTCACCAATTTGCCATCTTTAGAACCGTACCATTCTTGCCATTCAGTTGCTGAGTATTCAGCATCATCAGCGCCTTTCGCATCAATCACTTGCTTGATTGGCAAGTTAAATTTATTGGCAAATTCAAAGTCGCGTTCGTCATGTGCAGGCACTGCCATCACAGCACCTGAGCCGTATGACATCAACACATAGTTCGCAATCCAAACAGGTAAGTCTTCACCTGTCACAGGGTGCTTCACAGACAGACCTGTTGCCATGCCTTTCTTTTCAGCAGTAGCTAAATCAGCTTCTGCGACTGAACCCATACGGCATTCTTCAATAAATGCAGCAAGTTCAGGATTGCCCGCTTCTGATTGGACGGCAGCCGCTTTCAGTGCCATAGGGTGTTCTGCTGCAACGGCAACATAAGTCACACCCATTAAGGTATCAGCACGCGTGGTGTAAACGGTTAAACCATCTGCATAGACTTCAGTGTTCGCAGAAGGGAAGGTGATTTCCATCCCCGTTGAACGACCAATCCAGTTACGTTGCATGGTCAAGACTTGTTGTGGCCAACCATCTTTTAAGGTATCTAAATCGTCTAATAATTCTTGTGCATAGTCGGTGATGCGGAAGTAGTACATTGGAATATCACGTTTTTCAACCAATGCACCTGAACGCCAACCACGACCATTTTCAACTTGTTCATTGGCTAAAACTGTCTGGTCTACAGGGTCCCAGTTCACAGTTGAAAGCTTACGATAGATCAAGCCTTTTTTGTACAGTTGTACGAACAACCACTGTTCCCAGCGGTAATATTCAGGGGTACAGGTCGCAAACTCACGATCCCAATCGACAGAAAGCCCCAATTTTTTTAACTGATCACGCATATATGCGATGTTTTCAAAAGTCCATTTTGCTGGCGCAACTTGATGAGCAATCGCAGCGTTTTCAGCAGGTAGACCAAATGCATCCCAACCCATAGGTTGCAGGACAGTTTCCCCTTTGAGACGGTGGAAACGGCTAATCACATCGCCAATGGTATAGTTACGCACATGACCCATATGCAGTTTGCCACTTGGGTAAGGGAACATCGAGAGGATATAACGATGTGGACCTTCTACAGTGTCTGCAACTTTAAAGGCTTTACGAGCTTCCCAGTCTTGTTGGACGGTAGGTTCAATCGCGCTCGCTTGATATTCGGGGTCAATGTGAGTAGTCATATACGTATGTTAAGAACAATGATTAAAAAAAGTTTGTTGCACAGCATAGCGCAAAATGCACCTAAAAGTGAATTTTGCACCATGATTTGTGCAGGAAATTAAAGAAGTTGAAAATATAGCTGAAACTGTATGAGTTGTTTAAATCGCAGGTTGAGCCCGTTGACCTTTTTGTAATGCTTTATTGGCGTCGCGTTGTTGGTTTTCCAATTCCACGGGTGCTGCGGGGGTTACAGTGGGTACAGCATCTGGTATTGCTGGTGTAGGACTCGGGACATTGCTTGGGGACGGTGCTTCTGTTGTCGTCTGTTGAGGCGAGTTCTTCCAACCATAAGTATCTATTTTACCTTGCTTCTTTGCTGTTTTGGGTGGTGGCGTGGTGGTGTAATGTGTCGAGCCTTGGCTGTCCACCCACTTATAATAGGTTTTGGCAAAGCTTTGTGTAGTCACCACGGTTAGCCCCATGCAAGCCAAACCTAGAAGCATTTTTGTAAACGGAAAACTCATCTGCGATTGTCCTTTTTATATCCCTAATCATTCGATTTGATTGGGTTTATCGTTATGGCTATTTTATGCTTATTTTTGAACAATAAAAATTGTTTGGCCTGTCTTTTCATCTAAGTTTTTTTGTGTTTTTTAGCTGTAATACTCAATTGACATCACAATATATGTGTTCTGGCACAGTTAGAAAGAAGAATAAACTTATAAAAATCTGTATATAAAAATGGGTTTAAGCCTAAAAACTTAATATGCAAAGTGCCGAAATAGTTTTAAAGCAAAGGTATTATTAAACTTATTTATGGATTTCATGACCTTTTTTTATTAATAAATTCAGAGCAATAGAAAATCATGGGTTTGAACTTTAAAAAATAAAGAAAAACTTTCCTCGTTTCTTTGATCAAGGTGCATAAAAAATAAACGGTCTGTAAATAAACAAAAAAAAGCTAATTTTTAAACTTGACATTAGTCACGAAACTCCTAAAAATGCTGTCTTTAGTTTTATATGCCTTTACTCGATCACCCTTCGATAAAGTGTCATTTCATGCAATGGACACGCTTTCTAGCCGAGACCGTGAACAAAGTAAAAAAATGTGTTTATCCCAACACATTTTAGATCTCATAGTGCTCAAACAGCATACAGATCAGAATTTTTTCCTATTGCTATGAAAACTAAGAAATATGTGTGCTATAACAGTGCAGACAATCAATGAATGAAACACTGCTGGTGCCTCCCACCATTGCAGTGATAAAGATTAGGGTGAATCACGTTGGAACTTTTATCTGGTGGTGAAATGCTCGTTCGCGCATTGGCGGACGAAGGCGTTGAACATGTATTTGGATACCCAGGCGGCGCAGTTTTACATATCTACGACGCGTTCTTTCAACAAGACAAAATCAATCATTACCTCGTGCGCCATGAACAAGCTGCTGGTCATATGGCCGATGCTTACTCGCGCGTAACAGGTAAGACGGGTGTGGTGCTCGTGACTTCAGGTCCGGGTGCAACCAATACTGTGACTCCAATTGCAACGGCTTATATGGACTCAATCCCAATGGTGATTTTGTCAGGTCAGGTTGCGTCACATTTAATTGGTGAAGATGCATTCCAAGAAACAGATATGGTCGGTATTTCTCGCCCGATCGTAAAACATAGTTTCCAAGTGCGCCATGCCAGCGAAATTCCTTCGATTATTAAGAAGGCTTTTTATATCGCATCTTCAGGTCGTCCAGGTCCTGTGGTGGTTGATATTCCTAAAGATGCAACTAATCCTGCTGAAAAGTTTGCTTACGAATACCCAGAAAAAGTGAAGATGCGTTCGTATCAACCACCGCATCGTGGTCACTCAGGTCAAATTCGTAAAGCCATTGAAGAGCTAATTCACGCAAAACGCCCTGTAATTTATACAGGTGGTGGTGTTGTACAAGGTAATGCATCAGAACAGTTGACTGAGTTGGCGCATATTCTAGGCTACCCAGTGACCAATACTTTGATGGGTCTGGGTGCCTTTCCAGGCAATGATCCACAGTTCATTGGTATGTTGGGTATGCATGGTACGTATGAAGCCAATATGACCATGCACAATGCTGATGTGATTTTGTGTATTGGCGCGCGTTTCGATGACCGTGTCACCAACAATCCTGCAAAATTCTGTCCAAATGCAAAAGTGATTCATATTGATATCGACCCTGCGACGATTTCAAAAACCATCATGGCGCATATCCCAATCGTGGGTGCGGTAGAACCTGTTCTTCAAGAAATGTTGACACAGCTCAAGCAGATGAATGTGTCTAAACCAAATCCTGAAGACATTGCCGCGTGGTGGGCACAAATCAATGAATGGCGTAAAGTTCATGGTTTGAAATATGACAAACCGACTGATGGTTCAATGAAGCCACAGCAAGTGGTCGAAGCGTTGGATAAAATCACCAATGGTGAAGCAATCATTACTTCTGACGTAGGTCAGCACCAAATGTTTGGTGCAAACTACTACAAGTATAAGCGTCCACGTCAATGGATTAATTCAGGTGGTCTTGGCACCATGGGTGTGGGCTTACCTTACGCGATGGCTGCGAAATTAGCTTTCCCAGACCAACAAGTAGTATGTATCACAGGTGAAGCATCCATCCAGATGTGTATCCAAGAGCTTTCGACGTGTAAGCAATATGACCTTAACGTAAAAATCCTCTGCTTGAATAACCAAGCTTTAGGGATGGTAAAGCAATGGCAAGATATGAACTATGAAGGACGTCATTCGAGTTCTTATGTAGATTCATTGCCTGACTTCCCTAAATTGATGGAAGCGTATGGTCATGTAGGTATTCAGATTAACCATGCCGATGAGCTTGAGTCTAAGCTTGCAGAAGCAATGGCAATCAACGATAAATGTGTATTTATCAACGTTATGGTTGACCGTACCGAGCATGTTTATCCAATGCTTATTGCAGGTCAGTCAATGCAAGATATGTGGTTAGGTAAAGGGGAGCGCACGTCATGAGACACATTATCTCTGTACTTGTAGAAAACGAAGCAGGTGCGCTTTCTCGTTTGGTGGGTTTATTTTCTCAACGTGGTTATAACATTGAGACCTTAAACGTTGCGCCAACCGAAGATCCGACTTTATCTCGTTTGACTCTAACGACTTATGGTGATGACCATAAAATTGAACAAATCACGAAGCAGCTCAACAAACTGGTTGAAGTTGTAAAAGTGGTTGATCTGTCTGAAGGTGCGCATATTGAGCGTGAATTGATGTTGATTAAGGTCAAATCACTTGGCTCGGCACGTGCTGAAATTAAACGAACTGCGGACATTTTCCGTGCGCAAATCGTGGATGTTACCCCAACGACTTATACCATTCAAATCGCGGGTACGACTGAAAAAATTGATGGTTTTATTGATGCATTAGCAGAGAATACCATTCTTGAAGTTGTACGTTCTGGTGTTTCAGGCATCGCGCGTGGCGAAAAAGTTTTAACCATTTAATTAATTAACACGATTCAACCTCCTTTTGATAAAAAGGAGGATTTCATCAAAAAATAAACTCTTGGTGAAATTACAGAATACAAAGCATTTTAGCGGAGACAGCAATGCAAATTTTTTACGATAAAGACTGCGACTTATCTATCATCCAATCTAAGAAAGTAGCGATCATTGGTTACGGTTCGCAAGGTCACGCGCATGCGCTTAACCTTAAAGATTCTGGTGTAGACGTAACTGTAGGTTTACGCGCTGGTTCTACTTCTTGGAAAAAAGCTGAAAATTCAGGTCTTAAAGTTGCTGAAGTTCCTGCTGCTGTAGCGCAAGCTGATGTAGTGATGATTTTGACTCCAGATGAGTTCCAATCACAGCTTTATCGTGACGTGATCGAGCCAAATATCAAAGAAGGTGCAACATTAGCATTTGCTCATGGTTTCTCTGTTCTTTATAACCAAGTTGTTCCACGTGCTGATTTAGACGTGATCATGGTTGCGCCAAAAGCACCAGGTCATACAGTACGTTCTGAATACCAACGTGGTTCAGGTGTTCCTGACTTAATCGCGATTCACCAAGATGCATCTGGTAATGCACGCAACGTAGCACTTTCTTATGCTTCAGGCGTAGGTGGTGGTCGTACAGGTATCATCGAAACTTCATTCCGTGAAGAAACTGAAACTGACCTATTTGGTGAGCAAGCAGTTCTTTGTGGTGGTGCAGTAGAGCTTGTTAAAATGGGCTTTGAAACTTTAGTTGAAGCAGGTTATGCACCTGAAATGGCTTACTTTGAATGCTTACACGAACTTAAGTTGATTGTTGACTTGATGTTCGAAGGTGGTATTGCAGACATGAACTATTCAGTATCGAACAATGCTGAATATGGCGAATACGTAACTGGTGTTGAAGTAATCAACGAACAGTCTCGTGAAGCGATGCGTAATGCACTTAAACGTATCCAATCTGGTGAATATGCGAAGATGTTCATTCAAGAAGGTGCGTTGAACTACCCATCTATGACTGCTCGTCGTCGTCAAAATGCAGCACATGGTATTGAAGTAACTGGTGGTAAGTTACGTGCGATGATGCCTTGGATTCAAGCAAACAAAATCGTAGATAAAGAAAAGAACTAATTTCTTGAATCAATTGATTTGAATGCGAAGACCCACTCTATTTGAGTGGGTTTTTTTATGTTTAAGCTTAGGTACCTCAACAAGATAAAAGCAGTGCTTTTATCTTTTTTTGTACCTTGGATTCAAGGAACAAACTCGTAGATAAAGAGATGACTAAGTTTTTAGTCTAGCTGATTTATATGCTATAAAAAATTGGCTTTGGCAGGTTTTTGTTTGGATAAGCACAATGATTTTGTATAAATATGTGAGCTTTGAAGCTGGCTTAAAGATTCTGGAAACGTGTGCTTTAGGTTTTTCGCATTTAGAGGATTTTAATGATCCATTTGAGGCTACTGCATTAGGTCTGACGGAGGGCAGTATTTCTCAAGCTGTTCGCTTTGGGGCATGCCGAAATCGCCTATCAAGAAAATATACCGTTCTTTCGCTTACTCGTGCACCACTAAATCCTCTAATGTGGTCTCATTATGGAGATTGTTATAAAGGAATGGTGATTGGAATAGATACGGTCAAAGCAGGTTTTGAAAATGATGAGCAATACATTATTCCAGCACATCGGGGAGAAATTATATATGTAAATACGGCACCCAAAGCTACAAATAATATCAATGATGAGGATTTAATGGCGATAGGGGATTCTTCAGTTATGAGTTGGAAAAAGCATGAACGTTTTTTAAAACATGCTTTTCTATATAAGTCTGTATGTTGGGCTTATGAGGAAGAAGTGCGTATTGTTAAAAATATCAGCAGTGCAAATTTTGCATATCACTATTCGAGTAAAAAAGAAGAAATAATAGACGGTCTGGTTTGGAAGAGATTGCAATTAGAAACAAGGCCAATCTATTTGCGCGACATACCAGAAGAAGCTTTTATGGAAATTTATATTGGTGAGAATTGTTATAGAGACCAGATGAGGAAGCAGAAAAATAAAGCACAACAGGATGTAGAATTGTCAGATCCAATTGAAAGACTAAAGGCTACATGTCAACGAAAAAGTATTTCTCTCTATCGTGTTGGCGTAGATGTAGAGCGTTGGTTGCTCATGAAACAAGAAATCAAATGATATATCGTAAATGTTGTATCTAGTTTCAGATAGTATTATGAGGGAGAGAATAAGTGCCTTAAATTTTTTAGCTAAAGTGCTACCAATCTAATAGTACTGGTATAAATAAATCAAAAGAATTTTGATTTATTTATAGTGTGATGTATACGCAGCTTCCAATAATGCCAATCTAAAAACTAAATTGTATTGATGTCACTAAAAGCTTTATAAAATTATTGGATTAATAATGTTTTTGTGGATTTTATTTTTCATAAAGAAAATCCTAGAAAAGAGTACTTGAGATTACATTTAGGTTTGAAGTGTCGGTTTAAGTTTTCTAAAACGCACATTCATGTAATTTTTAAGTTTGAAAGTGAGGTTTTGGTCATCTTATTCAATCCCTAGAACTGGGTAAATAGGATGTGAATAAACTTTCGGTTTTCATGAAGTAATCGCTATAAATGTATAAAATAGTTGAAAATTCAACTAAAAAAAGAATGAAAAATGAAATTTTCAGCAAAATAAGAAATTATTCAATCGAAGATGTAATGAAATGTAAAACTAAAATGTCATAAATTTCCAATATAAAACAGGGAACTATTTTAAATATTAAAATGCACAAAAAAAGTGCATCCCTGAAAGTTGTGTAACTATTTTTTGGGACTTCAAAAATATAGGATATATAAAAATATAAATAAAAATAGTTATTTAAATTTACTTTTTTAAAAAATGCGTACTTGTTGTCTTTTTGAGTGAAAAGGGGCGTATAGGTGGTTTTTTGTTCAGAATAACTACAATTAAAACACGCTTAACAAAAAGCTTGGTAGCCAAGAAAGGCCCAGTTTTGATTAAGGGTAACCATAACAATTAATCAGGTTTTAAAAATAAACGTCCCGGAGAATGGCTATGAATAAGTTAGTTCAAACATCTTTAATGGCAGTTGCATTAGGTCTTGGCTCAACAGCAGTTTTTGCTGATGATGAAGGTGGCGAAGCAGCACGTGGTGGTGGCGGATATAATTGGGGTAACTGTACTTCACTTGGTTGTGAAAAAGATATTCCAATTAAATTGGAAATTCCTAAAAAATGTGAAGTGCTCGGTGGTAGTGCCATTACGTTGAATAAAAATGGCGGAACTCAGAGTTCAACCTACACTGTGCGGAGTAATACCCACTATACGCTTAACATTCAAACAGCAAACACTGGTACAAGTGCCAGCACTTATGTGAAACATGAAGATGATGGTAGTGTTCGTGTACCAACAACAATTGTTACAAATAAAACAGGCGGTGGTGTGATTCCATTTGGTAACTCAAATCACAATGGTCTAGCTGATGATGTATACTCTGTATCTGTTACAAATGCAGCAGTAAGTGCCTTCCAACGTGCGGGTACATACAACGATACTTATAAAATTAAAGTTTACTACTAATCTGGTCAAACTAAGCCTAACTTGATCACAGTATCAGGTTAGGTTTTTTAAAATTATAATAAGGGGTGTAACATGAAAAGAATAATAGCAATTCTGGTGTCTTCGATGCTGTATATGTCGGGAACACATGCTGGTGTTTCAGTTGACCCAGTCCAAATGTATATTCAAAATCCCGCAAAGCAAAGAACAACAACATTAACCCTAGAATCTAAAGATGAGACAGAAAAGCGAATTTTTGAAGTTAAAGCATTTAAGTGGACTCAAAAAGACAATGGCGAAAATGTGCTTGAGCCTGACAATAGTTTAATTATTAACCCTAAGAATTTTATTTTACAAGCCAATGGCAAGCAAACCATTCGCGTCGGTTTTAATCGTCCGGTAGAGTCGGTTTTAGAAGGGCAACAAGAAGGGACATGGCGTGTGATTGTTGATGAAATTCCACAGGCTGTAAAAGAATCTTCAGTAAATTTTCTGGTCAGCTTTAATTTACCCCTCTTTGTTGGTAAGCAGGAAGATGTTAAACTAAATTTCAACGTTGAAAATAATAAGTTGATTGTTAAAAATAATGCAAAATCGCATATTCAAATCGCAAATTTGAAAATTGTAGATGCAAATAAAAAAGAAGTTTTTAAAACGGAAACCATGAATTATTTGCTTGCAAATAAAAGTATGTCTTATGATCTAAACAATACACGAATAACAAACCCTAAAAATTATTACGTTCAATTGTTTACAGATAAGAACGATAAAATGGTGGAACTCAAATTCTCGGATTAGTCCAAGGTGGGGGGTGTAATGAATACGAAAATAAAAATACTGATCGTTATTCATTTTTTTTTAGCACTCAATGTAAATGCCAGTGAGGGTGTGCTGGAAGAAAATATTGCGAACCTTTGGATTAATGATCTAGATCATCATACAGATGTCGCCTTATTAAAGCAGGGCGATCAATATTATCTTGAATGTCAGGTACTGGCAGAACGTCAAATTTCAACTGCGCAATTAAAAACCTTAGCTTCGCGACCAGAATTCTGCTTGGTGTCATCAAGTGGTGTTCAGTCAACTTTTGATGATTCATCGCAATCCATTAAGCTCACGATTCCAACAGAACTTTTTGAAACGGACTTTAATGCATTAAACAATAACATCATTCCTGAAAAGGCCAGTTTTGGTGGCTTTATTAATTATGATTTCGTATATGCCAATAGCAATAATAATGACTCTTATAGTGGCTTGATGGAGTTAGGGGTTTTTAAAGATTACTGGATCATGAAAAACTCCATGCTATACCAGAACACCCCTACAGATGAACGGGTGGTGCGACTCAGTAGTAGTGTTGATTTTGAATTTCCCAAAAATATGACTCGGTTAACCATCGGTGATACCACTACAACCTATAATCCCTTGATTAATTCTCTACGTTTTGCGGGATTGAATTGGGGAACAAACTATACCGAGAGACCAAACTTTATTTATTGGAATATGCCAAGTTTACAAGGCAGTGCGCGGGTTCCTTCCACAGTTGATTTGTATATCAATGGAGTAAATATATACAGCCAGAAAGTCAGTCCTGGTGATTATAATTTATTAATGGGTGCGCAAATTCAACAAGCAGGTAATGCTCAAATTGTCGTTGAAGATGTACTTGGAAATCGAAGTGTGCAGAGTTTTCCGATCATGGTAACCAATCGGCTGCTACGCTCAGGTTTGAATGAATATAGTATTGCTGTTGGTAAATTACGTTATAACTATAATATGGACAGTAGTGATTATCGTGATTTCTTTGTAAATACTTATTATCGAAAAGGACTGACAAACTCTACAACGCTTGGAACAAACTTGTCATACAGTAAAGATATACAAAATGTAGGCTTTATGTGGACACAGGCTGTTAGCAATATTTTCGTTTTGGATAGTGTAGTCCTTGCATCTCATGATGATGATAACCAGTTTAATTATTCTTATGGATTATCTGCAAGTAAAGACTTTGGCCGTTTCTCAATGGGAGCAAGTTCTAAATATACAGAGAGGAATTTTAAATTTCTTGGAGATGAATTAGGGGTTTCTTCTAATTACCCAAAATTTGAAAATCTTGCTTACTTTGGTATGAGTAATGTGCCGTATTTACAGAATGTTAATATTAATTATGCCGAACAAAAATATTATGATGACCCCGATTTTCCGAATAGTGATCAGAAAGTCATTAATATTGGCTTTAATCGAAATTTCGGACGTAGAGTCTCCTTTGGTTTAAGTTATTTCAATGCTTTTGGTGATCGTAAGGATTCTGGGGGGATTTTGTCACTTAGTTATAGTTTTGATGATAAGTCGGTTTATTTTAGTCAGTCAGCAGATCAGAATACCAACCTTCAATTGGTTAAATATGACTCTAATCAGGTTGGTTTCGATTATTCAGTTGGGGTCAATCGTCGTAATGATGAAACGATGTTTAATGCAAATGGTGTAGTAAAAACTGACGTGGGTGATTTGGACTTCTATCATATTCAAGGTCGTGATGATCGCGAAACACAGCTAAACTACCGAGGTGCAGTAGTCTGGTTAGGTAATAAACTCAGTTTCACTAAAATGGTCGACAATGCATTTACATTGGTTAAAGTGGGTGATTATCAGGATATTGATATTTTGAGGTCACTG
Organism: Acinetobacter halobius; assembly: GCF_044130335.1. Lineage (NCBI taxonomy): Bacteria > Pseudomonadati > Pseudomonadota > Gammaproteobacteria > Moraxellales > Moraxellaceae > Acinetobacter > Acinetobacter halobius. The sequence continues at coordinate 38,483 of NZ_JBIQOD010000011.1, forward strand.
ACTTATGTTGATAAAACCAATAAAAAAGGCTATGCGTTTATTCATGATATTATTCCATATGTAAAATATGATATTGCATTTGATCAAAATCAATTACCTGTGGAAGATAAAATACAATATTCAAATAAACAATTAACAGCATTGAACCAACGTGGTTATATTATAGATTTTCCTGTTTTTCATGCAAAACAAGTCAATATAAGACCATTAGACAGTAATAATAATACTTTTGCACCAGGCTCTGAACTTTATATTAATAATAATGGTGAAGGGGAAGTTTATCCGATTTCTACTGATGGTAGTGTCATGCTTTATGGTTTGATTCCTGGTACATATAATATACAGATTAAAACCAAAGATGCGCGCAGTTGTTCAGCAGAACTCAATATTACAGATACAGTAAATGAAGAGAATCAACCAGCAATGGATCTTCATTGTAAATAGATGGAGTAGTAGTGCCATGAAACTGAGAGTTGTTTTATTCGTGTTTTGTGTAGGAGCATCAGCTTTGACCTATGCAAAACAGTGTCAAATTGAGCGCTTAACCTCAAGCCAGCTGAATTTGAGTTCTTCCTATCTAAGTCAGGCTGCGACTTCTTTTTCAGTCGCATGCGATAGTAATTATGCGATTAAGTTTAATTCTCGTAATTTAATGAATGCAACGGGTAGCAGTTATTTAGTGAATGAGAAAAATCATAAACTAAGAACGCAAATGAATATTTCGGGTGCGAGTGCTTCGCGTTGGAATAGTCCTATCTCACAACCTGCAACTGCACAAAGTAAGTTTGTGGTATTGGTGCAATTGATGGAGCGACCAACGGCATTGACGCCGGCTGGAGTTTATCGAGATAACCTTTATATTAACTTAATGTTTTAAACGAAGTGTAATGCTTCATATATAAAAGATATGGCCAAGTGGCCTATCTTTTTGCGTGGGGAGTGTTAAATTAGTTTCATCATTCAATCATCAAACTGTCAAATAGTTCAGTTAAGCTTTACTTAAAATAAGAAAAGTTTGGTGTAGTATGATCGGTTCAATGACAACAAAATTATTCAAACAGCACAATTTCCCCGAACCACAGCGGTTTTATTTAAAACAACAACATCAACAAAATTTTCAGCAAGAGCTTTCCCTGCTTCAAGAAACTCTTAAGCCTAAATTAAAAATTACTATCGTGACTGAAACATGGTCACCAGAAATCAATGGTGTCGCAAATTCACTGTTACAATTATGTAAAGGCTTGCAAAAACAGGGGCATCGCATTCAGTTGATTCGCCCAATACAAAAAAATATATGCACAGAGTTTCAGGCCGAACAGGAGTGTTTGGTCTGGGCGAAAAGTATTCCAAAATATACGGAGATGCAATTTGGCATGCCTCAGTATGTCAAAGTCAGCAAGGCGATTGAGCGTTTCAGTCCAGATGTCGTGCATATTGTAACGGAAGGCCCTTTGGGATTGACTGCACTGTATGCCGCTCAAGCACATCAAATTCCAGTATCTAGTGGCTTTCATTCAACTTTTCATGATTTTAGTCGCTTTTTTGATTTGGCTTTGCTGGTAAAGCCGATTGAAAGCTATCTTCGTTGGTTTCATAACCATACGGTACTCACTTGTGTGCCGAGTCAAACCACGTTAAATCAACTTCAGGATTTTGGAGTGACCTGTCCTTTGGTTGAGGTTGGACGAGGGGTAGATACCATACGTTTTCAGCCAGAACATCGCTCGGAACAAATGCGTCTGTATTGGCAAGCAGATGCAAATACCACTGTGCTTTTATATGTAGGGCGTTTATCTCCTGAAAAAGAGGTGGATGTGCTCATTCAAAGTTATTTGAATATCAAGAAGCAGTCATCACGCAAATTTAAAATGGTGATTGTGGGGGATGGGCCAGATCGTAAGCGTTTAACGGAGATGGCCAATGGTTCAGATGTGATTTTTACAGGCAGCTTAACAGGACAGTCACTCGCTCAAGCCTATGCCAGTGCGGATGTTTTTGTTTTTGCTAGTCAAATAGAAACTTTTGGCAATGTGGTACTTGAAGCGATGGCAAGTGGTTTACCTGTGGTGGCGTATAATTATGCAAGCCCGCAGCGATATGTCCAACATGGAAAAACAGGTTGGCTGAGTCCTTTTGGACAGGTGGCACATTTTATGCAAACGATTATACAGTTGCCAGCGCAAACTGTACTTAAAACCATGGGTGCTCAAGCGCGTCAAGATATTGAAAGTGTTGGTTGGCAATATCCTGTGAAACAGTTTGAGCAAGCTTTATATCAGGTGGCGAGTCTAAAAGCATCATCATCACTTCGTGGTTAAAATTGTAAATGAGTGCGGGTATTTATGGATGAGTTTAGTGAAGATCATCAAACTGTCAAAAATATCCTTTAAAATGAAGCGTAATAAAATCCCTTAGACGGGCTAAAATCGTCGGCATAACAATGATTTTCCAGCTGAACTTTCAACGTTGTTGTTAAGGAGAAGTGGTATGAATCTTAAAACTGCAAAAATAAGAATATTAGATTTAGATCTAAAGGGCTGTGTTTATCTTAATCATTTTTCCCATTCACAGACAGTAGCCAATTTTTTCAAACGAATCAGCCGATTGGGCGATGGTGTTTTTTGGTACACCATGTTGGCTTTAACTTGGCTGTTGCAAGGTCTAGTCTACAGTCTGCAAATTGTGTATTTGGTTTTGGGTTCACTATGCGGTACTTTGATTTATAAGGTTCTAAAAATAAAAACGATTCGTCCACGACCTTATCAAGTGCATCAGGTGATTCGAATGGGTGAGCGACCGCTTGATCATTTTAGTTTCCCTTCAGGTCATACCTTACATGCGGTGATGGTGAGTACATTGCTAGGTTTCGTACAGCCAATTTTATTGATCCTTATGTTGCCTTTTACTGTTTTGGTCGCTGCATCTCGGATGATTTTGGGGCTACATTATCCAAGTGATGTTTTGGTCGGGGCTGCAATTGGCGCGGTTGTAGCAGTGGCTTTAATTTGTAGTGCACCACTTTTAAATATCGTGTTGTAAAAAAGTGCAGTTTTGCACAAAACAGACTAACGCTTAAATTTCAGAGTTTGCTACAGTACAGCATCTTCTATATTGTGATGAGACGCCACTATGGGCTTACGTTGGTCGGACACTATTGATATTGCTATTGAGCTCTATGAAGCTCATCCAGATGTCGATCCGCAGTGGATTCGTTTTACAGATTTACATGCGTGGGTGTGTGCCTTACCAGACTTTAGTGATGATCCTAACAAGTCAACTGAAGGGTTGCTTGAGGCAATTCAGATGGCATGGATTGACGAAGCACGATAATCCGTGCATCGAAAAAAGCAACTTTTTACAGAGTAAAAGCAGATAATTGTGCATTATCTCGGTATAATGCGCCAAAATTTTCATGTCTACATTGACTTAAGGAGCCAATCATGGCTATTGAACGTACTTTATCTATCGTAAAACCAGACGCAGTTGCTAAAAACCACATCGGTGACATTTTTGCTCGTTTTGAAAAAGCTGGTCTTCAAATCGTTGCAACTAAAATGAAACACTTGACTCAAGCTGAAGCTGAAGGTTTCTACGCAGAGCACAAAGAACGTGGTTTCTTTGCTGACTTAGTTGCGTTCATGACTTCTGGTCCAGTTGTTGTTTCAGTGCTTGAAGGCGAAAACGCAGTTCTTGCTCACCGCGAAATCCTTGGCGCAACGAATCCTAAAGAAGCAGCTCCAGGCACTATCCGCGCTGACTTCGCTGTAAGCATCGACGAAAACGCTGCTCACGGTTCTGACTCTGTAGCATCTGCTGATCGTGAAGTGAACTACTTCTTCGCTCAAACTGAGATTGCTCCGCGTACTCGTTAATTCGAAGTATTCAAACCAGATAAGTGTTATTATACTTATCTGGTTTTTTTATTCCCTGAATATATTTCTGCTCGTTTATTGAGCTTCTCCTTTCATCGTTAGACATGGTTTAGGTAATACACATGAGTACTGAAGTGGTCGCTGTCTCTACAGTTTCGGCTGAACAGCAACAATCTCCATCCGCTCCTGCACAGCAAAATTCTGTTGCGAAAGTGAACTTACTTGGCATGTCACGTCCGCAGCTTGAAAAATTCTTCGAAGATCTGGGAGAGAAAAAATTTCGTGCAGGACAGGTGATGAAATGGATTCACCAATTTTTTGTGACTGATTTTGCTGAGATGACCAATATCTCAGGTAAATTACGTGAAAAACTTGAAAAGTTGTGTGAAATTAAAGCACCTGAAGTGGTACATAAGAATTATTCTAAAGATGGTACCCGTAAATGGGTTTTTCGTGTCGGTGAGGGCGAAGGCTCTTTGGTTGAAACTGTATTGATTCCTGCTGAACATCGTAGTGGTTTACGCCGTACTTTATGTATCTCATCTCAAGTCGGCTGTGCACTGGATTGTTCATTTTGTTCAACGGGTAAACAAGGTTTTCAGCGCGACTTAAACCCAGATGAAATTATTGGTCAGTTGTGGGTTGCAAACTATTCTTATATGGAAGATGTGCCTGTAGCTGAGCGTGAGCGTTCGGTAACCAACGTGGTGATGATGGGCATGGGCGAGCCATTACTCAACTATGATGCCGTATTGAGCTCAATGCGTATCATGCTAGACGATTTTGCTTATGGTATGTCTAAACGCCGTGTGACCTTATCGACTTCAGGTGTGGTCCCGAAAATTGATCAATTGGCACAAGATATTGATGTTGCATTGGCAATCTCCTTACACGCGCCAAATGATGAACTGCGGAATGAGTTGGTTCCAATCAATAAAAAATATCCATTGGCACAATTGATTGCAGCATGTCAGCGGTATATCGCCAAAGATGGCAATGAAAGTGCGCGTAAGCATGTCACGATTGAATATGTGATGTTGGATGGGGTGAATGATCATCCTGAGCATGCGCAGCAGATGATTAAATTGTTGAAGAACTTACCAAGTAAAATTAATTTAATTCCATTTAATCCATTTCCACATGCGCCTTATGGTCGTTCAAGTCGCAACCGCATTATTTCTTTCCAAAAAACTTTGTCTGATGCAGGATTTGTGTGTACGATTCGTCAAACGCGTGGCGATGATATTGATGCTGCCTGCGGACAGTTGGTGGGCCAAGTAGCGGATCGAACTCGTCGTGCAGAGCAGTGGAAAAAGAAAGTAGCAGAGAAAAACGAAATTCTACGTTCACAAGGATAATATAAGGGGATGCCAATTGAAAAAACCCGTTTCTAAACTTTACCTTGCACTGACATTGGGTGTGTCTGTGTGGTACTTAGTGGGTTGCCAAACCGTGAATACGAAAGGTGATCCGACGAAAGCAGTACAAGTTAGAACTCAGTTGGCAGCTGAATATATTAAGTCAAACGATTATGATACGGCGAAACGTACATTAGATCAGGCCTTAGACATCGACTCACGTGATGCATCTGCAAATATGATGATGGGTGTGCTGTTACAACGCGAAGGTAGTCCGCAAAATGTGGCAAAAGCTGAGCGCTATTTCAAGCATGCCATTGCGACTGAGCCAAAAAATGCACAGGCTCGTAACAACTACGGTACGTATTTATATCAAATTGGGCGTTATAATGACGCGATTGATCAACTTCAAGTTGCTGCTTCAACTTTGGGCTATGATCAACGTTATCGAGCATTCGAAAATTTAGGTCGTGCGTATATTCAGGTAGGTCGAGTAGCCGAAGCAGAAGCTGCTTTTAAACAAGCCCTACAGGTGAGTTCAAATGCCTATCTTGCCATGATCGAAATGGCGGAAATTTTATATTTACGCCAACAATACGCTGAAGCGACACAATATTATGAACAATTTGTGCGAGCCGTTGGCGAGAAAAACTTAGATGCGCGTGCGCTTTGGATCGGTATCCGAATTGTACGTGCAAACCATGACACTTTGGGGTCGCAAGTACTGGTCAATCAGCTACGTGCCTTGTACCCAGATAGTCAAGAATACAAACGTTATTTGCAATTACAGTACACTACTGAGGCCGTATGGAAGTAAATCCTAATTCACCACAATCGAATGGTTCTAGCAATGCTTTAGGAAATATCCAGCGTCCAGGTGATTATCTTCGTCAAATTCGTATTGCACAAAAACGTGAATTAAGCGACGTTTCGAAAGAGCTCAATATTCCACTCAAGACATTAACTGCACTTGAGCAGGACGAATATACGGCACTTCCAGAAGCTACGTTTATTAAAGGTTACTATCGTACCTATGCGAAGTACCTGAAAGTGGATGCAACTACGATTATCCAACGTTTCGATGACATCTATGCCAATGATACGGGACTTCTGCCGAATCATGCTTTGAATAATTCGCCAATTAAAATTATGGGCAAATTGCCAGGTTCTAATCGCGACCGCAATCGTAAGTGGTTGAAACGCGGACTAGTTGCAATTGTTGTTATTGCCATTTTGGCAGCATTATTTGGTGTCATTCAAAATTGGTCAGGTGGTGCTGATGAGACGACAGCTCAACAAGCAGAATCAGATGTTCAAATTATTAATATGAATGGCGCTGCTGCAACCACAGGGGATCAGTTGAAACTTGAGTTCAATCGCCCAACATCTGTGCATATTGTTGATTCAACAGGTAAAGTTTTGGCAACAGGTCGTCAGGCTTCAACACTTGAGTTGTCTGGAGAGACCCCTTTTCAAATTCGTATTGATGATGCGGCTGCTGTGTCACTCAGCTTAAATAATGAAAGTATTTCATTGTCACCATATACCGTCGGTGGAAAAGCAGATTTCCGCTTGTCACGTTAATGGGATCAAGGAAAAGCCATGATTGTAAATCCAATTAAACGCAAGCCTACTCGCAAAATTCGTGTGGGTTCAGTCTATGTCGGTGGTGATGCACCGATCAGCATTCAAAGTATGACCAATACCGAAACTTGTGATGTTGAGGCAACATTGGCACAAATTCAGCGTTGTGCAGATGTAGGTGCAGACATTATGCGTGTTTCTGTGCCAACGATGGAAGCGGCAGAAGCTTTTGGTGAGATTCGTAAGCGTTCATCGGTGCCTTTGGTTGCAGACATTCACTTTGATTACAAGATTGCACTGCGTGTTGCAGACTTGGGAGCGGACTGTTTGCGCATTAACCCGGGAAATATTGGCTCTGAAGCCAAAATCCGTGAAGTGGTAGCCGCGGCGCGTCATAACGATATTTCTATGCGTATTGGGGTGAATGCAGGTTCACTAGAGAAAGATATTCAAAAGAAATATGGTGAGCCGACTGGTCAGGCATTGCTAGAGTCGGCGATGCGCCATATTGATATTCTGGATCGTTTAGATTTCCACGAGTTCAAAGTTTCAGTGAAAGCATCCAATGTGTTCTTAACCATGGACGCTTATCGCCTACTTTCACAGCAAATTGATAATCCTTTACACCTTGGTGTAACAGAAGCGGGGATTTATCGAACAGGTTCGGTGAAGTCTGCGATTGCATTGGGCGGTTTGCTGTTGGATGGCATTGGTGACACCATGCGTATTTCTTTGGCAGCGGAACCTGAAGAAGAGATTAAGATTGGCTTTGATATTTTAAAATCACTTAGTCTTCGCTCAAATGGCATTAACTTTATTGCTTGTCCGAGCTGTTCACGTCAAGAGTTTAACGTGATTTCAGTGATGCAGGCTTTAGAAGAACGTTTAGAAGATATTCGTACCCCAATGGATGTGTCGGTGATTGGGTGTAAAGTGAATGGTCCGGGTGAAGCCAAAGAAGCCGATATTGGTGTAGTTGGTGCAAGTCCACGTTCACTGGTGTATCGTAATGGCGAAAAGAGCCATTTAATTGACACAAATCAGTTGGTTGACGAAATCGAAGCGATGGTTCGTCAACGTGTTAGCGATCTTGAAGACGCTAAAGCTAAAGAGATTATTCGCACAAGTTTTTCTGAGTAGATCATGAGTTCAATAGTCGCAATCAAAGGTTTTAATGACATTCTTCCTACGCAAACCTCTGCATGGAGACGTCTTGAACAGCATCTCGCATCATTGATGGATGCTTATGGCTACCAACAAATTCGTTTACCTATTGTTGAACAGACCAATTTGTTCAAACGTTCAATTGGGGATGCAACGGATATCGTTGAAAAAGAAATGTACACCTTCTTGGATAAAGGTAATCCGCCTGAGTCTTTGACTTTGCGTCCTGAAGGAACAGCAGGTTGTGTACGCGCCATGCTTGAGCATAACTTGCTTCGTGGTGCCACTCCTCGGGTTTGGTATATTGGCCCGATGTTTCGTTATGAAAAGCCACAAAAGGGTCGTTACCGTCAGTTCCACCAATTTGGCGTGGAAACCTTTGGTGTAGCAACCCCAGATATGGATGCTGAGCTGATTTTGATGACCGCACGTCTGTGGAAACGCATGGGTGTGGCAGACAAAGTTCAACTTGAATTGAATACTCTCGGTGAGTCTGATGAGCGTGCTGCTTATCGTGCAGCATTGGTTGAGTTTTTGGAATCACACAAGGGTGATTTGGATGAAGACTCACAGCGTCGTTTAACCACCAATCCACTGCGCATTCTTGACTCTAAAGATGCAAAAACTCAAGCCATTTTGGAAAATGCACCGAAGTTGCATGACTTTATGGGTGAGGAAACGTTGAATCACTTTGCAACCTTGCAGCAATATTTAACGGATGCAGGTGTAAGCTTTGTCATTAACCAGAAATTGGTGCGTGGCTTGGATTATTACAACAAAACCGTTTTTGAATGGACCACTACGCATTTGGGTTCACAAGGCACGGTCTGTGCGGGCGGTCGTTATGATGGTCTAGTTGGACAGCTCAAAGGCAAAGCAGATCAGTCTGTGCCAGCCGTTGGTTTTGCAATGGGTATAGAGCGTTTATTATTGCTTCTTGAACAAGTTGAAGATGCTACACCTGTACGTGACTGCGAAATGTTTTTGTTGGCAGATCCAGCGTCTCAAGGCAAAGCTTTAGTCCTTGCAGAGCAAATTCGCAATCAGTTGGATGCAGCATCGAGCACGATTCGTTTGAAAGTAGGCTCTCAGGGTTCAATGAAGTCACAGATGAAAAAAGCCGATCAGTCTGGCGCATTGTTTGCCCTTATTTTGGGTGAGCGTGAGGTGGAAGCTGCACAGTTTGCCGTAAAAGAGTTGGCAACAGCTGAACAAACTTTGGTTGCGGTGGATGACATCGTGCCATTTATGATTGAAAAATTTTCTTCAAAATAAGCCAAAATATAAGGAAAGGGTAGTCACATGAGCGCATTAAGTGATGAAGAACAACTTGATAGTTTAAAGTCTTTTACTAAGAAATATGGTTCTGCCATTATTAGTGGGATTTTAATTGCGCTGATTGCCTTTTTTGGATGGCAATACTGGCAGAAGAAGACTTTGGCCGAGAACCAAATGAACACGGCTAAAGTTCAGCAATTGATGGATGAAGCACGTGCAACGCAAGGTGATGCATTTACTGCCTTGTCAGCAACTGCGGATAAAATCGTAAAAGATGCACCAGATTCGGCTCAGGCCATTCAAACGCAATTGTTGATGGCAAAATTAGCTTATGACAAAGCAGATTATGCAAGTGCTGAAAAAGCGTTGAAAAAAGTTGAAAACTCGAAAGTCGATGACGATGGTTTAGTGCAAATTGTAAAACTACGCTTGGCGTATGCTCAATTGGCACAAAAGAAATTTGATGATTCAATTAAAACATTAGCGCAAGTGACTGATCCTGCTTTTAAAGCAACGGCTGATGAAGCTTTGGGTGATGTCTATGTGGCTAAAAATGATATCGACAATGCCAAAAAAGCCTACCAAAGTGCATGGGATCAGTTGGTTGAACGTAAACAAGAACGCCAAATTTTACAAATTAAACTCGAAAGTGTTGGTATTTTAGTTGATGATCCTGAAATCGAACGTCCAATCATAGAAACCGTTGCGGAAGAATCTTAATGAATAGAAAATACAAAATTTCGTGCGCATTAACCGTATTGACTTTGGCTCTTGCGGGTTGTGCAAGTAGTGGCAAAGTAGAAGAAGTTAAGCCGAATCCACTTCCAAAACTGACTCAAGCGAAAACGCTGACCCCTGTATTTTCTCAAAGTGTGTCTTCAACTTCGACAGCGGACCCTTTACGGTTACGTCTAGATGCAGACAATGGTGTGGTTTTTGCGCTTGATCCAAAAGGTGAAGTGACGGCTTATAAAGGCAAACAAAAACTTTGGCAGAAAGAAGTGTCTAAGGCTGGCTTAAGCTCAGGTGTGGAAGCGGCTGATGGTTATGTCATAGTGGGTAATGCTAAAGGCCAATTGTTTGCTTTAGACCAAGCGACAGGCGAGCAAAAATGGACAGCACAATTAACAGGGGCACTACTTGCGCCATCGTTGGTTCAAGCGGGGCGTGTGATTTCTGTCAGTAATGATGGAACCGTTTTTGCACATGATTTGGCGACAGGTCAACAAGTGTGGACCTATAACTTACCAAATGTTCAACTTAGCCTTCGTGGTAATGCGGCACCAGTGCCTGTTGATTCGCGCACAGTACTCATTTCTACTGCAAATGCCTATGTCTATGCTTTAGATGTAGTTACAGGTGTGCCACGAATGCAGCGTCGTGTAGCTGTGTCGGATGGTCGTTCGGATATTCAGCGTTTAAATGATATCGACGGTGACCCAGTAGTTGCAGGTCAGTATTTGATTACCACAAGTTATCAAGGTCAAGTCACTATGACGGATTTGGCTTCACAGCAAGTGGTATGGAGTGAAGATTCGAGTAGTACACAACGCCCTGAAGTGGTTGGCAATGGCGTGTTTGTTGCACAGGCCGATGGTAAATTAGTGGCTTATGAAATTACGACGGGTCAAAAACTGTGGGAAAATGACAGTCTGCTGAATCGCCAATTGAGTAATCCTGTGATGTTAGGTCAAGACCTGATTGTGGGTGATCTAGATGGTGTATTGCACATGATTAACCCTGCAACAGGTGAATTGATTGGTCGTGCTAAGACTTCTGGTGAAGTGCGTACTTTACGTGTGATTGATGATCAACTTTATGTTGCAACACGAAAGGGTGCATTAAGCATTTGGCAGAATCGTTAATTCTGTTCGACTTATGTTAAACTAGTCGAAATTCGTATTTTTAAATTTCCTCGGGGTATTTGTTTAGACAAGACCCCGAGTTTTTATTCAGGTTTTTCACCTTATTTTTCTTCCAGTTTCTGATGTTCAGACCAGTCTTACTGGCTGATCTTGAATAAAGGTTAATCTATGAAACCCGTAATTGCGCTCATTGGCCGTCCGAACGTCGGAAAATCAACGCTATTCAATCAGATCACCAAGAGTCGTGACGCGCTTGTTGCTGACTTTGCTGGCCTGACGCGTGACCGTAAATATGGTGACGCTGTATATCAAAATAAGTCTTTCATTGTGGTTGATACAGGCGGTATCGGCGAAAATGAAGGGGGTATCGACTCTTACATGGCAGAACAGTCTAAAACAGCCATTAATGAGGCTGATATTATTGTTTTTGTGGTCGATGCTCGCGCAGGTTTGTTAGCCTCAGATGAACAAATTGCTCGCGAACTGCGTACATTAGGTAAAAAAGTTTTTTTGGTTGCCAATAAAGTCGATGGTGTACACGCTGAAGCAGCTTTGGTTGAGTTTTACAAACTCGGTATGGGTGAACCTCTGCAAGTGGCAGCAAGCCATGGTCGCGGTGTTCAGCAAATGCTGGAAGAAGTTCTACATGATGTGCCTGAAGATGAAAACCCAGACGAACATGATAAGCACACAGGTTTACGCTTAGCGATTATTGGTCGTCCGAATGTGGGTAAATCAACGTTAGTCAACCGTTTATTGGGTGAAGAGCGTGTGGTGGCATTTGACCAACCGGGAACCACCCGTGATTCAATCTATATTCCGTTTGAGCGTGATGGCCGTCAGTACACCTTAATTGACACAGCAGGTGTTCGTCGTAAAGGTAAGGTTGATGAAATGATTGAGAAATTCTCAATCGTGAAAACCTTGCAAGCCATGAAAGATGCCCATGTGGTGGTCATAGTGGTTGATGCGCGTGAAGGTATTGTAGAACAAGACTTACACTTAATTGGCTATGCGCTTGAAGCAGGCCGAGCGATGGTGATTGCGATTAACAAATGGGACAATATGTCCGAGTATGATCGTAAGCAATGTAAGTTGGATGTAGAGCGCCGTTTTGACTTTATTCCTTGGGCGAAGATCCACCTGATTTCTGCTTTGCATGGTACGGGTGTTGGTGAAATGTATCCATCAATTCACCGTGCTTATGACTCATCGCATTTGAAAGTCTCGCCTGCGAAAATTACACAAATTTTAAATGATGCAACAGATGCGCATCAACCACCTATGGTACAAGGTCGTCGTATCAAGATGCGTTATGCACATATGGGTGGACAAAATCCACCAACCATCGTGATTCACGGCAACAAAGTCGACAAGACTCCACATGACTACCGCCGTTATTTGGAAAACGTATTCCGTAAAGTGTATAAGCTTGAGGGTACGCCAGTGCGTATTGAGTTTAAAACCTCTGAAAACCCATTTGAAGGACGTAAGTCGCAAGTGGATGAGCGTACAGCAGCGCGTAAGCGTCGTTATGTTCAGAAGTTTAAGAAAGCAGAGAAGAAATTCAAACGTTAATCAGGCATTAAGGTTCTGATGCTGAAAAGCCCAAAGTGATCTTTGGGCTTTTTTATTTTATGATGCATGAAATGATGATAGGAAGGCAACGTGGCAAGGACAATACGTGTTGAGCTGAAAAAGATTAAGGACATTGTACAGGTGGATTACAATCTGTCACGTGTCGAGCAAATTGCGCAGCGAAAACAAGCCATTTATCAATATCGCAATCAATCCTTATCTGAACAACGACAGATGATCGTCGATGATCATGCCATTGCACTGAGCGATACAGGCAAACCCTATTGGGTTGGTCAGCCTTCTTTTCATTTCAATCATAGTCACAGTCAAAATTACTATGCTTTAGCCATGAGTGAAAAAGTGGCTGATTTGGGCGTGGATGTTGAAGAGTTAAGTCGAAAAGTACGTTTTGGCGCTTTGGCCCAACATGCTTTTCATGTCGATGAACTTGAGCTATGGCAACAGGTTGAGCAGGAAAAATCCTACTGGTTTAAAGTTTGGACCACCAAAGAAGCGGTGCTTAAAGCATCAGGTTTGGGTATTCGTTTAAACTTAAATGAACTGAATACCCAAGCACATCCAATGCATAATGGTGGCATGTGTAATCATCCGCTCATTGGTAGTTTCGCCTATCAAAATTTTGAGTTGGGAGATGTGATGTTGACTGTGGCATGGCGGGCAGAGCAGTCCTGCCGTGGCTATGCGTTGCCTCAGATTGAGTTGATACAACAGCTTCATACCGATATAAAAAAGCCTCTCGATTGAGAGACTTTTCTTTTAACGTAGCTATATGAGTTTATGGAATTTCATTTTCTTCTTCAAACTCAGGCTTCACTTGTACAATGAAGTCTTGACGGTTTAGACCACGCCATAAGGCAAAGGCTGTACCGATATAGATTGAAGAATAGGTACCCACAAAAACCCCGACAAACATCGCTACAGAGAACCATTTCAGACCATCACCACCGAGTAACATCATCGAGATCACCACCAGTAATAAAGTCATTGAGGTGTGAATGGTACGACGTAATGTTTCAGTCAATGCAATGTTAACGATTTCTAAAGGCGTTGCACCACGAATCTTACGGAAGTTTTCACGAATACGATCCGATACAACAATGTTGTCATTCAGCGAGAAGCCAATCAGGGCCAAAACAGCAGCTAAAACCGTTAAGTCAAACGGCCATTGCATCATGGCAAAAATACCGATGGTTACTACAACGTCATGGAACAATGATAGTACTGCACCCATTGCCAGTTTGAACTCAAAGCGAATGGTGACATAAACCAGCATCAGTAATAGAGCTAAACCCACAGCACCTGCTGAGCGAATATAGAGCTCATTACCCACTTGCCCACCGACGACATCAACTTTGTTGACAGAAGCCGAGTTACCTGGAAGCTGTACTGCTTGGGTAATGGTTTTGGTTAAGTCTTCTGCTGCTGTGTCTTCTTGTACAGGCATACGTACAATTAAGTCACGATCCGAACCAATGGTTTGTACCACGGGATCATGAAAGCCAGCTTTGGTTAGTGCAGCAGAGACATCGGCTGACTTTACTGCCTTACTATAGTTCAATTCGGCTGAAATACCACCAGTAAAGTCCAAACCTAAGTTAAGACCCTTGGTGAAAATGAAAAATAGGCTGCCAATCGTTAAAATAATAGAAAGAACGGCTGCAGGCAGCGCAATCTTCATAAAATTAATCACGCGATCGTCATCAGGACGGCCGTATTTTTTTGAAGTTTGTTGAGTCACATCAGTCATCGTCGATCTCCTTATATGCTCAACTTTTTCAAGTTTCGTTTTTTGCCATAGATGAGCTGTACAATTGCACGTGTTACTGTGATTGCAGTAAACATTGAGCAGACAATACCGATCATTAAGGTTACAGCGAAGCCTTTAATTGGGCCTGTGCCGATAGCAAATAAGATAAACGCAACCAAGAATGTGGTTAAGTTTGAGTCGAGAATGGTGTTATAGGCACGATCATAACCCGCCACAATAGCTTGTTTGGGCGATGCTCCCCATTTCATTTCTTCACGTATTCGCTCACAGATGAGGACATTGGCATCGACGGCCATACCAATGGTAATCACGATACCTGCAATACCCGGTAGGGTAAGAGAAGCGCCAATCCAAGACATGACGGTTAAAATCATGGCTAAGTTGAAGACCAAAGCAAAGTTTGCAATTAAACCAAATAGACGGAAGAAGACCACCATCCAAATCGCGACGAGTAAGAAACCGATTTGAGTTGATAGAACCCCTTTATCAATGTTTTCTTGACCGAGACTTGGACCAACGACACGTTCTTCTACAAAGTACATTGGTGCAGCAAGTGCACCTGCACGCAGCATCAATGCTAGCTCAGACGCCTCTTGAGGAGAATCTAAACCGGTGATACGGAATTGTGAGCCGAGTACTGCTTGAATGGTTGCAGCGTTAATCACTACAGATTCTGCATACGGGGTACGGACTTCTGTTTGCGCACCAGTGGTAGGATCGGTGATATAGCTAATACGTTGTTTATTTTCAATGAACAACACGGCCATACGCTTACCTACCGCATTACGGGTTGCATCGGACATCAGTTTGCCACCAGCTGTGTCTAAGGTAATGTTTACCTCAGCACCGCCCGTGTCTTGGCTAAAGCCACTTGATGCATTTTGAACGCGTTCACCCGTTAAAATACGATTACGGTTTAACAGTAATTCACGTCCGCTGTCCAAAGACTGATAGGCAAAAAGTTCAGTGCCTGGTGGAAGCGGTTGCCCATTACTCTTGCCAGTATATTGGTCAATGACTTGATCATTCTGGTCAGAGACCAAACGGAATTCTAAGTTTGCAGTACGCCCTAAAACACGTTTTGCTTCGGCTGTGTCTTGCACACCTGGGAGTTCAACCACGATGCGGTTATTGCCTTGGGTTTGTACCAAGGCTTCTGCCACACCTAACTCATTAATACGGTTACGTAAGGTGGTTAAGTTTTGGTTTACCGCATAAGACTGAATTTCTTGGCGACGAACGTCAGTATAGGTTAAACGTAAGGTTGAACCTGTCGCAGTTGCGACCGCTTGCTGATTAAACTCATTGCCATTGCTACGTAAGTAGTCTTGAGCAGTCGTGCGATCATCGTTGTTCGCAAACTGAATGGTAATCGTGTTGTTGTTTAATCCAAGACTGTTAAATTTAATCTTGTTGTCACGGAACTGTCGACGTAAGTCTGTCGCAGAGGTTTCCATGCGCTGAGAAATTGCTTTATCCATATCCACTTCTAACAAGAAGTGAACACCACCACGTAAATCCAGACCGAGCTTCATTGGTTTTGCACCAATTTTTTGTAGCCACTCTGGTGTTGTTGGTGCCAAGTTTAGTGCAACAACATAGTCATCACCAAGCCCACGACGTAGCGCCTCTTTGGCTTTTAATTGTGCTTCGCTAGAGTCAAGACGTAACAGGGCAGCATTATTACTAAAGCTGTTGTCATGGCTTGAGATACTTTCAGATTTTAAAATCTGCTCTGCTTTTTGTACGATGCTTTGGTCAATTTGGGTACCAGCTTTGGCACCAGAAATTTGAACCGCAGGTTCATCCGGATACAAACTAGGCAGGGCATATAATGTACTGATAATCAAAACCACGATAATCAGTAGATATTTCCATGCTGGGTAACGCATTCGTTTTCTTCTTAAAATGAAAAAAGTCGTGCGGATGCACGACTAATTTTTTTGATTAAAGGTTATTTAATGTGCCTTCAGGAAGAACTGAAATCACACTTGCGCGTTGGATTTTTACGTCTACACCACGGCTCAGTTCAACCACAGCGAAGTCGCCTTCGAGTTTAGTGATTTTACCCATGAGGCCACCAGCAAAAACAACTTCACTGCCTACACCAAGACTTTCAACCAAAGAACGGTGCTCTTTTGCACGTTTAGCTTGAGGGCGCCAAATTAAAAAGTAGAAGATGGCAATAAAAACAGCAATCATCAACAAGTTTGCGACCATACTTGGTTGTTGTGCAGCTTCACCCGCTGCGTGAGCTGTAGAAATAAAAAGGCTCATTTCAAATTCCTAAACTAAAAAAACGGTGATCAACGAATTGATCATAAATAGACTTGTTCTGCAATTTACCTTGTCTTTTTACCAAGCGCAAATGCTCACAACAATTAATCTTGGGGGCAAGGTGGAACTTCTAAACCACGACGTGCATAAAAATCTTCAACAAAGGCATCAAAGCGATCATTATCCAAGGCGTCACGAATGTCTTGAGTGAAACGTTGGTAATAACGTAAGTTGTGAATAGTACCCAGCATTGAACCTAGCATCTCACCACATTTTTCCAAATGGAATAAATAAGCACGGGTAAAGTTGGTACAGGTATAACAGTCACAGTGTGGATCTAGCGGACTTTGATCATGACGGTATTTACTGTTACGGATACGGACTAAACCGTCGGTCACAAAATAATGTCCATTTCGGGCATTACGGGTAGGCATGACACAGTCAAACATGTCGACACCACGGCGGATGCCTTCCACGATGTCTTCAGGTTTACCGACACCCATCAGGTAGCGCGGTTTGTCTGCTGGCATTTTCGCAGGAAGATAATCCAGTACTTTGATCATTTCTTCTTTTGGTTCACCGACAGATAGGCCACCAATGGCATAGCCGTCAAAACCAACTTCAAGTAAGCCTTTTAATGACTCATCACGTAAGTCTTCATACATGCCACCTTGAATGATACCAAACAGCGCATTTTTATTTTCAAGCACATCATGATGTTGAGTCTTACAACGCTTTGCCCAACGCAATGACAGTTGTAGCGACTTTTGTGCTTCTTCATGTGTTGCAGGATATGGGGTGCACTCGTCAAAAATCATTACGATGTCTGAGTTCAGTGTATGTTGGATGTCCATTGAGATTTCAGGAGACAAAAACACTTTAGAGCCATCAATTGGAGAGCGGAAAGTCACACCGTCTTCTTTAATTTTACGCATTGCACCGAGGCTGAAAACTTGGAAGCCGCCTGAATCGGTCAAAATGGGTTTATCCCACTTCATAAATTGATGCAGACCGCCGTGTTCTTTAATCACTTCAAGGCCAGGGCGCAGGTAAAGATGGAAGGTGTTGCCTAAAATAATTTGCGCTTTGATGTCTTCAATGTCACGTGGGAGCATGCCTTTGACTGTACCATAAGTACCGACAGGCATGAACACAGGGGTTTCCACCACACCATGCTCTAAAGTTAAACGACCACGACGGGCGCGACCCGACTGACCTAATTTTTCAAACTTCATAAAAAATCCTAAACAAGAGCAAAGCACCGCTTGACTTGCAGTGCAAGAGCGAAAAAACAGTTCGCCGCTAAAAGGAGGCTATTTTCCTTGATTATGCAAATAAACACCAGTGTTGTAACACTTTTAAAGCAAAGCTTTTCTGTACGAAATAGTATGCGGTGACAACGGTTTTAATTTGAATGTGTTGTCGGGGTGGAGATAGATTGTATCAAGTGGTGGTTGTCAGCAGTGCAGTCAGCGTAGAGGTTAAAAAAGGCACTCATTTAAAGTGCCTTTAAGCAAATATCGGTGTAATCACCCTGCTAATTAAAGTTTGGGCGGTAATCAAAATTTTGTAGCGCAACTGAGTCGCGGAACGGACGGACCGCTTTTTTGCCGACAGTCATGGTGTTGACAATGTTGTTTGGAAAAATTTGAATATGATTGTTAAACAGCTCGACATTGCGGTTAAAGATGCTGATCGCAGCACCGACATTTTCGTTTTGTTCCTCAATTTCATTCATCATTTTGAGATAAATATCATTGGCTTTGAGCTCAGGATAATTTTCGACCACGACATTAAGGCTACGCATTAGTTCTTGGTTTAAAGCTTCAATACGCTGTAATTGATTGACATCCGTATTGTTCAAGTTCAGGTTAAGAATGTTCTGACGGAGTTCAGTGACTTTTTCCAAGGTGCCTTTTTCAAAACTGGAATATTGTTCGACTAAAGGTTCTAGCCCATCCAAAATTTTGATCTTTTGACGTTCATAAGTAGCTACATCTGACCATGCGCGAATGGTTGCATTGTGGTGTCTGACAATATTATTACGAATGACAATCACGCCAAACACGATTGCAATAATAATCAAGAAGAAAATCAATAGCCCCATACGACCCTCTAACGGCAAAATATCATTATTTTAAAAATTGCGTTAGATCAGATTCTAAACGCTCTAGATAAGGTAATTTAAAAGTACGTAAGTGTCCACGCAATGTCGAAATGTCATTGATTTTTTTTGCTTTACTGGATATTTCAAACAGGTCTTGCGGGCTGATATAGCACAAAATATTTTTTTCAGGATGAAAGAGTAAATCACCTTCACGTGATTGGAAGAAGTCAGCGACACGTAATACAAAAGCAGGTGATAGCAGTTTAGCCATGTGCATTTGGTCGGCACCAAAAAATTTGAGCTTTTGGTTGATTTGAATGTCACTGCTATGCCACGGAAAGCTATAAGGATAATAAAATTTTTTATTGTATGCTGTGATGGCAATCCCTTGAGTCGGTACATCAAACACAAAACATCCCCATAGGTCTTTGTGCACTTCTTTGACTTTCATTTCATTGCCATCTTTGTCTCGCACCCGAATTTCATCGACAAAGTGATATTGAAATAATAAGACCTGATGTTGTTGTCCGTCCTCATCCTGCCAAATCGTGCTGGCATAGTAGGGAATATCATTACTGATGGTTCCTTGGTTAAAGATCGGAAACAATTGTTTGAGTTGTGGGATAAAATACGCAGGTTGTAGCGGAACACCAATGTACTGCGGTGGTGTGAACTCATTGAGCTGATATTTTTTATGAATAATTTGCTTTTCGAGGTGGTCTATGAGTTCCTCAAGGGCATCATCCTGTTCATAGCTTAAATAGGCCCAAAGCAAGCAAGCTAAGCCAAATAAAAAGCTAAATAATGTCCAAATATGTTGTCCTGCAAAAAACACAGGCACAATAAAAAAAATGCCGATTATTCCCAGTAGAATGGGCAACACATTTTCAAATTTAAGGGTAATCGGTGCTTTCCATGGATGCAACCGATCCAAGATTTCTTGGGCAGTGTCCGCACTCCGAGCAATGTCCCAAAGCCTGTCGATATTATCAAACACGACCTGATTCTTTTTACGTCGAATATGAATAGAATGTTTGATCGTATCGAGAGGCATGGTTCTTCTTATTTGGGTTGAAGTTGGTCGACTAACATGGCATCGCCATAACTAAAGAAGCGGTACTGGTTTGCAACTGCATGTTGATAAGCCATCAAAATATTATCACGATTTGACAGCGCTGAAACCAACATCAAGAGAGTCGATTCAGGCAGATGGAAGTTGGTGATAAGACGATCCACCACTTTGAACTCATAACCTGGGTAGATAAAAATTTGGGTATCTCCAGTCCAAGCTTTCAGTTCACCATCATGTGCCTGCGCTGCACTTTCAACCGCACGTGTCGCTGTCGTTCCGACAGAAATGACTTTATTACCACGTGCTTTGGTTTGACGAATAAGCTCAACTGAATGCTCAGGAACATCACACCATTCACTATGCATAATGTGATTGGCAATGTCATCGGTACGTACAGGCAGAAAGGTGCCTGCACCCACGTGTAAAGTGACAAACGTTTTTTGAATGCCTTTAGCTGCAAGCTGATCTAACAGTTTTTGATCGAAGTGTAGACTTGCGGTTGGTGCCGCGACACTGGCTAACTTGGTTGGATCATTAAATACTGTTTGATAGCGCTCGGTATCAATCGCTTCGGCTTCGCGGTTAAAGTACGGCGGAATGGGTAGTTGGCCGTATAAATCCAAAACATTGAGAATTGGCTGCGAAAACTCCACAATAAATAAATTTTCATGACGACCTAGCACCGTGACTTTAACAGCATCTGGACCAATAAAGAGCTCAGCTCCCGCTTTGGGTGTGTTGCTGGCTTTGATGTGACAGTGTGCAATAAATGCATCTTGCATGCGTTCGACCAGAACTTCGACTGCACCACCACTAGCACGCTTACCTTTGAGACGTGCTTTCATCACTTTGGTGTCATTGAGCACCAATAAATCGCCTTCATTGAGTAATTCGAGAATATCGGTAAATTGGTGGTCGTGGTATTGACCTTGTGCATCGAGGTGTAAAAGACGAGAAGCACTGCGCGTGTTTAAAGGATAACGAGCAATGAGTTCATCGGGGAGGTCAAAATTAAAATCAGAAAGTTGCATGATGGAAAAGCAGCGTCAAAATAGAGGATATAAAATTGGCGTTAGTATATGCTTTTTTGGGCATGAACGCTGATATTGCACAAATATAAAGCTAAAAAAGCACATGTGACTTAAAAATAGACAATTGTCATCAACTTACGTTGACAAGTTTTTCAAAAAGTTTAATATACGCATCAACACCTTCCCGAGGTGGTGAAATTGGTAGACGCGGCGGACTCAAAATCCGCTGTCAGAGATGACGTGTCGGTTCGAGTCCGACCCTCGGGACCAAGATTCAGAATAGAAATATTCTCCAAAGCCCTGAAGCCTTTATACAATAAGGTTTCGGGGCTTTGTCGTTTCTGGCGTTTGGGTTTTTTTCAGGTATTTAAATCTATTTTGAGGTATAAATCTCCACATATTTTCCACACGTTTTGAGAGTGGGTTTTTAGTTATAAGCTATTGGGTTTATTAAATTTATGAGCTTGTCGATTTATAAACAAAAAAATGGGACTTGGCGAGTTGATCTCGTTGCTTATGGACAAAGAAAAAGTAAAGTACTGAGTTCAAGGTCAGAGGCAAAAAAATGGTCAGAAATTGAGGAACGGGAACTTTTTCTAAATTATTCGACTCAGGTTGCACTCCAGCGAAAAACAATAGTGACCGTTAGTGAAGCATTGACTAGATATGCAGATGAAGTCTCGTTTTATAAAAAGACAGCCAAAAAAGAAATTCAGCGTATTAAATATTTTCAGAATCATTTACCCAATGTAGATTGGCCATTGATGGATTACCGAACGGAATTTCTTAAGCAGTGGGAAGATTTGGTTATGAAGCGGTCTATTCGTCCGTTAAAAGCTTCCAGTGTTTTAAGAGATTATTCCACATTGTCGGCTTTTTTTAATTGGTGTCGAAAAGATAAGGGGTGGATGGATTTTAATCCAGTTGAAAATCTTAGAAAGCCGAAGAAACCACCACATCGAGAACGTCGAACTGAGTTAGAAGAATTACAAGCCATTCTTGCCGCCTTAAAATATGTTCCTGGTACTGTTCCCGAAACTAAGATGCAAGAAGTGGGTCTGATTTGGTTAATTGCGATGGCTACGGGCATGCGGTCAGGTGAAATTGTCAATCGCCCAGTTTCCGAAGTATTTTTAGATAGAAAGTATATTTTATTGCCCGACACAAAAAATGGCACTTCTCGAAAGGTACCCTTAGATAATTTTGCGTTGCACTTGTGGGATTTGGCCTTGCGGATTAAAAGGAATAAGTCCAATCGGGTGTTTACAGTTGATAATGCATCGAGGGATACGCTTTTTAGAAAGGCTAGAAAAAGTGCAGGCTTGGAATTTGCTGATATTACCTTTCATGATTCAAGGCATGAAGCTGCTAGTCTTATGGCTAGGCGGATTAAGAATGCCTTAACCTTGTGTAAAATCTTTGGTTGGAAAGACCCGAAGCAAGCATTGATTTATTACAATCCGACCAATGACGAAATTTTAGATGAATTGAATCAATCCTCAGGTTTAAGTAAACTTATTTAAATTCAAGTCACTAGTGAAATATGAAATTAGAATTGGTTGAGCCGACACCCGAAGTAATCCATGAATATTTAAAAAAATGGGATTCATTAGTTAAATATCAATTACATGAAAAATCTTTAAATGAGTTATTTAATGTTTATTGCCAAAATAATATTGATTTATATAAGATAATTTTAAAGGTTAGTGCATTAAATGACTTTTATAGTACAAATATATTAGATACTTACTCTGTTGCGTTGCACATTCATAGTATGAACATTGATGAGCGCTTAGATAGAAGCGACTTATCTTTAGTCAATCAAATAGCAAAAATTAAAATAAAAGATAAAGAGTTAAATTTTTATTCGTTTGCTACTAAATATTGTAGTCATCATTATCCTGATGTCTATCCTATTTACGACTCCTTTGTTTCTAAAATGCTTACGGCATACAAAAAGAAGGACAAATTTGATCAATTCACATTAATAGATATGAAAAATTATGAGAATTTTGTGAGAGTTGTCTATAACTTTCGACAGTTTTATAAATTAGAAGAATTTACTATTCGTCAAATTGATATTTTTTTATGGCTCTTAGGTAAGGAATTTAAAAAAAGTACAGAGATAAGCTAATCTCTGTATTTTAACGCTTTCTTATCAAAGGCCATAGCGTATTTGATGACATCAGTGGCTTTCCATTTAGGAACAGTACGCTCCCCATCAATTGATGTAGGTAAGTCCCGACTTGGTGGAAAATAAGGATTTTTAATGATGTGCTTACGAGTGTAGTCTTCAGAATATTTAAAATATTGAGCGATTTCTTTTTCACTCCACAGTTGATGTTCGATAGGGATGAGGGGCTTGGCATCCAAATGCTTAATTATCTTTTGAAAAAGTTTTTCCAGTGATTCTTGGCTCATAATGATTCCCTGATTACTTCAAAGTTTCAGTCAAAAAATAGACAGCACCACAAAGGCTTGAAGTGCTTAATAAAATGGTTACTTCGGTCATATTCATTTTTTTCCACCTGTAACCTTTGCTTGATAAGGATTAGAGAAAATCCAGCATTTGACGATACGATCTTCTTTAATACTTGGCTGATTGCCATAGCCTTGAATGGCTTTACTTTCATCTGCAGGTTGGTGTGATGAACGAACGGTTTTGTTTGCCTCAATAAATTTGTAGCGTTTACTCGTTTTTAATAAATTCCGCATTTCATTGATCTCAGGTAAAGCCTGATAATTACGTGCAGCAACTTTATAGACTTCGTTTAGATTGATGGCGATCTGCGAGTCTGTATTTGAGTAATGGTTCAATTGGAAACTGGTACCACGAATACTATTGAGATATTCAAAGGCATCCCAAAACTGTTGAACAAATGGATGATCTGCTGCAATTTCTTCAATACGTCGCATAGCCATACCCTCTAAATATCTTTTGGCATCACAGATGTCAGATAAATCGATTGCATCTTTAAAGACATGCTCCGCAATGGCATCAATCATGGCCGACACTTGGGCATGACAGAGGGCGATACGGGTATTGGTAATGCCTTTTTGATGCATCTCAATTTCAATTTCTTTATGTTTTTCGGTATATGTTTTGAGGATGCTTTCCTCATTCTTTAAGCAAAAAGTCATGTATTTACATGCATCTTCTAAACTCATCTGCGTCAGTCGAGTGGCAACATGCTTTTTCTCTAAGCTGTGGTTTTTAGTGTCTACAGAAATATGCAGAGTACGAGATAGCACTGCTTCAGATGCTTGAATCGGGGTGTTTTGGCTAATCATCACCGCAGCACGGAAAGGAGGCTCATAGGTTTCATTGCCTGCGGTTTTTAAGCCTTTAGAGCGAATTGCTCGACCGTTATAAGCATCTTTTAATTCGTCCCAACTAAACTTTGCTTTTTGAGATCCAGCCTGGTCGTTACGGTCACCCTCAATCAGTACGATGGGCATGTTGGACGTTTGGGCAAAGTTACGGTAAATCGCCACGTTGGTTGATTTGTTTGGATCGAAACCTTCATAGGCTTCACGGCCACTCAGCTTCCATAAAAACTCAATGATGGTGGATTTACCTGAGCCAGCTTGTCCAACGAACTCAAAAAATGGATAAGAGGAATTGATAGCGCGAATCTGCTCGGCAAAATATGTGCCTGTCCACCAAGCCAAAAGGATTAATCCTTTCTCACCTTGAAGCGCATAAAAGTCTTTCCACCATGTCGGTGAAAACTCTTGTTTTGCATTTAAATGAATAACAGGAGATGCAGCTAAGGTTTTGATTTCCTTATTCCCTGTTTTGAAAAAGTCATGCTGATTTTTGTGGATAACTTGACCTTTATGCACAGCAAACTTATCAAAAATATAGGCTTCATATTCTTTAGAGTAACCAATAAAGTCGATAGTTTTTACTTCACGTAGACGCTCTGTTTTACGCTTGATGAATGTTTCTAGCTGATGGTCGTTACCTGACCAAATGGTTCCCGATAATACAGCTAATACACGCGGTTTAAACTTGCTGCGTGAGGACATTTGCTCTGCTGTAAATGTGGTTTTAACTTCACCCCACGGTGACTGAATATGAAAGTAGTACCAGGACTCATCGGTAATTTCATTTCGTTGGAAATAAAGCGGCTCAAGTTGAGCATTGCAAATTTCTTTCGCTGAAGAACAGGTCTTTAAGGCTTGAATCCGTATTTCTTCTTCAGTCAGTACAGTGCTTTGAGATTCTTCTACATACTGAACAGCCTTGTTATATTTTTCATAATCAAGCTCCCACCAGTAGGTACGGAAACGGTGATTAAAAAAGAATTGGCTTAGACTGCTGCCGTAAAAGTTATAGATAAATAAGCCTGTTTCTTCAGGTGTTTCAGAAATCTGTAACTTTCCAAAGTGTAGATATTTATCCTGGTCTTTTGCTGTGAGCTGTCCTCTTTGGAATAAATCATTCCAGTCGACAGATTTACCATTCATTGGCGCAGGCGGTAGGGCAGCAGTAGAAATCCAACCTTCATCCGTTGCACGTTTATGGTGTTTTGCTAGATATTTTTTTCCTGCAGGATCATTGTCCAAAGCCCAAACTATGCGCGGTCTGCTCTTATTGAGTTCATGGCAGCGGTTTTTAATTTGCTCCAAAAGAACAGAAGGATAATTCCCACTGTTCATATTACTCATACTGATCAATTCGGACTGACTAAGTGCGATCGAATTAAAGATACCTTCAGTAATCCAAATGCTACCCGCATTACAAAGTGCATCTAAATCATGCACTGTCCATGCTAGTCCAGACCACTTTCCAATGAAGTTAGCCTTCATGCGCTCGAAGCGCTCAGGACGATCGATCAGACGTTCCCAATAAATGCCTTCAGCTAATTTAAAACGAACGGTCGCTGTAACGAGGCTTCGGTTTTTAGGTGAACGATACAGCTCTTGGGTATACAGTCCCTTGAGCTTTGAGATATCAAAACCACGGCCTTCTTTGAGGTAAGCATCTGCTGCTGCATGTGGGTTTGCT
The DNA here is from genome assembly GCF_044130335.1 of Acinetobacter halobius. Taxonomy (NCBI): domain Bacteria; kingdom Pseudomonadati; phylum Pseudomonadota; class Gammaproteobacteria; order Moraxellales; family Moraxellaceae; genus Acinetobacter; species Acinetobacter halobius. Next base: position 64,472 of record NZ_JBIQOD010000011.1, read on the forward strand.
GTTGTTTGAGGGTGATACTCTGACCAGTCTTTAAAAAGCTCCTCACAGATCTCTTTGACATGTTCTTCATAACCACATTTATTGATCCGTCCGCACTTCACCATGCGTGGGGTGATGGCATGTGTGTAGAGCTCTTTTTCTTTACATTTCGGACAGACTCCCTCTCGATACCATTCACCTTTTTTCTTGAAATGGAATAACTGGTTGAGTCGGTCATCTATCCGTTGCTGTAGTTGATACATATCTACGCCTTATAAGAGTCTGATTTGTTTAAGCCGATTGCGGTAGACACTGGCTTTGGTCAAATCAATCGTGGATGAGTGAAATAAGGCAGAGATAAAGCCTTCAACATAGTTTTCTTGTTGTTTGTCGATCACGGTCATCGTTTCTAAACTGGACAGGTGATGTTCAAGTTCTACTTCCCATTGACGTTTGTGTTGCGGTAACCCGGTTTGAACTTCGATATTTGGATTGATGCTGTTTTGAATGGGACGAACCATTTCTAGACTGGCTGCAAAGCTAGCAAGGCACTGGTCGTTCTGACAGCTCACAATCAGTTCGTGTAAGAGAGGAGAGGGCTTTTTGCGACTAGATACATACATACGTCTTCCACAGTGCGGGCAGTAGAAACCAATTGATTTACTCATCATTACCTCTGAATTGAATTAAGTAGTTGTTGCTCCCGACACCAAGTACTTAATATTTCTTGCTTTACACAGAATTGTAAAAATCTGTAAACGGAACCCCGCAAATCTGTGAGTGGCTCAAAAGGTGTGCCTTATGATGATTTTGTTTCTTGAGAGGAAGTATCTAGTTCAGCTTCAACAAGGCTTTTAATCCATTCGTTCAGTGACATGTTGAGCTTTGCTGCTTCGATACGAGCGAGACGACGATTTTCTGGTGTAGTGCGAAAGCTGATCTGTACTTCTTTTTGAGACTCTTGAGTAGCCATGTTTGTTTCCTTTTGAGTCCACAGTTATTAAACTGTGGTGAATAGAGAACTTTGTTAAAATGGTAAATAAGCAAAGCAATATTATCCCAATTGGGATAATTAATATATGGATTTATCCCAAATGGTAAATGAGAATAACGATCAAAGAGGCGAACGCCTTCGTCAGGAACGATCACGCTTAGATCTGTCACAAAAAGATTTCGCTGCGTTATTTGGTAAGAAAAACATGGCTGTAATGCGCTACGAGAAAGGCGAGCGCGTTATGGGGCAGGAAGACTTAGAAGCACTGCATAAAGCGGGTGTGGACGTTTGGTATTTGATTACTGGTGAACGGACTCAACCTGATTTGCTTTCTGATGAAGCCAAAGAGTTAATGAAATGTTGGGATCAGGTTGATCCTGAGCAGCGTCAGACGCTAATGACTTTAGTGCGTAATTTTGCAGAGAGTTTTGGGAAAAAGTAATTAAGAGGGTAAATGAGAAAAGCCCATTTACCCGAACTTCTATAAACAAAAGAAAAATGCTATAAATTGAGCAATTTAAAATTGTTAAGTTTATAAGAGCATAAAATGTATATTACAAAAGTACTTAGCTATAACGGAGCTTGGGAGAAATTACTAACTGACCATGAAGCCGAGCTTAATGAGTTGAAGAAATTTATTAAAAACTATGATTTTGAATATTTGAGAAATATTAAATTTGATACAGATATTCTACAAAAAATAATGTTTACAGGTAATGATTTTGAAAAAAAAATGGAAAAAGAAGGATGGATTGAATCTATAGAAATAAAAGATGTTAGAGAAAGCAGAAACTCTTTAGGATTAATCAAAAATAGAGTCTGTGTTAAGTTTGAATCATCTTCAGATACATTAACTAATTATATTTTTCGCAGATTGAGATTTGCAGAAGAAAAATTGAAAAATAACATTGATATTGGAATTCTGCTAAACCTAAATAAAAATGTTTTGAATTTAAAACGTAATAATATCACTGATATAATGGGTGATTGGGAAAGTACTATCAAAGAGTTCGAGGAGATGTTACCGATACAGAGTACACTTCCATTTTTGATTTTTGGTTTGAGCCTTGAAGCTGATAATATAGAATTAATAGAAAAAGAAAATTCAAATGAACCTATTATGATTGAACGTTCCATAGAGTTTAAACCAGAGCATTATCAAGCTGGATTAGGGATTCTCAGTTATTTTGGCACGGTTATGCGCAAAAAATATCCTGAACAAAATGCTAAAGTGAAAATTGAACAAGAAGATGATAGAGTTCGCTTAATTGTAGAATGTGAAAATGGTAATAAGGAAGTCATAGAACGTGCATTTGACGAATTTGGTCTTGTCATTCATCAGGATATAAAACCAGAGGAATTCTATGATAATTATTTAGATGTTGCTGAATTAAAAACCAAATTAGGGACTTTTGAATCAGAGTTAAAATTTCAGCATCAGCTTGTTGAAATGAAAGAACATAGAATTATTGAACTGCAAAAAGATAAAGAGTTTTTAAAAAATGTTATTGGTCAGGCATTAGTTCGTCCAAACTCACCGATTTATATCAATAATCAGCTACAAAACTCTCAAACTACTGTTATTAATCACAAGGCTGAATTTACTAAATCTAATGATGTGCTAGAAGATTTAATTGATCTTGCGGATAGTGAAGCTTTGAAGAATAGACTTGCCACAATTCAGAATGCATTAGAAGTTAATAGAAACTCTGAACAACCAGAGGAAGTTAAAGACTCCAGTGGTATGAAGAAACTTGCTAAGTTTTTAAGAGATGCTAACGAAGTTGGTACAGAAGCAAATACTTTAGCTGATAAAGGGGGCAAAGCGTTGGATCTGATCAAAAGTTTAGGAAGAAGTTACAATAGTCTAGCGCAGTGGTGTGCTATGCCTATTATTCCAAGTGTATTTGTAAAAGAATAAAAACTATGGAAATTGATTGGAAACTCGTTGCCCCTATAGCTGGAGCTCTTGTAGCTATCATTACTTTATTTCTTAAAAGACATGAGATAACAAGTCTGAAGCATAAGAAAATTTCTGACAGGCTTTCTTCAAGTATTCAATATTTTGAAAAATATTATGAGAGAGGGCAGACGAATCAGCTTGTGTTAGATAGAGCTGCTCAGGATTTAGCTAAAAGCCCAAATGTAGACCATAACTTGGTCAATAAACTGATAGAGCTACATCAAAATTATTTAGTTAATTTTGATCGGATGATTTTTTTATTTGATTACGGTATTCAATATATCTCTTATAAAAAAGGCCAAACTTTGGATATATCAAGAGATTTGACTATCAAGTCTTTTCCACTCCTAGGCCCTACCATTAGACGTTATTTATTTATAGCGGGATATTTTATTTTTGCTTTAATAGGGGCTGTGTTTTTTCTAGCAATAAATACTTCAAGTGGGAAGCAGGTAGTTGTTAATATTTCACTTTTTTTTATTGGGTGTGCTTTTATCGGATTAGCATTTTTGTTTTTAGTTTTAGAGGATCGGCTTAAAGACGCAGATGATTTCATCAAAGAATTAAATGCAGCAAGTGAAAAATATAAAGCAATAGAAAAACCTAGAACTATCATTCTTTTAGACAGAAATAGTAAGCCCTCCTAAGAGGGCTTTTTTATTACTCTTTATCTACAGCCTTTTGAATCTGCCGTACCTGTTCCTGAATGATAAATAATGTCGCAGCCACAGACTCTCCAGTTAAAGAATCACAGCTTTCCGTCGACTCAATGAGTAAAGATAAGTGCTGATCTAATAATGATAATCTTGTTTGAATATCCATGATATTCCCCCTCTAACGGTTAAAACCGTTGTTTATCAGGTCGGACAGTTCATTGAAGAATCGCCAGCTTTTTTCTGTATTTTCTAATATCAAAATGGCCTGCACAGCACAGATTGAAAGGTTGTAGGTTTCGTGCTGCTCATTGAAATGGTAGTCGATATTTTCACGCAGGCGAGACCAGGTAATGTTGGTTTCAACGAATGTTTTATATGACACGTCTGTGTCTAGTAAGCGATACAAATGCTTAGAACTGATGAAGAACTTACGCTTCTTCGTACTTGGCTCTTGTAGGCGCATAACGTGCTTTTCAATACCCATGATCAGTCCCTCGTAAAAATTCGCTTGGTAATATTTGTTCAGGCGTGTGCCATTGCCATCTGTTGATGTTTAGCCGTGTTGGTGCTGAAGCGGTGTAGGTAATTATTTTTCGGGCGATATTAAGCCACTGGTGCAGTCGTGGATCGTCATGAGCAATGTCCAGTTTGTATTGGCGAAGCTGTAAATACAGTGAACGATAGTCGCTATGGAAGACTGATAAATCTTCTTTTGTTGCAACTGGATGAATAGGCGTGTCGTTGCCTTTGATTGGCTCAGCAGGGGATGGAGAACCAGGATCTTTTTTAGTTGGCTGTGATGTGACGATGCCGAACAGTTGCTTTAGTTTTTTATAGTTGATGGTGTAGTAATTCACCCGTATAGACTTAATTTTTGAGAGCTTATTAATCTCAATTAAACCGAGTTCCTTGAGTTTGGCCACAGCTCTTTTGATGGTCGAAACACTAAACAAACCCAGTGTCGATTGCCATTCTTCAAAGGTGTGAAACCACCATTTACGGTTTAAGTAAACAGTGAGATTTTTCTTCTGCTTGTACTTGCGTGTCTCGCTGATAAGGAAGTGCAATTTCTGTAAGAACGTGGCTGCTGCAGTCCCCAGCTCTTTTACAAGCTGAGGGGAGGCAATGAGTGGATATTCCTGTTGTTGAAGGAGGATATTTTTCATTATTTTTCTCCCCGATAGGTTTCAGTGAAGCAAGCTTTACAATGTGATCTCCATTGTGTTTTGCCACGCCAAATACCATTTTTATAGAAGAAATCTGTGTCGAGAGGGTAGTAGTCGCCACAAAGGGTACAGCGTTTTTCTGTACCGAGTTCAGTGTTGATATAAATTTTAGGCATACGATTCCCCTTAACGTGTGAAACGTAGGCGAATAAAATTTAAAATTTGTTTATGAATTTGAGGTTGAGCAAAGTTAGATGCTTGTAAGCGTTGTAGACAGAGGGTGTCGAGGCGTACGGGTGCTGAATGCACACTTTTGTTTTGAGTGTTCATGTTTAAGTCTCTTGTAGATAAGTTTTAACACCTACCAACATCCTTTCCACGGAATGGTGGCAGACTAAACAGGGGTGGAAATACCGCTCTACAAGTAACGGCCAGCACGAAGCTGCCCTGTCTAGCCTACCATTACGGATAGACCTAAACAGTCAGACAAAAAAAATGCCGCATAAGCGACTTTGATTTTGCGCTTGTAGATAATAAACAGGTTTCCACGCCTGATCACAGATTTTGCTGTGATTTTTAAAAATATAGCTAGGTTGTGATTTTGAGTCAAGATAGAATTTAGCTTTTAGTGTTTTCTAGGGGGTGATAATGTTTGAATTAATAGCTATTTTGTTGGTTGTATGGTGCATTTACAGTTTGGCTACTGGGCAATTTAAGCCAGAAAATCAAGCAAAAAACAAAGAAGAATTAAGAGAAGCTTTGAAAAAACTATTTCCTCAAAATGTTGAGAAGACTGAAGTCGATTCTATAAAAAAGCTTAACCCAAGAAATCAGGATTATGTAATTCATTATGAAGACTTTAAACAAAATTTTTCATTCAGAAGCATTACGATCAATAGGGTGTATAAAGAAAATCGGCATTGGTATGTCGATGCATATTGCCACAGTGCTGGTGAAGACCGAACTTTCAGAGTAGATAGAATTCAAAGTATGTCGACTGAGAAGAATAGTTTTAACTTGCAGAGTACTGATGAAATTTTAAGTTATTTGAAAAAATATTTTTAGCATTCTTTTATAACTCTATTCTTTATTCTATTTATATATAGAAGAAAAGTTCTTTTTGATACAATGCTTTGGCTCATTGTGAGCTAATGGATCGGGTCATGCTGATACGATGCATGGGGGCAGAGTAAAGAGATAAGTATGTTTGATGATAACTATAATCGAGAAGAAGTTGATAATATAATTGAATCCGTAACACATCATATTGTTGGATTCAAGGAGGGCCTTGAACATCTAGGTATCAGACAAATCGAAGAAAATGTATCTCCGATGTCACTTCATGATTTCAATAAATTAGTAAAAATATTTCTTTCAAAGTTTGATTATTTAGTTTCTCTTGTTAATGAATTGAAAGAGTTTCGTAATACATCAGAAATTTTTGAGGAGTTAAATAATTCCTTAAGTTGGTTTGATCATGAGACAGAGACCTTACTTCATAGCCCAACGGATACAGATAAAATACAAGAACTTATAGATATTCTTGAGAAATCAATAATTTTACTAAATTCAAAAATATTACCTATTAGAATTTCTAACCAACAGTCTCAACAGTTAATTGAAGAAAATTTAGCACCTAAAATCAAAGAAATAGAAGAAAAAGTAAAGGATTTTGACTCAGCACGTTTAGCGCTTGAAATGAGAGAAACAGATCAAATTTATTTAGATTTACATAATAAATATAATAAAGAATATGAATTAAATAATATTTACTTTGGTGGAGCACTGATTACTAGTATTGTTTTTACACTGGTTTCTATTTTAGTTTCAGCTATATTTAAGCCTATAGATTGGGTTATTTTTATTTCTGTTAAAGTACTAATCTTAACTGTAGGAATAACTCTATGCACAATTTTTTTAAGGCGGTCTGCACATGCCAAAAAATTAAAAGAACAAGCGTACCAGACCCATGTTGAAATAACAGCTTTTCCAATTCATGTTCGATCGCTGAAAGAAGAAGACAAGCATGAGTTAATTAAAGAGTTGGCATTGAAGTACTTCGGTAAAGAACTGGATCAAACTCAGAATGATAAAGTTGGGGACTTGATAAAGGATCAGCTTGCTGCAGGAACAGAGTTAGTTAAAGCTAGTAGAGAATTACTTAAAAAACCATAAGGATGTAACTATGAGTTCAGATGAAATAAGAGATATGGCTGTAAACTTTAGAAAAGCAATTATTGCTTTAAAGCAGTTACCACCTGTAATTACAAAAGGCTATTTAGAAAAATTTCCTAGAGGTACTTGTGGCTGTACTTCTGATCTTTTTATGTATTATTTACTACAAAAGGGTATTAATTCTGAGTATTGGAAAGGTGATTTTTCATTTAATGGTATTTCAGTGATACATGGGTGGTTGAAAGTCGGAAACGATTATTTAGATTTAACTGCTGATCAATTTAATTATCACAATGAATTAAACTTTTCTGAACTGATTTATATGAATATGGATGAGTATCCTTTAATGCCGTATTTGCGCAATGTAGAAAAGGGAATTGGCTGCCAAGGTATGTTGAAAGCAAATATAAAGGAATATAATTTGATAATAGATGTAATGGAAAATGGATATTCAGAAGAAAGAATTATAAGAAGTACTTTTAATTTAAATTAATATGCATAAATTTGCATAAGAGAAATACGCATGTTCTTCATGCATGAAAAACATGCGTATATGTATTATGGAATCATTCGACGATATCGTTGTTTTAAAGCAATTTCACCACCTTCCATAATTTCACAAACTTTCTGCCTCACTTCTGCATCCTGCAAAGCTCCAGCAGAGCCAATCATGATTTGACCATGACCTTTTAGTGAAACTACGTATTCAGAGTCTCCATTGACTACAATGTTTGGGTTATGAGTTATTACAATGATTTGCCTTTTATGTTTGTTTTCATTTAATTTTTTTACAATTAGACTTGTAATTAAACCGTTATCTAGATCATCCTCGGGTTGATCCAAAATAAGCGGCTCTGTCCCGTAAGACAATAGGAATGAAAGAATTGCAGAAGCTTTTTGACCAGCGGAACCTTGAGATACATCCTTGAATTTTTTTCCATCGTTAAATTTGATTGTTAGCTTATCTTCAGGGAACCATAGTATTAAATCATCAATAGTACTTGGCGGTAATTGTGAAAAATAATCAATGAATCTCTTACTTAACTTTGTGTTAAGAATAGTTCCTTCTTCATATTTATATAGTTGTGATTTGAAGTTATCAAGTATTTCGTACCGTTTATCTAAAAATTCGTTTATATCATTTAATTCTCCTGATTCATTAATTATTTGATTTAAGTTGTACAAAATCCCAGTTTCTTTTTCGGTATCATAAATATCAGAGACAAATGTATTGTCATTTTTATGTATTTTTTTCCTAAAATCTCTTTCAATATCTCTTTCATCTGCAAGTGGAGATATTTTAATTTCAATTGCATCATTATCTTTTAAATTTGTTTTAATAAAAGATGCACGATTTTGGGTTAGTTTTTTTCTTAAATTTACTATTTCGTTGTATAGTATATTAATAGATGAGTTAATTTCTTTGTTTTCTTTTTCTGTTTCATCAAGGTCTAAAATATTTTTTTCGATCATATCTCTTTGGGTTAATAGAATGTGATACTGATCAGGGTTTTTAATATTTTCCTCGTTAAATTTACTATTTAAATTTTTATAATCTAAGTTGATTTTTTTGGAATTTTCCATATATGGGGACGTACTATAATAATTTATAAAATTGTTTAAACCGTTACGTATTATAGATGATTGTTGTTGTATTATATTTGAGGAGTTTTTAACAGTATTGTCGAGTTGGTTTAATTGATCTAAAAGTGGTTTTTCATTAATATTATTAGAGTCTAATATGCTTAAATAGGATAGGTTGATTTTTATTTGGTGAAATTTATTCATTTCTTCAAGTAGAGTTTGATATTCATTTATGATCTGATGGATAATTAACCCTTTGTTTATATTGTTGTTGTATGCTTCAAATATTGAACTATGACCTGAATTTTCAATAGTTTTAATTTTATTATTGATATCAAATAATTGTCCTTGTAACGTAGGTTTATATTGAAGTTTCACTTGTAATTCTCTTTGTCTATTTCGAAGAGTATTAAAGTGGGATTTTTTTTCGTTCCATTCCATTATCCATTGTTGATAATTAACGTTTGATGATTCATCAATTAATTTCAACAGAGAGTTTGGGTTTTTAGCTAATTCAAAAATTTGTTTTTGACTATAAATCTTTATTGGAAATCTACTCTTCACATCACCTGGTTCTATAGTCCATTGATTGCCATCCCATCTTGAAATTTTAACTTGATTAGATGAGTTATCCCAGTGAGTTTGATAGTAGAGGCCATCACGAATATACATACACATAATATTTGTATTTGGGAGCATGACACCTTCATCGTTTCTTTCATTCCCAGATTTCTTGAAACTTTCAAAAGTTCTTTTTAATTCATTATCTGCAGCAAGTTCTGAGAGTTCATTACTTCTATCCATTCCAATTCTAATAAATTCTAAAATTGAAGATTTACCACTACCTCGCCCTCCAATTATTGAATTCATCCAAGGATTAAAGTCGATTTGCAGGGGTTCCTTTCTTCCTGCATATTTTGCGTTATTGATTTGTATGCTATGTAAAAGTGTACTGGAGTATTGATTTGGATTTTCATTTTCTTGAAGATCATCGAATCTCTTTATTGACGTATTTCCATCAATTAGAGCTAACTTTAAGCCATCAATACTTGGCGTTGACATTTTTACCCATGTGTAACCTCTGCCAACATCATTTGGGTGATGCGAGTCTGAACCTATGACGGATGGTTTTTCAGAGTTTATATTTTTATATTTGGATAATGGGTATTTATCATTTTCTTTATTTGGAAAAATAATTTCTACAGCATGTATTTCTTCTAAAATACTAGTTATTGTTCTCGCATCTTGTGTACATAAACCAGCAGGACGATCAATGTGTGCAGGAATTGCAATACCGCCAAATTTTTTAATTTCTTTAATTACTTCTAATGCACTTTTATCTGAAACCGTTTCATTCTGGCCATGTTGGCCTCGATAACCTGCAGCACCTACTATCGCCGAAATTTCAGAACCTGTTTTTGAAGGATCAAATATTCCTAAAATATGAACATTTCCACTTGCTGTTATTTCCACGCCTGGAAATATATGTATCTTTTTATTCGTTTCTTTAAATATTTCCTCGGCAGCTATCTTTAGTGAATCTATTCCATCACCAGAGTTATGATCTGTAACAGCTACACATTCAATACCAGCAGCAATGTAATCATTTAACCATTCTTTAGGTTGAGGGAAAGTTAAGGATTTGTCTCCCTTTCCATAGTCGCAAGAATTTGGCGTGTGTGTATGAAAATCAAACTTCCACCATTTTGATCCTACTATATTCACTTAAAAAACCTTATAAATTATATAAATAAAGTTAGATTAATGCTTTGCGTGTGAAAATCAATCTGTAAATTCTTGTTTTTAGTCTTATATATTTTTATTGAATATAATTATTTAAAAGAATTATGTGATGTAGAGCCGTTAAATCTCTTATCTGAGCTACTCTAAATACTTCAAGCATGCATGCCTTAATTTACTCTTGAACACATTGTAGGCAGATACTTACACGCACATTAGTATTAATATTATGAGCGTTGCAGGCAGTGAGGATGACTAAGATCGTAATACACACTAAAAATTTCATCATCTAATGTTTGTTTGCCTCTAAATCCAATTGAGTAGTCAATCCGCCACTTTTAGCATAGCTATGAGTGGCTTTTTCAACGATCCATTTCAGCTTATCTACCTCAGCCTTAAAGCCCTGTAGATTGATTGGAGACTCAGTACTGATCTCAGGTAGCCCATAAGCTAAATTGATGCTGAATTTCGCCATTTGACGCTTAATCTCAGCCATCTTCGAAGCACTTGCTCGTTCCGCTTCAGCTTTGTTCGCAAATGTCCCTTTTAGGTGTTTAACCTTGCCTTTGTCACCATTCACCACCTTTTCACGTTTAGCTTTACCAGTGTCCTGATAACTGGCTGATACACCAGTATGGTCGGACTCACGATCCTGTTCACTGTAGCGGAATTGGTCGCCACTGTTCCTGGTCAAAGTGATGGTGGGTAAATCTTTACCTGAAGCGGTTTTGGCACTGCCTGCAGTAAAGATTAAAAGCCGATCTTTTTTCACCGCCATTTCCGCACCATTTTGTTTGGTCAACCGTTGCAGTAGGTTGAGATCCGACTCATTGGTTTGGTCAATATGGCTTAAAGTAATCGCCTTTAGAGCTGCTGCCATGACCAGCGTCAGTTTATGGTTTTGCGCGATTTCAGTTGCAATCGCACCAAAGGTTTTGCGGTGGTATGACTTAGACTTCGCTTCTTTGATATTACTTTTAAAATTGGCACTGGATGCCTTAATGGTGATTTGATCGGGCGTACCAGACCATTCAGTCTCATCAACAATAAAGTCGCCTTTATCGTGTAAGCCTTCACCTTTAAAACCCATCAGACAATTCAGACGTACACCACGTTTTGGCAGTTGTAATGCACCGTCATGGTCATCGAGCACGATACTCAATTCATCTGCTTCATTGGCGCGATTATCTGTCACAGTAACGCTTAAAATTCGCTTAGAAATAAGCTCATTTAACGGTTTATTGTCTGCGCTAATCATACAAATAGGCGTTTTAATCATGCTGAACCTTCTTGCTGTGGAGCAGATTGCATTTCAATGCGTTCATCATCAACACGGCTCAACTTGAGGGTGTAATCAACCTTACGCGGGACACCGTTGTCCATCAAAATAGATTTGGTTTCGTCGATGCTGTCGATGACAAAGACACCGTATAAATAACCTGAACCATCCATCAACACATAGCCTTGTCCTGTGTCGGCCATGCTTGCCAATTCATCCAGCGCAAAGCGTGTACCGAAGCCATATTCCTCATAAATGAGACCAGGCATTGTCACCGTGTCTGAACCTGCGCCAGTGAACTGCTTTTTCGCACGTCCATTGGCCACGGCATTTTCGGCATAGCTCCATGAGCGTTGGCGTTGGATCTCTTGAAAGGCCAATGTACTGGTCTGAAAAATGAATTGTCCTAAACTCATCAACATGATTGTCCCCTTAATCGTTGTCGCTATAGCTGCGGACGTTGCTTGGTTGTTGCATGCGCTGCGCCTTGGCCACTTCGATTGCCACCAATTGTGCTAAGGCATTTTCATCCATACCCGGTGCAGCATAAATATTAAAAATTTGCTGCACTGGAGCTGCTGTTGCAGAGACATTTTTGGTACTGGCTGAAATAGATGGACGTTGGTCAAAACTAAAAGCACTGGTATCAAAAAAGCCCAACATATCCTGACTGGCTGTACCGATTGCGTTGCTGGCTAGATGGCTATTGTTTGAGATCCCGTTCGCCAAACCTTGCATGTTGTATGCCCCCAACTGTGTAAAAACACGGGAGGGGGAGTGGATGCCAAAAGCACCTTTTACTGTATTGGTGACTTGAGCTGCAGCAGCTTTTGCCCTACCGATCACACCCGCAATGCCGTTACTGATCCCGTTGGCCAGTCCTTGCATGAGCATTTGGCCAAAGCCTGTGAATGTACTTGGCAATTGCACCCCAAAGTAATTCATCACGGCAGCAAAGGCGCGATAAAACAGTCCGATCGGAGACCAGTTCAAAATGAAGGTGGTAATTTTCTGAAGGGCAAGCTGAAAAAATAAAACGATCTTTTGCGTGGTCGTCATGCCTGACGTACCAATCGAATTCCAAATGTCCGCAAAGAATTGTTTGATTGAACCCCAATTGCGATAAATCAAATAGGCTGCCGTGGCCAAAAGTCCGATCGCTAAAAATAGAGGGTTGGCCATCATTAAACGACCGACAAAAAAGATGCCTTTACCGAGCCACATAAAGGCCGATCCAATCAGCTTGATGATATTAATTAAACCGAAGCCTTTGGCTCCCAGTACGCCAAACGTCAGACGCAGTAAAGCCATTGGACCGAGTATGGTCACCAGTGCAAGCGATAGCGCACTAAACGCAGCGAGCAGAATCACGATAATCGCAATGGTCTTCATAATGGCATTCGATAATTGAGGATTTTCTTTAGACCAGGCTCCCAGTTTTTCAGTCATATCCGTTAAGCCAGTGACGACTTGCTTTAGTTCAGGTGCGATCGCAGCACCGAAGTTTGTCATCGCACTGGTGAATGTTCCTGAAGCAGCATCCCATAGATTTTTTAAGGTACCGAGCTGCTCATTAACACGTGTCTGTAAGTCGGCTTGAGCATTCATTTTTGCCAATGTTTCGTTATAGCCTGCTTTGCCTTTGTCGATCAGTAGGTTTAAGGCTTGGATGGTTTCTGCATCATTGCCGAACATATCCGACAAGATCGGTAAACGTGCTTCGGTTGAAAGGCCTTTGAGTTTTTCAAGCTGCTTGAACATATTGTCCAGTCCACCAAACTCACCTTTACCATTGGTAAAGTTCATGGACATACCTGAACCTTTCAAGGCCTTTTGAATACCTTTACTGTCCATCATTGAGGCAAAAATCTTACTGTAAGCATTACCTGCAGATTCACCCGCCATAGCTGCTTGATCTGCCATGACCAAGAGGGGAGCCATCGCCTGAGCGCCTTCTAAGCCCTCGGCTTTAATCGTTTTCATCCCTGCCGATAGTTTGGAAAAACCTTGCAACATGTTGGTGGAGTCGACACCCAAGTAATACGAACGCTGAATCGTATCCATTAAACTGAGCATGTCTTTTTCTGAGGTTTTGGTGGCATCCTGCATTTTTGCCGCAAACTCAGCAGCATCTTCAAAAGGCATTTTCAGTTGTACGGCCAAATAACCCGCAGCCTGACCAACACCGCCAAGAATGGCTTTGTAGCTGATCCCTTGCTGGACGAGCTTGGCCATCATTAATTGGAAGTCTGCCGTTGTACCAGGAAGCTGTGTGCCTAACTTATTGGCCAGCTCATTGATGGCTGTAAATTCATTGGCCACTTGGCCATTCGATTGCATCATGGAGACTTTTAAAGTCGTTGCTGCATCTTCTGCTTCAGCAAAAGCTTTGATTGGGACACCTAAAGCACCCGCACCGACTGCAGCGGCTGCACCTGCACGTACTCCAGTATCAGAAACTTTACCAATTAAGTCCTGTGCATTTTTATGTTGCCGAACGAGGTCATTGAGCCGTTTTTGACTGGCAACTTGTTTATCGAGTTGAGTTTTTTTGCGTTGTAAAGCTTGAGTCGCTGTATCCACTTTGGCCTTTAAATCACGTTCATCACGACTCAGGGATTTGGTACTGATACCTGCTTGATTTAAGCCTGTACGAAGCATCTGCAATTGCCGAAGCTGATCTTGCTCTGCCTGTTTTAAATCTCTAACCGTTTGTTTGGCTTTTTCAAATTCTTTAGTCATTGCCCGAGTGGGTTTGGCAACATTGGCATGCGCTTGGGCAAGTTGAGCAACGGTCTGCTGTGCCGATTCTAAGTCCTTTTGAGTACCTTTAAGCGCACTGGATAAACGACGAAAAGAGGTAATATCAGATTGAGACTTGCTCAATTTCTTTAATTCTTCACGTTGGGTACGCAAAGCATCAGAGGTCTTTTCACTTGAACCCATGATGTCTTTAAGTGGGGCAGTGGCTTTGTCCACCAGTTCTAACATGGCTTTTAGGCTAATTTGACTCATTTGCTCTCTGTTTCCCAACGTGCCCGCGCACGTTCATGCCAATCCATCAATTCATCCAGTTCATAGTCATCACAGACGTCGGGCGTCCAATGGAACACCACGGCTAAATCTGCAATGACTTCATCGGTACTTATTGGAAGTCTTCGTCCTCGGCCTTCACAAAAAAACCGATCACTTCCTTTGACAACTTGGTGAGATCCGAAGGTGCCAGTTCATAAACGTCATTTTCAGTCATGGTTGGTGTGGTAATACGTGGAGCCAGTTTTGCCAAAGTGTCGACGTCGAGTTGCAGCACGTTCACCAATGTCAGTCCACGAAGGGCACGGGTTTTGGGTTTACGGATCACGATTTCGGTAATGGTCTGCTCACCGCGTTTAAAGCCTTCATCAAAGATGATGGTGCGGAGGTTTGGGGCTTGAATCGTGTCTTGGTTTTGTTGCTGTACTTCAGGTGTCATGTCATGTGCTCATTAAAAATATGGGGAGAGGAAAAGCCTGGTCTTATAGACCAAGCAATTCTTTGATGGTTTGTGCTAAATCCGTTTCACCGAAACGTTCAACACCGTTAATGAAGTCCAATTCGACTTCAACCACACCATCCACTTCCATGCGGTAATAGGTATAGTTGTAAGACATTTTGATCTCTGTCTTTTCGCCATTTTTTGAATCACCAGGATCAAGTTCAATCGCTTGGCCACGGGTATAAATTTCCACGATTTGCGATGTGCAATTGTCTTGACGCTCATACATCCCGACATAACGAACAGGGAGATCCGAAGTGCCACAGACTCCTAACTGGCGGTACTGTTTGACATCAAAGCCTGCATATACCACTTCACCCTCAAGCTTTTCGTAGCCAAATGACAAAGCGATGTCACCAATCATCCCCGCGCCACGATAGTCTTCAGTTTTCTTGGTAATTTTGGGAATGGTGACGCTTTCTGCGACACCTGCCCATGAATGTGTATTTACGAACACATTAAAATTTTTCAAAGTACGTGGAAGCATTGCATCCAGCTCCTATACGTTAAGCCGCGTTATTGATAAGTTGATCAAAGTTGACCAAATAACGGTCGGTAATGCGTTGATTGAGACCTAAGTTTTCCAGTGTTGGAACTGGGGTGTAGTCATAGTCAATCCACATCAAACCTTGCGATAAGTTTTCAGTGGTATTTTCAGCAGGGTCATACCAAACCGAAGCTCCAATCAAGCGTTTGGCATTTACATGCTCAGTCAATTTGGCATTGATCGAATCAATAATGTCTTTGGCCAAGAAGGGCGTAAGGGGTTGGTCGACAAATGGAAAACAGCCATTGATGATGGTGTCTAGCAAAAACTGTGCAGTTCGGGTCGCCACTTCAAAAGCAAAACGTGGATCATCAGAACAGTTACGGTTACCCCAAAAACGAGCACCATCATGCAAAATCATCGTGGTGATCTCATTGCTATTGAGGTAGCCAGCATCGGTGTCGGGGTCCTCAAGATCCCACGTAATGGGTTGGCTAATGCCCGTTGGTCCTGTCACTGCGATATTGGAAAGTGACTTATGAAAACCGACTTTTTTGTCAGTTTCGGCACGTAGTGCTGCGGCAACGACAGCAGCGGTTAAAATGCCTGATCCGTATTTAAGTGCCATAAGTTAGAGCCCCATGAAATTAGAGTCGCCTAAAGAAACAAGTTCGGCAGGACTGGCAAGAGATAACCCTGTGTTTTGATCAAGGAATAATGGGAAGATGTCATCAGCAGCTTGGCTATTACGCTTTAAAATAATGCGAACAGGTAAGTACATTTCTTCACCTTTTCCACCATCGACATAATTAGACTTAATTTGGAAATGTCCAAAACCTCCGCCAGCGTCTACAACCATTACTGATGGTTGACGATTAGCTAAGATTTGGTTGATGAGATTAAAGAAAACACTAGGAGCATTAGGTTGTTCTGCAGTTCTAACTACAGCATTACTTTCTAGTTTGTTCCCTTGAATATAGAGATCATAGGTTAGAGAGCCTTGGGTTATTATTGAGTCTTGCCGAATGTAAATTCGAGTCGCTGTAAGTTCGGTATCAATATCCTCTCCAAGTAGAACATTACCACTTGTCCATTCAGGCCAAATCAGTTCAATTTCGCGAAATGCCAACATGTTTCGGAAGTTCACCACATCTTCAGGATTTTCAAAAATAACGCCCTGGTCATCGCGGGGGGTAATGTAAGAATAGGCACGTAGCTTTTTACAAATTGCGCCCAATGCATTTGCAACGTCGATGGTTTCAGTGTCAGACACACAAATGATTTTCGGGATAAGTCCTAATTTTGATTTAACCGTGAGTAGGGCCTGTAACCCTGTACGCTGTCCATTATCAACTGTTGTACCAATGACTAGAGATTGATCAAACTCTTCATTTATAAATGGATTGGCAATGCGAATGACAACTAATGTTGGGGAGGTGATTGCGGAAATGATTTCGAGATTTTTACGTAAATTTCCCGTTGCACCAGCTTTTGGTAAAACACGATTAATTGAGGTAACCAATACAGGTGTATTTAGCGGAAATGTATCTTCATCTGCATCATCCGCATACGCTAGCATGGCCATAGTGTTGGTATCAGCATTGCGAATAGGAATTTTTCCTAGAGCGGATTCTTTCGCTGTAATACCGTGGTGAAACTCTGTCATGATGACTCCATAAAAGTTGAATTACTTTTGAAATCATCATGAATTGAAGGGGGCTATTTTTCTATGTGGTGAATCCTGAATAAGCTTTAATCAGGATTTTTGATTCTATGCAGTACGTTTCCATGCATCGACGATAATAGATTGTTGAATAATATTGTGTGCTTGACCGCTGCCAATTTCTTTCGTTTGTAAATTTGAAGCTGCATCTGTTCTTGTACTCAAAGATGGTCTTGCTGAACCTGCACTATCACTGGTATTTACATCAATATCCATTTTAAATTTTGGAAGTTCCGCCACGGTAAGTTGATGATTAAATTCACCACCAGTATTCTCTAAAGTTTTAAGCCAAGCAGGTGCATCTGCATTGGATTCTAATGCACGACTGACCAAGGCGTGTCCATCTCCGAACTTTTCCCATTCTCCAAAACCTTTATGCTCCTGAACGGCATTTGAGTCTTCAAAAAGGGTAGTGGTGATAAATAAATCTCCAACCTTAATGTCTTCTTTACGGTTGATCACATCCATCATTTCATTCAGCTTTTGCTCTACCCAAGCTTGGGTGGCTGTATTGGTATGAGGATCTACAACCAAGCTGATGTTATTGGCAGCTACGCTTCTAATGTCAATGGAAACGGATAGTTCTCCACCTGCACCATCTTCAAAAACTGATTTGTACCCACCATGGTAATTACCAATATAAACCAACTGTCCAGTTTCGTCCGTAAGACCAATTTCATGAATATTAAAGCCACCAATGTTTGCACCGACGGTTGCTTGAATACGAACAACATCGTCGATCACTTCTAGGTGCTGGATTAAAACACTGGCTTTTTGATTGACCAACTGCGTACGGTCAATTGCATTTAAGGGGTCATAGGGCACACCATTGGCATCGCCAATTACTAGATTTTTTAAATTTAGCGGTGCAGACTCATGCGCTTGGGCAATGAGATCTGAGCCATAAGTGGTCAAAGTTAAATAATATTTAGAGCTCATACATTATCCTAGATTGCTTCCATATAAACCGTTTCACCTGTGATACATGCTCCACCGAGCCATAAATAGCCTTCAGATTGAACATGTGCAGAAATGGAATAGTTATCTCGTGCAGATTTGGTCGCTTCAATTGCGGTTTGAACTTGTAACAGTTGATCAATACTAAGTAGGTGGAGTGGGTCGATAATCACCACGAAAGAAAAGGGTTGGTGCTTGGGGGTAAATTCGTACCATGCTTTGATTTGGAAATGACTGACTACGGTACTGAGCAGGCTTTGAATGGACGATCGTGTTCCGCGCTGCGCATTAAAGGATTGGCTTTGCTGGATGGCATTTCGCTTTTCTTGCTCATCCCATTCAGGTAGCCAATATTCGACACGGTGTTGCCATGCAAGCCACGGTAAATGAGCAACAGGACAACGATCAATACGATGTAAATCGACAAAAGGCACTGAAAGGTTAGAAATTTTTTCACCAAGCTGCTCTATGTTTTTTTCAAGTTTGGTTGCATTGGGAGGCAATAGCTTAGACATCGCGGAACTCCACAATATTGATTGTTACACCTGTACATTTTGAATATTTATTCTTCGGCAAAATAATATCTGCAGCGGGACTATTCAGAAGGACGTTTTGAACCCCACCTTGATGTAATGCATGAAATAGCCCGCTGCGAGCAACGTCATAGCCAAGCGCAGAAATCTTTTCGATATACGCTTGGGCATCTGCTTCGGCAGCTGCTTTGACCACGGCAGAATCAGGACCAGGGAAAAGCACTAATGTGGCATTCAATTGCCATTCTTGAACAGTTGCCGCTTTGACATGCACTTCGTCTGTAAACGGACGACGCGTATCAGGATCAAGCGATAGATCGACTGCATCCAGTAAAGTTTGGGGGGCAAGCTCATCCATATGGCTTTGAACCCAAATATTGACATGACCTTCTTGTGGCGTTTCGACGGAGATATCTTTGACGTGGCCATGCGCACTCAGTCCCCAAAACTGATATGCACCCACTGAGCCAGCAGACATGCTTTCAGGCTGTAAATGTGTTCGACGACGTAAAGATTCATCGGACTCCATCACTGCTTCAATAGGCGGATTTGCATTGGGCTGTGCAGGATGAATCGTCAGTCGATATACACCACGATTGGCAGCTAAATGGTCTAAATCCGATCCTGTTGCATAGGCCAACATAAGTGCTTTGGCTTTAGCATTGATTTGGCCAGTTTTAAGCAAAAGACGATAGGCGAATGTTTCGAGCACCTTAACAATCGGTTCACTTTCAAAATTAAGTGCCTCGGCAAGCTCAGGATCACGCGCCAAAATATCATTTTTGCATTGTTGAAGTTCGTCCTCAAAATCGAGCTGCTCGAGGACGTTTGGAAAGGGGAGTGACGAAAGGTCGACTCGATTGAGAGAACTCATTTTTTAAACCATCCATGCTCATTCATAATTTCTTCAGGTATTTTTTCGATCTCAAACTTTTGCCCATTCGGAAACGAAAAAAATAGAATTGGTCTCTTATTTAACTGGTTAAGCACATTCACGATTGATTCAATCTCTGATGGATCTTGTATAGAGATATGGATTAAGTCCCCATCTTGAAAAGATATAATTTTTTTAATTTCCATGTTATTCATGCAGCAGCTCCAATAGTAAAGGCTTGAGAAAATGCTTGTTCGCGATATTGGCTGATGTAATTTCCAATGATAGTAATGTCCCAAGCACTGGCTTGATCTGTACTTGAAACTTGAACTTGCTTAATTTTGATACGCGGTTCAAAACGAACGACCGCTGTTGCTGAAGCATTCATGATTTTGAGTTTGGTAAAGTCATTGCAGGGTTGGTCAATCAGATTCGGTACCAATGAGCCATAGTTGCGACGGCACAAACGTGTGCCAATCAAAGTGGTTAAAAGATCATGTAAAGATTGCTGTAAATGAGCAGGGAGTTGGCCATTATCTGAAATCGCTCTGCCTGTATGACGAGACATACCTTTCATGGTTGAGGCTCTCCTGATACGCTATTTCCACTTTGTACTTTGAGATGTTTATGTCCAACTAAACTAATGGTTTTGGCTTTGACATCGACATCTGATGAAATGGTTTTTTCAGCATGAACAGTTCCAGTAAAGACTGTTTCAGGCACATCAAAAGTGCATTTATTGAGTTTGAAAACGGCTTCGCCTGAAGCAATATTGACCTTAAAAAAATACTCACCGATTTGTACAAATACTTCATTTTGATCTGTACTCGGAGGTGGGAATGCTTCAGAGAAAAGGCTGATTTGTGGTACCGCACTGGTAAGCTCACCGCCTTGTGCAGATACGGAAAATTGCTCTCCTAACGAGGGGCATCGCCAAATTTTGACGATGCCTGCAGCCATCGTTGGAATGGGAATCCAATCCGTTTCATTTTCATCAATTTTTAGGCGCATTTTCCATGCAGATGCATCGACGGCAATGACTGTACCGATGCAAGCGAGATTCTGAAACTGGCGTAAAAGTTGATTATTCATGCTCATATAAACGTAGATTGCCCATGACCGAAATCATGGGCAATTTAGTTTTAAAGTGCGAGGAGCTGTATCCTGATTAACGCTTATTCAGGAATTTAAAAATTGGTAATAATAAGTTCTTTCCCGTTATTTTCATCTTGAGAATTACAGTTTAATGACCAGCGTATTTGTTTGGTATGAAAGTAAAAGCCCTCAAAAAGTTCTCGGACTGCAGGGACATCATTTAGGCTCAGAATGAATTTACCTTTAATATTTTTGAGTAAGTCTCGCAATTTTTCAAAGTCAGTACGGCTAAAAATATCTTTACCATAGTAATTTTCACAATTGTAATAGGGCGGATCCAAATAAAATAAGGTATCAGGGCGATCCATTTTACTGATTAAAGTGTCGAAATTTCGGTTTTCGATATTAACCTTTTGAAGGCGTTGATGGATGGTCGACAATACAGTTTTTAATTCGTCTCCTAGTTTTAAATGTGGTTTACGTTCCACATGGGAGAAGAAATTTGGCTCTGCAATTTTCGCCCCAAAACAAGTGCGAAGCAGGTAATAAAAACGCGCTGCGCGCTGAATATCTGTTAAGGATTTACTATTTTCAGCCTTCAATCGTTCAAACTCTTCGCGGCTCAAAAGTTGCATTTCAAATTCTTTTTCGAGTGCATCAGGATGATATTTAAAGACGCGATACAGATTGATTAGATCGCCATTCACATCGTTAATGGTTTCCAGTGTTGATGCCGATTTTTTAAAGAGCACCCATCCAGCACCACCGAACACTTCACAATAATGTTTATGCTCAGGCATCATATCAATGATGGTACGTGCCAGTTGTGATTTACCACCTAACCAACCTGAAAATGAACGACCTGAAGCGTTATACGTTGGTTTGGTTAAAGTATTCGGGTTAGTTTTCGGGGACATAAGTCATCTCCGTTGGTAGCTCTAGGCTATCTAACCTGACGCTCTAGGCGTTCCAATGATTGACCGCTCGACAACGAGGGCATTTGATTTCAATTTTTACTGTAATTTTTTCAATGCGACCCAGTAATTTTCCGCATTTACATCTAAGTTCGATCATATTAATAAGAATTTTTGTATTTCTGATTGAATCCAATTTTCATCATCTTTACTGAAGCCGACCAATTTCCGAATCGGGTATTGTGTGGCCTTGGCAAATTTATTCGGCTTAATATTTTCACCCTCTTGGTGAACTTTGGCCACAAATGCAGTACGTCCACCAAAACCGACGGCAGCATGGTCAGATGAATATTCCGTTTTAAGTTGCTTTCCAATGTTTTGAAACAGCGCACCTTGACGCTTAATCCGACCGATTTGATTGCGCTTGCGTGGAATAAATCGATAGCCATCAGGATCACGCTGCTGCTTGATTCGATCACGATGCCGAACTCTTAAACCTTGAGCCAATCTACGCATTAACTCTCGTCGTTGTCCTGGTTCTAAACGCAGGGCAATTTGGTCAAGCCAATGGTTTAAGCCAACGATCGCATCCACTTATTCAGTTCCTACTGGGACAAATTTATCCTGATCATCACTCCAAACCATTTCGGGGCAAACATGGTACCCACTTTCACCTGAAACAATTTTGTCACGTTGTGGAAAATCAATTTCAAGGTCAAAGGTATTGGTATCAATAATTTCGCTGCTAAACGAAATTTGAATGTCCTTTTTTGCCGCATCTAAATGCAGATTTTTAGACTGTAGCCAATTGCGCAACAGCATCAGGACTTCCACTGGATCACCACGATAATCCAATAATAAAATCCGAACCGTATATTCCATGTAGCCTTGAGCTTGGTTGCCATTTACGATGAGTAAATGGCATTTGTCTTGACTCATTTCAGGCAATTTTTCTGCAAGAAATGATTTCAAAGGGATAAGGGCTTTCATACCTTAATTATCCAAGGCCGCATAATTGAGCTGATCAGCCGTGCGAATTGTCCAGCCTTTACCGTAGCGAGGCCAAGTGCTCAAACTGGTGTAATGCTTGAGTTTTGCAGCATTGAATTTCATTAAAACATCATTCAGGTCTGCTTTTTTGATGGCTTTAATGGTCATCGGGCCAATGATCCCATCTTCGGCCATATTGACCGCTTTTTGCAGTTTACGCTTGGCCGTTCCCATGCCTGCATTCACGGCAAAGTCCCAAACCTGAAACACAATTGCAGAATGAATGTCATCGGCATTAATCCGATCCCACCAATCACGCTTATAAATGGCTTTGGCCTGATCTAGGGTTAAGTTTCGGATATCTAGATCAGGATAAGTCATGGCTGAAATGCCGTACTTAGTCCCTTTACATTGGCCTTTACCAATCACACCCGTTGTCCAGTTACCGCGATCTTTGGGATCGTCTGTAAAATTACCTTCATGGCCAATCAAGCGATCGAATGCTGTATCAAAAGTAAGACTCATATTTTGAGATCCTTATTTGAATAGTGCTGAAAAGGCTGCTTTCACTTCAGCGATAATTTCACTGACAGTTTTGCCTTTCCACAACTGTAAAGATTGATACCAAATGCCGATCATCAACATGCCAAATACCGCAAAAATCAGCATGACAAAACCTTGCGACATCAGGGTGTAAGAGGTGAGTTGGTAATATTCAATAAAGGCAGAACCACCATATAAACTGATGGCCACACTAATGGTGAATTTTAAAACCACACCTACTGTGATTTTGATTCGACCTTCCGTGTCGATGTCGCCACTTAAAATTAGTGCCAAAATTGCACCTAAAATGGCAGCAGCAATTTTTAATAACCACGGTAATCCTTTAATTGAAATCGGATCATTCATTGATTTCCCCTTCGGGGCTGTTATGCGCTCTAACATAACTTAATCCCATAATTTAAGTGTTTGGGTGGTAGATGTTGTTATCGCTTCAGGCAAAACCACAGCTTGGTGCTCAACTAAAATGACACTTTCAAGTGTCGGATTTAGCTCAATCAAGTCTGCTAAAACCTGAACCGGGTTATTCGGAAAATAACGGGTAGCAATTGAATCAAGCGTGTCCCCTTGGACGGCATAAACGGTAGTCATACCAGTTTGATCCGATTGCGTTTTTGATTGGTTAAGTCTGCGATCGTGTGGTTGACCACTCGACGCAATGACTGCGTTTTTGCTTGTTGGTTTTCACCGCGCGATTGACCTGCCGTGGTGGTATCAAAATCCAAATTGTCTTCACAAATCAGTGCTGCTGTTTCATAACAGACAGCACGTTTGTATTTGCGGATCTGCGCTTCAGTCTCAATTTTTAGCAACAGGACTTGATCATTAATGATGTCCATTGCCAGTGTGATTTTTTCGGCAAGCAGATCCTGACCTTTGGACTTGTCTAAACGAACCGTTCCGAGCAAGTCTGTGATACTGACGTTTGGACGGTCAGCTTCAGGGTTTTGCACCACCTGTTCAGAAATGGGTTCATTTAGCAGCATGATCCTTACTCCGTAGGCGTAGAGTCGGTGGACGCAGGATCAGACTCAGCAGCTGCCGAAGCAGTCGTTGAATCTGCCTGCGAGCCGACAGTGGCGTCGGGAGACGACTCGGTTGATTGCTTGTTCAACAGTTTTTCTAGTGCTGTAACTTCTTTTTTACAGCCGACTTTACTGTTGAGTCGCAACGCATTTTTATAAGCATTCAGGGCTTCTACAGGTTGAGCTTCATTGAGAGCATCACCTAATGAACGGAAAATCTTGGCGCGAACTTGATCGACCATCTGTTCTCCGACACCAAGATCAATGATTCGCTGAATCACTTCCGCATTCTCAATGGCGAGATCAATATCGTCATTAAAATCACTGGCACATTGCTCAGTAATAAATTCTGCAATACCACGGCTATGACCTTCAGGCATCACCATGTCATTTAAAAGGGCATACTCAGCAATACGGACGGCTAATTCATATTGACCCGCATCGACTGCCCAAATCATTAAGGTCACTAGTGAGGTGTTTTGAGCTGAAGGTGAAATTGCGAGGCAGCCGTCGATATAGCCGTAATATTCAGGTAACCATTGCTTTTTCAGCTCAATTTTATCCTGCACCGATTTATTGTCTTTCAACTGGTTCAAATGATTGAATAAGCGAAGCTCAATATTAGCCGTCGGTGTTGTTGCATCTGTATCCGCTTGAACAGCAGCATTTTCAGGAGCGGTTTCTAATCCTTTGGCCACTCGTTTTTTTAGCAAGCGTGGATCAGCGCTGAGTTCCATTCTCAAACGCTTTTCAGCTAGTTTTTTTTCACGATCTTGACGCATTGAATTTGACATTAGGCTGTTACCTCAATGTTTTCGATGAGGACGCATTTACTGTAGTCTTCGACCACAAAGTCTTCATTCACAGATTGGAAGTCAACCGCGCGATCCCATTCAGGTTGCTCAACGATAGAACGATTCAAAGTGCCTGACTGCAGATAAATCGAAAGGTTATCAGGCGTGGTAATCAAAATCGTTTTTGCAGGGAATTTCGGAACGTGCATAGCAGGCAAGGTGCCGAGTTGCTTGTTGGCATAAATGGTTCGTGCAGCCAGCTGCTCGGTTGGATCTTGAATGGTATTTAACAATGGCAGATATTTGTCACTTAAAATGCCACGGCCACAAATGGCAATCAGACCACTTTCACGGTGCTGTTCAGCAATATATTCTTCAACGGCAAACTCCACCAAGCCATCGACGGTTTTGAACTCATGGGTTGCACCGATCGCAGTGACCAATTTACCCGTACCATCGTCTTTACCTTCATAATGTTGCTCAGGGGCAAGGTCACGAATTTTTTGTAGCCAACCTTTTTTCACGTCTTGCAACATTGGATTGGCTACACGGTCGGAGGTTGGAGCACGATATAAACCATTAAAGCCAATACATAGTTTGTCTAATGCAATCGCTTTAATCACCATTGCCTGTAGCTTTGCTTTAAAGTCAGGGTGATGCTTCCACGCATTTAACAATGACCAGTAATAAGCCACGTCATAGTTGGTTTGGGTACAGTCATACTCATCCAGTAAATCTAGATTTCCAACTGGAACAGGAGTACGCGCTTTGACACGTGTGTCCGTGGTACCTGCGACGGTTGTACCTACTTGCAGACCGATTTTTTCCCCTTTGGCATTATCAACAGGGAATACGTTGATCATCTTTAAGAAGTCTGCAGATTCTTGATAAGCCGCAATAATTTTTTGTTCAGGTACAGGCTGAACCGCAAAGGTATGACGTGCATCTTCAACATTATTGGCACGTGCAATGTCTGCGATATAAGAGGAAAGTTTTGTCCGTGCAACTGGACTGAGAACGACTGCCATAATTGATTATTTCCTAGATGATTGAATTAGTATGAAACCTGGTCGGTATCACCACCGCTTGCAGCGGGAGGCAGGTTCACAGCAGTGGTTGAGAGCTGAGTAATCTGCGTTTGCATACCTTGAATCGACAGAAGAATTGGGGCTAATGCTTGGCTGAATTGGTCACTTGCACTAGGCACAAGTTGTTCAACTGGAGCAACGGGCGTAGTGGTTTGTTGGACGGGTGTAGTCGCAGGTGGAGCCGATAATTTGCTGAACTTTTCATTCAGGTCTTTAATACCATTTAAAGCCGTCACTAGGCCTTGAGTCACCACCGCTTGAAAATCGTCAGGCTGAGCAGGAATTTTCGGTTGGCTTGGGGTGAGCAAGGTTTTAAGCTGCTCAAAAAAGCCTTTTTGGTCATTTGGAACTGAATTGTCTTGATCAGTTGGAGCTGTCAGGGACATAAAAATCTCCACGTTGGGTTGAGTGCGTAAGGCAAATTGATTCGATGAAAATTTAATGGGTTCAGTACCAAGCGAAGCAGGAGTATCTGTTAAACCAAGGCCGACTTGATAGGCGATGCCAGTCCCCGCAAAGTTGCGATAGAACTCAATTGATGGATAAATTTTCTGACCTTTTTTATTCATCGCCACAAAGTTCGGTAGGGCTGAAAGGGTGTTATAGAGCACCCATTTACCATCCTCTTGTACGGCTTCAACTTTGACGATGTCGCCATAGGCATTGAAAGGTGGTTCAGGTGACCATCCTGAATAATGCTCAAGGTTGATTCGAGCACCATATTTTTCCAGACTGTAACTTGCACCCATCTGCTGAATTTCTTGTCCAGTGAGTTCTCGTCCATCGACTGTTTGACCTTCACGAGCTACACGAAAGCGTTTTTCTACACGTCCTTCACCTGCAAGTCCCATATAAATTTCCATCTATGTTTCTGATAAATGCAGTCTGCTGACTAATAAACTTGCTCGCAATTAGTCCAATCCTGAATAAGCCTTAATCAGGATTTTTTGATTCATAGCTTTCGTGGTCAAAAGGCTACATTAGGCACATGAATACGACCTCACCTATTACTTTTGATCAATTAAATCCTCGGCAACATGGACGAATCCTGTTTGCTATGGGGATGTCTGTATCTGAAATTTCAAAGCAACTTGATGAGAATCGTTCGACCGTTGAAAGCTGGAAACAGCGCGACGGTTGGGAAAAGGCGGATTTATTCGATGATGTGACTTTAGGCCTAAAAGTTCGATATATGGCTTTGACTTTCATGGATGGTAAGAGCAATGCGAATTACAAAGAAATGGATTTTATTGGGAGTCAGTTTGAACGTTGGGCGAGAATTGAGCGTTATCGTGAGGGCGGTAATCAAACCGATCTCAATCCAAAACTAGAAAATCGTAACGATAAACCGAAAAAACGAAAACTTAAAAATCAGCTGACCGAAGATGATCTCAAGTTGCTCGAGCAAGCCTTTGAAGATTTCTTATTTCTTTACCAACAAGAGTGGATGCAGGCGATTGAGGAAAGTGACATCTTCATTTTGCTTAAATCGCGTCAGATTGGTGCGACCCATATCATTGCACTATGGGCATTGATTGACTTGCTCAAAACTGGAAAGAATAAAATTTTCATGTCGGCATCTAAGGCGCAGGCCTACCAGTTCATTGAATACATCAAAGCCTTTGTACTTGAAGTTTGCGGGATTGAATTGACTGGTGATCCAATCGTGATTAACGGTCCAGTTAAGCAAGCAACGGTTTACTATTTGGGAACCAATGCCCTAACTGCGCAAGGCCGTCATGGTGATGTAATCATGGATGAATTCTTTTGGATTCGTAAATTTTTACAGTTCAAGAAAGTGGCCAGCGCGATGGCATCGCAGAAAATGTATAAAGAAATTTATATGTCCACGCCATCCAGTATTTTGCATGAAGCCTATAAATTTTGGACAGGTACGGATAGCGGTAGAAAGTTGCCTATCGAAATTGATGTCAGTAAAGCTGCACTCAAAATGCCAGTGAAATGTGCGGACGGAAAAACCCGCCAAATTGTGACGTTGTCGGATGCGGAAGACAAGGGTTGTGATCTGTTTGATCGTCAAAAGCTACTTAATCAATATGGCGATGATGAATTTTCAAATCTATATGACTGCGAGTTTATTGATGACTCAGGCTCCTATTTCCCTCTCAAAATAATCACACCAAATATGGTGGATTCATGGCAAGTGTGGAAAGACTTTAAGCCGAATGAGACTCCGCATTATCAAGGTGAGGTTTGGTTAGGCTATGACCCATCTTTTACAGGGGACAATGCAGCGTTAGCAGTTATTGCTCCACCACGTACTCCGCTTGAACCCTATCGAATCTTAGAGGTGAAACAGTTCAAAGGACTAAGTGCCCAAGAACAAGCGCTGTATATTAAAAAAGTGTGTGGGCGCTATAACGTCACGTTTATCGGTATTGATAACACAGGTAATGGTATTGCCGTGGCTGAGCACGTGGCTAAGTTTTACCCTGCACTAACTCGCCTGAACTATAACCCCGAACTTAAAATTCGCATGGGATTACGAGCGAAAGAGTTGTTTCAAAAAAGACGTTTGCATTTTGATGCTGGTCTCACCACGGTGGCCAAAGCATTCCTTTCAGTCAAAAAAGCATTAACAAGCGGTGGTGGCAACAAAACATTGATCACGACACGGTCAGCAGAAAACGGTCATGGTGATATGGCTTGGGCAATCATGAATGGATTAGAGAACGCTCCAATTGTCGACACTATTGATCCATCACAACAAGGCGTACAACGTAGCCGAATTCGAGTATTCAAATCATGAACTTAAAAAGTTTAGTCCCTAAAGCTTTACAACGGTTCAGCTCACCCGCAGCTGCTCCAATGGAAGCCCCAAGTAAAAAATCCATCGTTTGTAGCAACTTTGGCCAGCCGGAACCTGTTCTTGATGGTCATACCTTGTTTGAGTATGGCTATTGCCCGAAATGGCAGGACTGGTATGAATTACCTTATGACATGCTGGCCACTGCTAAATTGTTCAGAGCTACCAGTCATCATACCAGTGCCTTGATTGTGAAGCGTAACATCCTAACCAGTGATTTCATTCCTCATCCATTGTTAAGTCGACATGACTTTAATGCCTTGGCACTGAACCTTTTAACCTTTGCAAATTGCTATGCGAACATCAAAAGAAATCGCTTTGGTGGAATTATTGGACTTGGATCTCGTCCCGCCTTAAACATGCGGAGAGGTTTGGACTTATCCAGTTATTACCAACTGGATTATGATCAAACCCACAATCATGTATTTCAGCCACAGGATATGATTCATTTATTTGAATCAGACATTGGGCAAGAGGTATATGGTATCCCGAATTATCTGAGCAGCATCAATGCGATTCTTCTCAATGAATCTGCGACGTTGTTTCGTCGACGTTATTATAGAAATGGTGCACATGCAGGATTTATTCTGCATATCACAGATGCCATGCATACTCAGGCAGATGTTACTGAGCTTGAGGATGCACTAGAGAATTCAAAAGGAGCAGGCAATTTTAAAAATCTATTGCTCTATACACCAGGAGGGAAAGAAAAAGGGGTGAATGTCATCCCACTGGCAGAGGTCGCGGCTAAAGATGAATTTTATAATATTAAAATTGCAAGTCGAGATGACCAATTAGCAGGGCATCGTATCCCACCTCAATTGATTGGTGTGGTACCACAAAATGCGGGTGGCTTTGGTGATGTTGAAAAGGCTGCAAAAGTTTTTTATTACAATGAAATTATTTACTATCAAAACCTATTGAAACAGATCAATGAAAGACTGGGCGATGAAGTGATTAAGTTCAAACAGTATGAGCTGTTATCTACAAACGTGGCGTGAATAGCCACCTATATTTTACTAAAAAAAGCAAAGAAATAATGTGGTAATAATGTTTTAATTCAATTGTTTATATCTAAGTTGGCTATCATTGGTCAGCTTTTTTTATGCCTGAGATTTAATTGGTTTCCGCCTCCAGTCTTGGAGGACTATGATCAACTGCGATGGTAGGCAATGGACATCTTCTTTGATTCATTAAATATCAAATTTTCAAAACACAGCAACCAATAATTTCACCTTTGCCCCATGACCAAACGCAATCTCCTCTCCCGCCTGCGCGGTTCCTAAATATCGCGTTTTTGATGCAACAGCATAGAAAACCTAGCCCCTATGATCTAAAGGGCTTAGAGGCGATTCTATGGCTACTCAGTGACGCAATTTGATGCATATAGATGCGTATTACTTTATTTAAAGCTTTTTCTATTTTAAAAGGGCTTTGTTGCATAAAGATTTTAAAGATAGAGCTTTCCTAAGTTGCTCAAATTTAAGTTACAACTTGGGTATGAGGTCGGCCTAATTCTGTAAATTTATTTAAAATGGCTATACGGGCATGTACCTCATTGACTTGGCTTTGAAAGTTCCTAGCACTAAGTTTATCTCCTAATAATTTGATGCAGTGCATCTTGGTTTCAACCAGACTTCGCTGATAGTAGCCCGACCATTTTTTCCATAGTGTCCTGCCTAAATGTTTAACTGTTCGAAGTAATTCATTTCGCTCTAGCGAGCTGCTTTTTGTATCTTTCCATGGTTTCGCATTTTTTCTAGGTGGAATCACTGCGTGTGCTTGCCGATCTGCAATAACCTGACGGCATTGCTTGGTGTCATAAGCTCCATCGGTATAAACAGAGTCAATCTGTTCATCTTGTGGAATCTGATCGAGTAAATCACCAAGTACCTGTGAATCACTGACATTATTGGTTGTAAGCTGAACAGCTCGTATTTGTAGGGTTTTAGCATCTATACCAATATGTAATTTACGCCATTGGCGATGATATTCAGGCTGATGTTTCTTACGCTTCCATTCGCCTTCACCTAAAAATTTTAAACCCGTAGAGTCGACGAGTAGGTGTAACCCATCACGACTTTTCTGGTAGCTAATTTGAATATCAATATACTTTTGTCGTCTACAAAGCGTCGTGAAATCTGGTGCTGTCCAATCTAATCCACAAAGTTTAATTAAGCTTTGAACAAAGCCAGTAACCATGCGTAAAGTGAGTCTAAATAGAGATTTAATCATCAAACAGCATTGAATCGCTATGTCGGAGTAGGTTTGACTTCGACCTTGTTTGCCTTGAGGTTCTGCATACCATTGTGTTTTTGGATCGAACCAAATGGCAATATTCCCACGATTAATGAGAGCTCGGTTATATGCGGCCTAATTGGTTGTGCGGTAGATTTTGTGTGTAGGCTTCTTCATTTGGAAATTATATTGCCGAAGAAGCCCTTAAGAACAGCTTTGTGCAACAAAGCCCAATAAATCTACCTATTTGATTTTTTTGAAATATATTTAATGTAATGTTCAATATCTTTTCTTTCATACCCTAGAAGATAACCGATTTCCCGCTCTAACTCTAAATCTATTTCCTCTTTTGTGAACTTAATTTGAATTAAGGTGAAAAGCTTGTCAGCACTTAATTCTTCATTGGGAAGGAAAAAAATATATACACTTAATTTTTTATTAAGATGTTTATGATCAACTTGTTCTAACTTTAATTTTATTTCACCAAATTTAACTGGGTCTTCGAATTCTGGTGGGAAAAAATCAAATAATGCTATTTTTTTTCTGTTCGATCGCATTAATTCAAGTTCAATTTCTTCATGTGGTCCGATGCGTGGATTCTTACTCATACTAATCTCAATTTTAATAAAGGTATAGGAGTTGAAATACAACTCCTATAGATACTAGATTTTAGTTATCTAGTTTTTATAGGCTTTGTTGCACAAACCTACCGATAAAGTCTTATTCGGCAATATAATTCGCAAATGAATAAGCCTACGCCTAAAATTTATTGTACAACCAATTGGTCATCCTACAATCGCGCTTTGATCAATCGTGGTAATCTAACAATTTGGTTTGGTCCTGAGACTCAATGGTATGTGCAGCCACAAGGCAGGCATGGTCGAAATCAAACTTATTCCGACACAGCCATCCAATGCTGTTTAATGATTAAATCCTTATTTCGTCTGTCTTTACGCATGGTCACTGGCTTTGTGAAAAGCCTGATTAAACTTTGCGGATTAAATTGGACAGCGCCAGATTATTCCACCATTTGCAGAAGACAAAGGCATATTGATATTTCGATTTGTTATCAAAAAAGTAGTGATGGGCTCCACCTACTTATCGACTCCACTGGTTTGAAATTTCTAGGTGAAGGTGAATGGAAACGTAAGAAACATCAGCCTGAATATCGTCGCCAATGGCGTAAATTACATATTGGTATAGATGCTAAAACCCAGCAAATACGCGATGTTCAGCTCACGACCAATAATGTGAGTGATTCACAGGTACTTGGTGATTTACTTGATCAGATTCCACAAGATGAGCAGATTGACTCTGTTTATACCGATGGAGCTTATGACACCAAGCAATGCCGTCAAGTCATTGCAGATCGGCAAGCGCATGCGGTGATTCCGCCAAGAAAAAATGCGAAACCTTGGAAAGATACAAAGATCAGCTCGTTAGAGCGAAATGAATTACTTCGAACAATTAAACGTTTAGGCAGGACACTATGGAAAAAATGGGCAGGCTATCATCGGCGAAGTTTAGTTGAAACCAAGATGCATTGCATCAAATTATTGGGGGATAAACTCTGTGCGAGAAACTTTCAAAGCCAAGTCAATGAAATTCATGCACGTGTGGCAGTCTTAAATAAATTTACGGACTTAGGCAGACCTCACACCCAAGTTGCCACTTAAATTTGAGTAGATATGGGAAATCTTAATTTTTAAATCTTTGTGCAACAAAGCCTTTTAAAAGTCGAAGTAAAAATGGGGTTACAAAAGTTACGCCCATAAAAAACAATATATAAACACATGAATAATAACAGAAAAAGTTGTAACCTTTATGGGGTTACATGAGGTTACAGGAATTGGGTTAAATCCAATAAATATATTAAAAACAAATAGATATGAGGTTACATTTGTAACTTTTTTAAATGGTTACATGTAACTTAAAAGTAACCTAAATGTTACCTTTATAAAATAAATATTTAATTATTAAAAACATATAGTTAATACCTATTCTTGAAATCTGTAACTTTTGTAACCTCTTTTTTTTATGACCTAAATTTTTGAGCATTAATTACAAATCCCTTTAAATATTTGTTTGTTTTTCTCTGTTTCTCAAGTACTTTTCTCCACAGACTTCCACACTATTTAAGTAAGTACTTGCTTGGTAATAAAAAATTGGTTCCGACCCTCGGGACCAAGATATTAAAAACCCCAAGCATATTCAGTCTTGGGGTTTTTTATTGCCCGAAATTTATGGCTGAGGCTGTTGATGACTTGAAGTTATAAAAGTACAGATAAATCATGTTTTTTCAAATAGTAAAATAAATCCAAAGATAAAGTCTCGCCATAGTTGATTTTTTTGTTAAATGCCATCATCGTATTGTTGTATTTTTATATTGTTTTAATAGTGAAAGTTTGCTAATACATAGAATAAATAATGGGTTTGTGCCGATAAAATCACAAAAGATGAGGCAGAAATGGGTATTCAATTACTGGAAATCGGGTCTGATACAGAACAATTAAGTGCTTGTCACTTATCTTTATTATTGGGTGTAAATACTCAAGATAACAAAATTCAAAGCTTCCTTAAGTTTGCAAGAAAAATTTTGCGAGCAAGAACAGCGATTTTAACATTTATAGATGAGCCTTATATTTGGTATGTTGCTCAAAATTCCTTTAACGCTGTTCATCGACCCGCTGAAAGCAATTTTTCAGTTTATTTTGATGACCATTTCTTTATAGATGTACAACATCCAAATTATAAAAAAATGTCGCAATCTCTCTCCGATTTGGGCTTTGTGCATCATCGAATGGTCGCAATAGACTTAAAAGAGGATGCAAAGTCGATTGGTCAGTTGATTTTGTTTGATGAGCAACAGGATGCTTTTGATCGAGATGCGATTGACAGTGTGAAAGAGCTTGCAATGAGTTTTCTTAATATTCTGTATTTGCGTATGGAAAATGCCGAACTTAAGGAGTTATATGAGCAGCAAGTGGCTATGAATGTCAGTAAAACCAAGTTTTTCCAAATTATTGCACATGATTTAAGGGCACCGTTTCATGGCTTAATTGGCTTCTCAGAGGTGTTGGCTGAAGAGCGTGAGAGTTTGGATGAGTTGGGTATACAAAGTATTGCAGACTATTTACATGATACTGCCCAATCGACTTATAGCTTGTTAGAAAGCTTGCTGAATTGGGCTATGGCGGAGGGAGGGCGTTCTTTCTACCATCCGATTCATTATAAACTTAAACAGTCTTCACAAATTGTCTTTGATGTACTAAATGGTCTAGCGGTCAATAAAAATATTCAACTGATCGACCGTGTCCCTGATGATTTAAGAATTTTTGCCGATATCAATATGGTGACCTCTGTCATTCAGAACTTGGTCTCAAATGCACTCAAATTCACCCATATGCATGGCAATGGTGTGGTAACGATTGATGCTAAACAGCGCGATGACTTTATTGATATTTATATTCAAGACACAGGTTTAGGCATGACGCATGGGCAAATTGAATCATTATTTGAACCGAAGTTGACGATCAGCTTTAAAGGTACAGCGGGGGAAAAAGGTACGGGTCTAGGATTAGTACTCTGCAAACGTTTCGTTGACTTAAATAAAGGCGAAATTTCTGTAACGTCTAAAGAGGGCGTTGGGTCAACCTTCATCGTCAGCTTACCGCGCTCAAACAGCGCACACCAAGCTTTGTCTTTGGTTTCGCCCCAACAAGAATTTATTGAATAATCATGTTTTCTTTATAAAAATAATTCGCTTAATATCATGATCTGCTGTTATAAATAACCAAAATAATGTGAAAGGGTCGATCATGAATGCTGAGCAATTGCAAAAGACATTGCGCGCAAGTCAATATGCTGAACAAGTCCTATCTATACATCATATTGATATCGAAAAAGATTATGCTATTGATCAATTTTCTCAGCCACTGACGACCGAACAAATTTTTGCTGTAGTTCAGCAGACTTTACAAGATATAAGTGATGAAAATACATGGATGCGCGCACTCCGTGTTTTACGGGCACGCCTCATGTTTCGTTGGATTTGGCAAGATGCCAATCAGTTGATTGATGTGATGACCTTGACGCGCGAGCTCTCTGATTTTGCTGATGCGGCGATATGCGTTGCTAAAGAATTTGCATTAGTACCCTTGATTGCTAAATATGGGCAACCTGTAGGCTATAACCATAAACTTCAAGATTTAATCGTGGTTGCGATGGGGAAACTCGGTGCACAAGAGCTGAATTTGTCCAGTGATATTGATCTGATTTTTGCCTTTGACGAGCAGGGTGAAACAGATGGGCGCAAGTGTATTGATGTACAACAGTTTTGTATTTTGTGGGGACAGAAGCTGATTTATTTGCTGGACCATATCACTGCGGATGGTTTTGTTTTCCGTGTAGATATGCGTTTGCGTCCTTGGGGTGACGGTTCAGCACTGGCGATTAGTCATGCCGCTCTGGAAAAATATTTAAGTCAGCATGGGCGCGAGTGGGAGCGCTATGCGTGGATCAAGGCGCGAATTGTTACGGGTGGAAAAGAGGGGAATGCGTTATTGGGCATGACTCGTCCTTTCGTATTCCGTAAGTATGTCGATTACACTGCTTTTGAAGCCATGCGCGAAATGAAAGCCATGATTGAGCGTGAGGTGCTACGCCGTAATATTGAAGACGATATTAAGTTAGGTGCGGGCGGTATTCGTGAAGTCGAATTTATTGTACAAGTGTTCCAATTAATTTATGGCGGGGCAAAATTAGAGTTACAAGACCGTCAATGTTTAGTCAGCTTGCATCATTTGGGTGAAGTGGGTCTACTGGATGGGCAAGCAGTCAATGAGCTAGAAGATGCTTATTTGTTTTTGCGCCGTGTAGAGCATGCGATTCAAGCCTTGAATGATCAACAAACCCAGTCTTTACCAACAGAACCTGAACTGCGTCAGCGTATGATTGATACTTTGGGCTTCGCAAGTTGGGATACATTTATTGAGTATTTAAACCAAAAGCGCGCCAAAGTCATTTACCAGTTTGAGCATTTAATTAAAGAAAAAGAACATGACCCTTTTGTGGAAAGTTTTAGTCAACTTGAGACGCGTTTAAATGAAGTCTTGGATGAGGGGGCGAAAAATCTTATACACGAGTTTTGGCATGGTCATGCGTTAAAAAAATTGCCTGCCAAAGCGGTACAACGTTTAAAGATGTTTTGGCCACATTTGATTGAAGCGATTTTACAGTCAGATAAACCACAAGCCGCATTGCTACGTCTCATGCCCTTGGTGGAGTCAGTGATGCGACGCACCGTATATTTTGTCATGTTGATTGAGAGCAAAGGGGCTTTACAACGCTTAGTCAAAATGGCAACGGTGAGCCCATGGATTTGTGAAGAATTAACCCATTATCCAGTGCTGTTGGATGAATTCTTGTCAATGGATTTTGAGCTGCCTCGCCGTCAAGATTTGGAAGATTCGCTACGTCAACAGTTACTCCGCATTGAGCTGGATGATGTTGAAGACTTGATGCGTGTACTGCGCCTATTCAAAAAATCCAATGTGTTGGCAGTCGCGGCTAGCGATGTCTTGGCAGAAAGCCCATTGATGAAAGTATCTGATGCTTTGACGGATATTGCAGAGGTTTCGGTCAGTACAACTTTGAATTTGGCTTACCAAATCACCGCAAAGAAACATGGTTATCCGCTTGATACGGACGGTCAACGTTGTTCGATTGATCATTTGGCATTTGCAGTCGTGGGCTACGGTAAAGTTGGCGGGATTGAGCTGGGTTATGGCTCAGACTTAGATTTGGTCTTTATTCATTATATGGATGAGCAGGCTGATACTGATGGGTTAAAGGCCATCAGTGGATTTGAATTTGCCATGCGGGTAGCTCAGAAATTTATGTCACTAATGACGACTCAAACGCTTGATGGTCGGGTTTATGAAATTGATACCCGCTTACGTCCATCAGGGGAAGCTGGGGTATTGGTGACGAGTTTAAAGGCTTTTGAGCAATATCAATTGAAAAGTGCATGGATGTGGGAGCATCAAGCATTGGTGCGTGCTCGTTCGATTGCAGGTGAGGCCAGCCTACGTGATAAGTTTGAAGCACTGCGTTGCCAAATTTTGACGCAACCGCGTGATGAAGAAAATGTACGTGCAGAAGTGTTGAACATGCGTCAGAAAATGAAAGACCATTTGGGTTCTTCTAAAGAACAACAAAAAGATGGAATTTTTCATTTAAAACAAGACGCAGGTGGTATCGTCGATATCGAATTTATGGCACAGTATGCTGTGTTGGCGTGGAGTGGGTCTCATCCAGATCTTGCCCATTATTCCGACAATGTACGAATCCTTGAAGACGCCGCAAAAGCCAGTTGCTTATCCAGCGACGATGCGACCGCATTGATTCAAGCTTATCTCAGTGAACGAGCCGAGAGCCACCGCTTAGCCCTTGCGAATCAATCCATGCAAGTAAATGCTGCGGACTGGCGCGATACCCGAGTGATCGTTTGCAAATTATGGCAAAGATTAATTGATCCAAGCTCAATTGTGAGCATTGGGTAACATGACTGTGTATATAAATTTGGAGTGTGTGTCATGAATTTGGCTGATCGTGATGGTTTTATTTGGCAAGATGGACAATTGGTTGACTGGCGTGAAGCGAAAACTCACGTCTTAACACATACCTTGCATTATAGCATGGGTGTGTTTGAAGGTGTCCGTGCCTATGAAACACCGAATGGCACGGCTATTTTCCGTTTAAAAGAACACACTAAGCGTTTATTGAACTCTGCAAAAATTTATCAAATGAAAGTTCCATTTGATCAAGCAGCACTAGAGCAAGCTCAAATTGATGTGGTTCGTGAAAATAAATTAGCATCTTGTTACTTGCGTCCAATTATCTTTATTGGTTCGGAAAAGCTGGGTATTGCTGCCACAGATAATACTATTCATGCTGTTGTTGCTGCGTGGAGTTGGGGTGCCTACCTCGGTGATGAAGCGATGGCGAAAGGTATTCGTGTGAAAACTTCATCGTTTACTCACCACCATCCAAACGTGACGATGTGTAAAGCAAAAGCGTCAGGTAATTACACTTTGTCGATTTTGGCTCACCAAGAAGTGGCACATTCTGGTTATGACGAAGCAATGTTGCTCGACCCACAAGGTTATGTATGTCAAGGTTCTGGTGAAAACGTATTCTTGGTCAAAGATGGTGTATTACATACGCCAGACATCGCAGGTGGTGCACTGGATGGTATTACACGTCAAACCATTATTACCATTGCAAAAGATTTAGGATATGACGTGGTTGAGCGTCGTATTACCCGTGATGAGTTCTATATTGCAGATGAAGCATTCTTTACAGGAACGGCTGCTGAAGTGACGCCAATTCGTGAATATGATGACCGTGAAATCGGTTCAGGTACGCGTGGCCCAATTACTGAACAAATTCAAACCACATTCTTTAATGCGGTTAAAGGTAAAGATCCGAAATATGCACATTGGTTGACTTATGTAAAATAAGTAATTTGATGTGAAAAGGGCTCTTCGGAGCCCTTTTTTATTTTCTCTATTTTATTTTTATTGACTAATTTTGATTTTAAAATGATCAATACCACATTATCTATTAGTTTCTGAAAAAATATAATATTCACAAAGCATACACAATTGAATAAATTTGTTATCATTTGGTAAAAATGAGATGTATTTAAAATTTAACCAATGATTAACAATCTTATATATCAAGCAAAAGTAATTAGAACGATGTTTGTTTCGGATGAAAAATATCTAACAAAAAGGTTTATTAATAAATTGGGATATACCCCAAATTTTAATCAACCAGAAAGTTTTAATGAGAAAGTGACTGCGCGAATGATTTTTGAAAGAAGCGCACTACACACTAAATTAGCAGATAAATTCGCTGTCAGAGAGCTGGTGATAGATCGAATTGGTGAAGAATATATGGTTCCATTGATTGGGACATATTGTGATTTTAATGATATCAATTTTGATCAATTTCCAAACCGGTTTGTTTTAAAATGCACGCACGATAGTGGAAGTGCTACGATTTGTCATGATAAAGATTCATTTGATTTTAATCGGACAGAAATTAAGCTCAAAAATAGTTTAAAGATGAATATGTACTACCGCAAACGCGAGTGGCACTATAAAAATATTTCGCCGCTTATTTTGGCGGAGCATTATGTTGATTTATATCGTGATGCTGAAACACTTGCGACTATTACGACCTGCCGAGTTCACTGTTTTGAAGGGCAACCGATGTATGTTGAGGTTGATGTTCGTGGGCATGATGGTACTGAATATTCAAATATTTATGATACTTCTTGGTCATTACAGCCGTTCACCGTTGACTTGAAAGAAAATACACCGCAACCAGTTATTGAGCCTTGCAGGATGAAGAAGATGATGGAGTTATCTGAAAAACTTTGTTTGGAATATGGCTATAGCCGAATAGATTTTTTATTGTCGCAAGATGCAATACTGTTTAGCGAAATTACATTAACACCAAACGCAGGGCGTATGGTTATTTCTCCTGCTGAGTGGGATATCAAACTGGGAGCCTTATGGCGCTCTTAATGTGGCCTACAGAGTATTATTGGATTAATTTAAAAAAATATTTGATTATTCGATATTCTGAAATAGGATATTATTTGAATACTGTGCAGATGCTCTTTAATGATTAAAAAGCCTGACAATTAAAATTGATTATATCTAAGATTGTCGATTTAAATATCATGGAAAATAAAACCCCTAATCATAAAAAATTAGGGGTTTTATTTTGTACAGCTTAATGACCACATTCGCCTTTAAACTTGGTAGAAATTTCGATACCACTGTACAAACTGTTGGACGCCGTCTTCAACTGAAACTGAAGGCTTATAGCCTACACTTTGTTCCAAGGCTGTACTGTCAGCAAAAGTGTCGGGTACATCGCCTGCTTGTAAAGGTAATAAGTCCAAAATGGCTTCTTTATCTAATGCTTTTTCAATTGCATGAATATATTCAATCAATTTAACAGGATTATTATTGCCGATATTAAAGACACGGAAAGGCGCATTGCTGGTCGATGGATCTGGATGGTTGCTATCCCAGTTTGGATTGGCTTGTGCAATTTGATCGCTTGAGCGAATCACACCTTCGACAATATCTGCAATAAACGTAAAATCACGGGTATGGTTACCATGATTGAATACAGGAATTGGCTTGTTTTCAATGATATTTTTAGTGAATTTGAATAAAGCCATGTCTGGGCGACCCCACGGGCCATAGACCGTAAAGAAGCGTAAGCCAGTGGTTGGCAGTTGGAATAAATGACTATAACTATGAGCCATTAACTCATTCGCACGTTTGGTGGCAGCGTAAAATTGCACAGGATGGTTGACCCCATGTTTTTCACTAAATGGCATGGTGGTATTGGCACCGTAGACGCTACTTGTGCTGGCATAAGTGAGATGCGGTGTTTTCGCATAACGACATGCTTCAATAATATTGGTAAAGCCAATAATATTGCTTTCGACATAACTCATTGGGTTTTCAAGTGAGTAGCGCACGCCTGCTTGTGCGGCCAAGTGAATGACGCGATCAAACTGATGCTGTTGAAAGCATTGATCAACTGCTATTTTATCGGCAAGATTGGCTAGAATGAACTCGAATTGTCCTGCATTTTGGGTGGCTGTTTGATTTAATAAATCAACACGTGCTTGTTTTAGCGTAGGATCATAATAATCATTCATGTTGTCAAAGCCGACAACGCTATCACCACGTTCAAGCAACTTTTTAGCAACATGAAAACCAATAAAACCTGCTGCACCTGTGACTAAAACTTTCATTCATCACCTCCAAAAATATCACGAGTATAAATTTTATCTTCAACATCACTTAAGTCCTGAGACTTGCGATTGGCAATGATGACATCACTTTGCTGCTTAAATTGATCTAAATTATTGACTACTTTTGATTTAAAGAATTCTTCTTCATTTAAAGTTGGTTCATAGACAATCACATTAATCCCTTTGGCTTTAATGCGTTTCATAATGCCTTGGATAGCTGAAGCCCTAAAGTTATCTGAGCCACTTTTCATCACTAAACGGTAGATACCAACAGTGTTTGGGTTTTTGGCAATAATGGAATCTGCAATAAAGTCTTTACGTGTACTGTTGGAATCGACAATCGCTTGAATTAGGTTGCTTGGCACTTGATTGTAATTGGCAAGAAGTTGCTTGGTGTCCTTAGGTAGACAATAGCCACCATAACCAAAGGATGGGTTATTGTAATGGTTGCCAATACGTTGATCTAAACATACGCCTTCAATAATTTGACGGGTATCCAGACCGAAGGACTGCGCATAGGTATCGAGTTCATTAAAATAAGCGACGCGCATTGCAAGGTAAGTGTTGGCAAATAATTTAATTGCTTCAGCTTCTGTAGAGTCTGTAAATAATACTGGACTATCTTTTTTAATGGCACCTTCAATCAACATGTCTGCAAACAATTGAGCACGTTCTGATTTTTCACCGACAATAATACGTGAAGGATAAAGATTGTCATGTAAAGCCTTACCTTCACGTAAAAACTCTGGAGAAAAAATAATGTTTTCGGTGTTGTATTGTGCTTTTACTTTCTGAGTAAACCCTACGGGCACCGTGGATTTAATAACCATGGTTGCTTGAGGATTAATTCCAACTACATCTTGGATTACGCTTTCGACACTTTGAGTATTGAAATAGTTGGTTTTTGTGTCGTAGTCGGTAGGTGTCGCAATAATGACAAAATCAGCGCCTCGATAAGCCTCATATTTGTCAGTTGTAGCACGAAAATTAAGCGGTTTCTCGCTTAAAAATGTCGATATATCTGCGTCCTGAATCGGAGATATTTTTTTATTCAACATGTCGACTTTTGTGTCGATGATATCCAGTGCAATAACTTCATGATGTTGTGAGAAGATCATGGCATTAGAAAGGCCGACGTAACCGGTGCCTGCAACTGCTATTTTCATATCAACCTGATTCTATATTCTTCATATGGGAGCTTGGATTCAAACCATTTCTGATTTGTAAAAAGCGACTTCGTATCATAGCACAAACTATTTTGAGTATTATGAAGGCTTTGAAAAAGCCATACACTAACTTCTTGTCAGAGATGTTATGATATGAAACAGAATGCTGGTGGATGATAGAACATGCAGGAAAACGTGAACGATGCACTGTTAAAACAGGCTGATACCCAAGCAGAACAAAATGTTGTGTTGTGCATGAAATGGGGCACCAAATATGGGGCCGAGTACGTCAATCGTTTATATAATATGGTGAAACGTCATACCACGGTTGATTTCAAAATGGTCTGCCTAACAGATCGTTCTGAAGGAATTGACCCTGCAGTTGAATGTTTTCCGATTCCACCATTGGCATTACCACCGGGGAGTCCTGAACGAGGGTGGAATAAGCTGTCTACATTTGAACCAGATTTGTATGGTTTAAAGGGGAATGCATTATTTCTAGATTTGGATGTGGTGATTGTTGACAATATTGACAGTTTCTTTACCCACCCAGGGGATTTTCTGATTATTCATGATTGGAAACGCCCGTGGCGTATTACAGGTAATAGCTCGGTTTACCGTTTTAAATTGGGCGCTTTCCCGGGATTAATGCCTTATTTCCGTGAACATTTTGATGAAATTCGTCAGAAGTTTCGTAATGAGCAAGCCTATTTGTCATGGTATGTCGATCAAGAGAAAAAGTTGTCTTACTGGCCAGATAGTTGGTGTAAGAGCTATAAATATCACTGCCTACAAAAGATTCCTTTGGCATATTTCAAGCCGCCTGTGAAACCTGAAGGCGTTAAAATCATTATTTTCCATGGTGAGATCAATCCACCTGACGCGATTCATGGTGGCGGTGGGAAATGGTATCGCTATGTATTGCCATCGCAGTGGATTAAGGATGCGTGGCAATAATTGCCACTAAGTAGACTCATGTTTTGAAGTGATCAAGCGAATGCAAAATATTGATGTTGTGATTGCCTGGGTAGATGGTAATGACATTGAACTGAAAAAAAAGCGCCATAAATATTTGACGGGTGAAGATGCCTCTGATGCGATCAGTGATACGCGTTTCGCCAGCAATAATGAAATTTATTACAATATTGCTTCAATTTTAAAATATGTTCCTTTTTGTCGTCATATTTATGTTGTAGCGGACAATCAACGTCCTGAATTTATTGATGAGTTTGTCGCGCAGGGCCTATGTGCTAAGGATAAAATTCGGGTGGTCGATCACCGCGAAATTTTCAAAGGTTTTGAACAGCACTTGCCCACATTCAATACACGTTCTATTGAAACGATGCTTTGGAATATTGAGGGATTGTCGGATTATTTTATCTACCTGAATGATGATTTCTTTTTTAATTCGCCAGCAAAAA
Organism: Acinetobacter halobius; assembly: GCF_044130335.1. NCBI lineage: Bacteria > Pseudomonadati > Pseudomonadota > Gammaproteobacteria > Moraxellales > Moraxellaceae > Acinetobacter > Acinetobacter halobius. The sequence goes on from NZ_JBIQOD010000011.1 coordinate 108,086, forward strand.
TTGAAGACTTCTTAAAAGATGATCATTTGGTGGTCTATGGTCACTGGCAAAGTAGCTTTGCGCTTAAAGCCAAGCTGAAATATCGCCAGTTTATGAGTCGTCAATTGGGTCAACCTATACAGCCTAAGCATATGATTGCGCAGATGCTTGGTGCGGATATTTTAGGCTTCAATAAGTTCTTTGAAATTCATCATTATCCTCATATTGTAGATCGTGATGCATTAAAGGATTATTTGCTTGCGCATCCGCAGCGTTTAGAAACACAGATCAAGTTTAAATTTCGAAGTGTAGAACAGCTAAATCCAATTTCACTGATGAACCATATTAAGATTCAAAAACAGCAGGCGGAGTTGAAGCCTGATCTTGAACTGGCGTATCTTAAAAATCAGGATAGTTTGAATAGTTTTATACAGGCGCTTCAAAATCCCGAAATTAAATATGGTTGTATTCAAAGTTTGGATCAGCTGAGTAGCGATGCTGCAAAGCAGATCAGTGATGCAATGCATGAAAAATTAGCAGACTATTTACCCCATTCCGTTTTGGTTTAAAGGTTCATGATGAAAGTTGTTACTTATTTAATTAATTTGGACGGCAGTCAGGAACGACTTGAGCGAGCAACACAGCAGTTGGATCAAGTCAATTGGCCTTTTGAGCGCTTTTCTGCGGTCGATGGTCGAGGCAAAGCACTCACTGAGTTTACAAACTATGATGATCATGGTGCGAATCAAGCACTGGGTCGTAGTTTGATGAATTCAGAGTTGGGGTGTTATTTGAGTCACTACGGTTGCGCGGAGAAGTTTCTAACGACAGATGCTGATTATTTAGTTGTGCTTGAAGATGATATGAAGATTAATCAAGAGTTTAAAGACAAGCTTGATGGCGTACTTACCTATCTAAATCAGCATAAAGAATTAGATTGGTATTTGATCAATATTGCAGCCAAAAAGAAAAAACTAAGCAAAGATGTTACGAATATTGATGGCATGAGTTTATGGCACGCTTTTTATTTCCCTATTCGCGGTCTCGGTTTAGTTTGGTCACGCAAAGGCGCTGAATCGTTTATACACGCAGGAAAATCAATGACCATGCCTGTTGATATTTTCTTTCAAACTTGGCTCAGTAAAAATGGGAAAGGTTTAGGAGTATGGCCTGCATTGGTCAAACCAGCGGGTCTAGACAGTGATATTTTGGGCACTGTAGCCGCACAAGGAATTTCTCGTAAAGAAAGAGAAGGTCGAAGTTTTTCTTATGGGGTTAAAAAGCAAAAACGAATGTGGCGTGACAAATTTTATGCGGTGAAGCATAAGTATTTGTAATTGTCCTAAGGTGTTTCGATACAAGGCTAAATGATCGACTAAAATGAAAATTTTTAAAAAGTTATTTTATATTTTAAAGTTTTATACACTGCTTAATTTAAAACAACGAAATAAATGTGATGCCATAGATAACTATGCAGATCAGATCGTTTTACAGGCTAAGCCAGAGAATCAAAGCGTTCAATTACCTAAAAAGATATGGATCTATTGGGAAGGGAACATGCCAGCTTTGGTTCGGCATTGTATTGATCATATTCAGAAATTACATCCTGACTATACTGTGAATCTGTTAAATCCAAATAATGTCGCAGATTTTATTAGTTTTGACCTAACCTCACCTATTTTGCAAAAAGCAACATCCCAGCAACGCGCAGATTTAATCCGTTTTGACTTGATTTATCATTATGGTGGGATTTGGTTGGATGCAAGTATTATTGTTTATAAAAAATTAGATTGGATTGAAAATCTCATCCAGCAAACAGGAACACAAAGCTTTGCCTATTATCGGAAAAAAAATACGACGCTGGCTGATTTTCCCGTGATTGAAAATTGGTTACTGGCGAGTGTAGAAAAGAATCCATTTTATCAATTATGGTTTGATGAACTTTTTAAGGCGATTGATCTCGGACCAAAGCAATATATCCAATATATCCAAGCCAACTATGATAATTCTCAAGACTATTTTCAGCGTATTGGTCGGTTAGAGTATCTTGTGGCTTATGTCGCGTGTCAGAAGGTGATGCGAGATTTAGTACCGAGTATGGTATTAATCAATTGTGATAAAAATGCGTTTTTCTATCAAGTTAAAAATAAATGGGTTAAAGAAAAGACCCTCATTGATTTAGCTATTCATGAGTCACCAGATGAGTATCCGAATCTCATAAAACTTGCGGGGAAAGAGCGTCAGATATTGGATAAGCATTTTGTGCGAGGACAATATTTTAAGCACTCACTCTTAGATTTTTAGTCAGCACTCGAAAAAATAAACTTGAATCGGATGCATTTTATTGGGATTTAAATAAGTCCTTTGCATTTATTTTTGGAAATGCTTCCACAGCGCTATGTTCAGAAAGGTTATATACGGTAATTCCTTGAGCCTTAAAGAACTGTGCTGCTAAGTCGAAGGCTGGTAATGTGAAATCCAATGATCTGTCTAAAAGCGTTGGTTGTTTATTTTCAGCACTCTCATAGAAACGGGGTTGGGTAAAATTATTCATGTCTAACCCAGCTAAGTAAATCTCTTGATAGCGGAGTGAGTGAATAATCTGTAGTGCAACGTAGGCTACAGTAAAATAATCAAAGATCGCGGTATATATTTGAGTTGAAAAACCCAATTGATTGTTGGTATAGAAATAATTTTTTTGCATGTCGACAGCTTTTTTAGGCTGTAAGATTGGTTCAATTTCACCGCGAGTAATAGGCTCTACTACTCTAATGTTACATTGGATATCCTGAAATAAAACTTTTCGTAAAATCAGATCTAAGCAACGTGGTGTAGTGTAAAACGTACAATTGCTATTGAGAACTTTCAACACTAAATCAAAACGGCTCTCAACGAAATTATGGTCAATAATGACATAATGTTTAAACACAACATTAGGCATCGAAATTGCGCCATTTAATCCAACATAATCTATATCGGAGCGGGTAAAAGCTTCGGGAGGGATTTGTTGGACTGATGGCCCAGTTGCAATCATCATGCATAGTTTGTTTTCTGTACAAACAGCTTGTGTATTATCGACGACCAACTTCTGTTTGAAAAAAAGTTTTTGTAAACCATTTTCAGTATCACGTTCAACCTGATAATACGGCCAAAAACGGCGATTATGTTTGTATTGATTTGAATGACTCAGTTTGTAAACGACTTTATAAATATTTCTAAAACACAAGTTTGAAAAAAATAATTGCAAGGTCTGTAGCTTTTTAGGAATCATAAACAAGTCATTCAGGTTGAACATTTTAAAAAATAGGCTAAGTTGTGACTAAAGCAGTCACTTTAAGCTTTAGTCATCTAGTCTAAATTTGTTGCCACTGAGTTTAGACTTTAATTTATTGAGCTTTTGAGTGAACCAAGATTCTTTTTGCCCTGGGCGTGTAATTTTATTGCCGTGATAGTTGGCTTGAGTTGCTTTGGTAAAAGCGCCAAAAGGTTCAATCATATATTGTTCTGGTTTGTATCCAGCAGCTAGCGCTTCGTCATAATATTGATCAAAAAGTGCTATTAAATCTGCCCGAGGGTGAGGCATGATTTCACCATCAAACCAGTGCTTTTGGCCTGTTGCTTCAAGACGAGGTAATGAATACTTATGACTGAACTGCGTGCCCATATCTGAGTAATGTAGAATTTTGATCTGTTCAATCGACATCCCTTCGCCATCAATATTATTGTAAGAATCTTGATAAGGTTGTACGAGATTTGGTTTTTCTTTTAGAAGGCGCATTAAATTCTTATGTGCATCTGGATTGGCTTGAATGTCTTTCAATGCAGGAAGATATTGTTTGGCTTTTTCGCAATCCCATACACAAGTACATAGACGTGCTGAGCTTTTGCCACCCTTAGCGATAACAATGGCATCATCCTGCATTGGATGAGACCAAAGTTCTGCAATATCACAAAGTACAATGACGTCGGCATCCATGTAAATTGCGCGACCTTCGAAGTTACACGATTCAGGAATGGCCCAACGGAAACCAGAAAAAGGAGTAGCCCATTTTTCAGTACGCCATCCCTCACCAGTCTCCTGATTGGTGTACCAAGGACTGTTTGTGTCATGACTCAGTTGCATCCAAGTAATATTCACCGGATGCGAAGTGTGCTTACGAAGACTATATTCAAGAACCATCATTTGTTCTAAGTCACAATTATTGGGATCACAACCTACAAATACTTGAATTGTTTGAGTCATCTTACACACCGTTTTATATAATTAGATTTTAATACAAAGTCATCGCTATAACTATAATAGGATTATAAGTGCTAAAAGCTAGTTCTGCGTAGTAGTTTTTTGCAAATAGTGTCTTGCTGAATGCGGTGCCGCTAGAGATATATGATGTGATTGGTCGCTTTAAATTGATGAGTTTGGTGGGTTCAACTAATATATTGGATATGAGTTAGAGATCTTCCTTAGATTGAGTTTGGTCATCATTGTATTTTATGATTTTGGCGGAATATTTTGAGTGAGAATAGAAGTACTTTCTCTGTAATTTTTGCATTTATACGTTAAATTTTAAGTATAAGTGTTCGATGATTTATAGATTTAAGTATTTGTAATTAAATATAAAATAGCCTTGAGTGTTTTTCAGGTTTTACAGGATCGGTAATGTTAACAGTTTTTGGTTTCCATACGAACGATAAGTTATATACGAAGCATGCGAATATTTTAAAATGCTCGGCAAATAAATTTGGTATAGATGTACATTTTCAAAGCTTTTCCAAAGATGATTGGCAAAAAATTATTGCTTTTAAGCCATGTTATATTGCAAAAGTTCGGCATGAGCTACAAGGGCCGATTTTGTATATAGATGCCGATGCGATTATTCTCGAAGATATTCGACCTTATTTTGAATCAATCACAGAAGATATTGCGGTGCACTATATTCATAATAATCGTTTAATTAGTGCCACGTTGTTTATCAACGATACCCCAAATGCACGTCTATTGGTTGATGAGTGGGAAAAAAGACAGTTGGCTGAGCCTGATCGTTGGGATCAGGTTGTATTGCAGGAATTACTGGATGCATGGGTCGAAGAAAAACGCGTTACACTCAAAAAGCTACCGCCCGAGTATAACTTTATTTTTGACACATCGCGTAAAGCATACGGGGATACGGTTGAACCGATTATCGAACAATTACAGGCGAGTAGAGACATGCGTTGGGTGCAAAAATATCAGCGTAGAAATGCGTTTTACCGTTGGTTTATGCGCTCAACCACTTTAGCAAAAAGCACACGAAAAATTTTGACGCGTCACGCGGTTGTTAACGCACGGGCAAAGCAATTGGGAATTGATATACAGCTTGAACTTCAAGACCTCATGTAAATGGTGTTGAGGGCTGCTGTAGAGGGAGTTGGATCTGCTGGTAGGGAGCCTTTTTTAAAATATACCTGATCCAGTTGCCAAAGCTGTATTTCTCAATAATTTGTGGATCTACAGCGACATAAGGACTGTCTAAAAAGTCTTTCAATGTATCTAAATTTTTGCCATCCCAAATCAGAATGTTGTTGGGATGGTAAAAATCATAATTGCGTATTTGCGCATTGTTGGTGATTAATTTTTTTTGATAATACAGTGCTTCAAAGGTGCGGAAAGATAATCCTTTATGCACTGGATTGACTACATCTACCAATATATCTGCTTGATTAATATGTTGAAGGTTATCCTCATAGTCAATATTTTGGTTGATAAATTTTATTTCTGAAGTGTGATATTGCGTTTGCGCATCTGCTTGATCACCATGGCGAAATTTAATATTGAAATCTAAAGTAATACCATGCTCAATAAGCGCTTTTGCACAATGATCAATTGGTTGAGAGCGGTCGTCAAAATGTAGACCTACAAAGTAGGCAACAGTACCTGTGTGTAAGTTGGGTTTTGGAGGGTACACATCAAAATAGAAATTGGTACAACCTTGAAATTTGTAACTACTGTAGTTTGGATTTGATAAATCTTCTGGGTCAAATACAAAAAAATGGTCAAATAAATCAACAGATAATAATGTTTTAGGGAAGCGTTCTATGCCATTCCATTGGTAGCCAATAAAATGGTGACTCGAACCTGCTTTTAATAATTCTAAATGTTGATTATCAATTAAGTCTGGACGTATGACGAGTACATAATCAAAGGTATTATTCTGTAAAGCCTTGGAAATTTCTTCGGCAATGATTCGCTGTTTGATGGCATCTTTTGCTTTATCCTTATATGAAAAATCAGCCAAGAATAATTTTCGGAAAAGCGTGTAGATATTCATCCATCGTGAAAGTTTAATTTTTTGGATATTTTCAGGTGAGCTATTAATGAATTTGACTTCAAAGTTATGGAATTCTAAATTTTTCTGAATAGCTGTCGCAAAATTACTATGGCTGGGCATCACTAAGATTATTTTGTTGGTCATGATGTCTGTCTCATACGGGTCTCAATCTATTTTTAGGCCTATTTATACGACGGCTAAGGGGGCAACGCTTCCTAAAACAGTTTATATTTATTGGATATTTCTCTAGGCTGTACTCTAAATTTAACTGAGAATCTGACTAAATAAGATCATGCTTGGGAGTATTTTCTTGTGATCAGTTTATGTGTAATAAGCATAATCAGCCATGATTGGGTAATAGGTGATTTAATTAAACCAAGATCTACAGGTAAATTAAAGTTTTTTTGGTTTGCGAATACATGTTTTTTATGCTGCAAAAAAAGCAATAGGTACCGCCTTAGCGGCACTGTTGCTATACATAATTGCTAGCTTGATCATCAACAAAAAGTGTATTTAGAGTCGTAATATGATTACTCTGGTTTATCCGCATTGCCTTTCAAGACCATATAAATTAGGCCGACAAAAATCACAAAAGCACCCGCAAGACTACTTACACAGAAAAAGACAATCCGATTATAGGTTGTTAAATTAAATAATTGATTGTCTAGTATGTAACGCATGAACAACCATTGCGCGATAGCAAAAACAATTAGCACAATACCGCGACGACGGACTTCAGGACGCATAGCCATTTGCTTGCTCACAACTGATATAAAACAGGACGCTATTATGCCATTGCTGAGAATTGATCTCAAATAAATAAAAGTATGCCAATCAACCCTAAACTAAATAATTTTGATTTTATCTTATCGTCCTGTCTGAATCATGTCTTGCTCTATAGCATTTATACGGGTGGCAGCTTTTTATACGCATTGATCTTGCCTGCACAATTTCTAAAACGTCTATAGGACCAAATGTATTGTTCAGGTGCTTGGTTAATCATGTCTTGCATGGCAAGGTTTAAACAGTCCACAGACTGCTGTAGGTCTTTCGATAAAATCTCTTGAGATAACTTAGTACAGTACACATTAAAACCCGTTGCATCCGTATTACGAATACAACTTAATCCAATCACATTACATTGCGTTTTGGCGGCCATTTTTGAGACAAGAGTTGCGGATAATGTATGTTGTTTGAAAAAATATGAATAAATACCGCCACTCGGTTTTGGCAAATGATCGGGTAAAATTACGGTCAGTCCACCTTGTTTTAAGTGTTTGAAGATACTGCGGATCCCTGTTTCATCAGTAGGCACAAGAGTCGCATTAAACTTCTGGCGTGCTTCTAAAATATAGCGGTTCACTCCCTTCGTTTTATAGGGTTTATACATGATCATGGGTTGTGTATAGACGTTTAACCATGCATTTAACAGTTCCCAACAGCCGAAATGCGGAACAACCACAATCACGCCTTTTTTATTGGCTAAAGCCTCTGTGAGGACAGATTCTCCGTGAATATTTTTGAGTAAATCTAGGCTGTATTGGGGTGACATGCCCCAGCATTTTAAGAATTCAATATAAGTCTGACATTGGCTTTGAATGCTGAGATGAACGCGTTTTTGGAGTGTTGTTGGGGCGAGTTTAGGGTAGGCCAATTGCAGATTAATGCTAGTAATACGTTTGATTGAAGAATCACTATAATAAAGAAGGTGTGCAATTCCGCGAGCGATGTATTGTAGAAAGGGTAATGGCAAAATTGAAATGCTTTTAAGTAAATAATACATAGCCATATTTAAACTCAGAGATCTTATGCAAAAGATGTGATGAGAGAAAATTTTGCAAAGAGACTTAAAAATCTAAGATAGATAAAATCAAAAAAAGATGAGCGTCTTAAGAACAAAATAAATGAATAAATCAACAGAATGCTTTAGTGCCAGAACTGCTGCAATAAAATATAGACTATCGTGACCCACTGTAAGTGCGATAGATCAAAAGTTCAAAGGAAATTTTGGAAAATTTGAAGCGAAAAATCTGATCTAGGGGGGAGGGGACTGCCTTGTCTTAAATAAAAACCCTGCACATGGCAGGGTTTTTTAATCATAATCTAAAGATTATTTAGTTTCTTCAGCTTTTGGTTTTTCACGTAAACGAATACCCAAATCACGTAGTTGGTTTGATTCAACTGGTGCAGGCGCTTGTGTTAATGGACATTCAGCAGTTTTTGTTTTCGGGAATGCAATCACATCGCGAATAGAAGCACCACCTGTCATGAGCATGACTAAACGGTCTAGACCGAATGCCAAACCACCATGCGGAGGAGCACCGTAACGTAATGCGTTGAGTAAGAAGCTGAATTTCTCTTCGGCTTCTTCTTCACCAATGCCCAAAGCTTCAAAGATCGCTTTTTGCATTTCTAGGTTATGAATACGTAGTGAACCACCACCAATTTCAGTACCGTTTAACACCATGTCATAAGCCACAGAAAGCGCAGCACCTGGGTTGTTCTTCACATCTTCAACGCTTGATTTAGGCAGTGTGAATGGGTGGTGAACAGAGGTCCATTTGCCATCATCGGTTTCTTCAAACATTGGGAAGTCAACCACCCAAAGCGGCGCCCACTCGCAAGTCGACATCTTCAAGTCATGACCGACTTTAATACGTAAAGCACCCATGGCATCGTTGACAACTTTAGCTTTGTCTGCACCAAAGAACACGATATCGCCATTTTCTGCACCTACACGTTTCAATAGATCAAGCACGATCGGCTCGATGAATTTCACGATTGGAGATTGTAAACCTTCGATGCCTTTTTCAAGCTCGTTTACTTTAATGTAGGCTAAACCTTTCGCACCGTAGATGCCGACAAATTTCGTGTATTCATCAATTTGGCTACGTGGTAAAGAACCTGCACCCGGAACACGTAATGCAACGATACGGCCTTTAGGATCTTTAGCAGGACCTGCGAATACTTTGAATTCAACTTCTTGCATCAGGTCTGCAACGTCAACCAATTTCAACGGAATACGTAAGTCTGGTTTGTCCGATGCATAGTCACGCATAGCATCTGTATAGGTCATGCGTGGGAATTTATCGAATTGAACATCAAGAAGTTCTTTGAACATCTTAACCGTCAACGTTTCCATTAAATCCATGATGTCATCGTCACTCATGAACGATGTTTCAACGTCGATTTGGGTGAATTCAGGCTGACGGTCTGCACGTAAGTCTTCATCACGGAAACATTTTGCGATCTGGTAGTAACGGTCAATACCACCCACCATCAACAATTGTTTGAATAATTGTGGTGACTGTGGAAGTGCATAGAAGCTACCATTAGATACACGGCTTGGCACTAAGTAGTCACGTGCACCTTCAGGGGTTGCACGGGTTAAAATCGGGGTTTCAACGTCTAAGAAACCATTGTCTTCGAAATAGTTACGAATGAGGTTGGTTAGCTTAGAACGGAAACGTAAACGATCTAACATTTCAGGACGACGGATGTCCAAGAAACGGTATTTTAAACGAATTTCTTCAGAAATATTGGTGTTGTCATCATTCAATGGGAATGGAGGTGTTTCTGATGCCGCAAGAACTTCGATTTCTTTGCCCAAAACTTCGATTTGACCGCTCACCATATTGGCATTTTCTGTGCCTGCATAACGGCGACGCACACGGCCTGTAATTTTTAATACGAATTCTGAACGTACTTTGTCCGCAGTTGCGAATGCTTCAGGAGTGTCAGGGTCAATAACCACTTGCACAAGACCGTCACGGTCACGCATATCAAGGAAGATGACACCACCGTGGTCACGGCGACGGTGTACCCAACCGCAGAGGGTTACGGTTTCATCAATTTGAGCTTCGGTTAAAGAACCGCAGTAATGAGTTCGCATCATGGCGTTAAAAATCCAACTATATGGCTAAAGGTAGCGAATACGTAAACAGCGTACCGCCAGAAATAAAGGTAGGATTATGCCTCTTTGGACACCTAGTCTCAAGGTATAGCTTAAAAAAGGTATAAAATTGCTTGCCAGTCTTGCTGCAAACTTAGCCTAAACGGTGATCACGATCTAAAAATAAAAACAGAATGCAGCCAAAGATCAATATCAGTAAAGCGACTTGGCTAAATTCATTGATACTCCGCCCAGTAAAATAATATAGGTCTGACTGCCAAACTTGCGTAGGGATATAACGCGCATAGTCCCAAACACTCACCAGACCACCCAAAAGGCTGAATATGAACAGCCCAATGGCAAAGCGCCTGATTTTTAAACTGACAGGAAAATGTTGCTGGTATGTTTGGTAATAACGCCAACTCATCCATGCCAACAAAGGCAGAGCCAACGCCGATGTCCCAATTTGTAAAATACGGTGTAGTGGGAATGGGTGTCCTAGCAGAGCAACATTCTGGCTTAAAAAGTCCTGAAAAAATAAGGTTCGGAAGTCAGCATGAGTGAGTCCATCCCAGAATAAATGCGTGGCCGTACCGAGAAGTACTGCCAGAATGGTGCCTGTTAAAAATTTAAAAATACACATTGCACTGTTGAGCCTAAGCTCATGCTGAATGCCCACAAAACGATAAAAACAGGGCCGTAATAGCACATACCATAAAATACAAAAACTGAGTCCAATCCAAAGATCAGGGTGAATCAGTGACGTCCAATAGTGGGTGATATTTGAACTGGTCTGCGTAAACAGTCGATACAAATCGGGAGTCATGCAACCAATGGCAATCGCCGCAACTGGCAATCGGTCACCACTGAGTTTGGCTAAGGGAGGTGCGAGAACAGCATGTGAAATGGTAAAGGGCATTGTTATGTCTTAAATTACATAGACTTAAAATTTATGATTCAGTTTAACTGCTTTTTAAAATAGAAATGTTTTTTATTGCAATAAAAATGGAATGTTATATTATAACAATATTCAAAACTTGTAACTTGAGTCAGTTCCATGTCTTTTCATAAAAATTTGATTACGCTTTCTATTTTTACTGTCGTCGCACCAGGGGTTTTTGCAGAGGAAGCAACAACACAACTAGAAACGTTGACCAGTCAAGCCCATCCTTTGGTACAAACAGCGGCAGACTTTGCAGTCGCCGATCAGGTGATCGAGCAAAAAACATTAAAAGAACGTGCACCGACCATTGGAGATGCTTTGGCAGATGAGTTGGGGGTGTATTCAAATCAATATGGTTCAGGTTCAAGCCGACCAGTGATTCGTGGTCAAGATGGCCCACGAGTGAAGGTCTTACAACACGCCTCAGAAACCGCTGATGTCTCGGCTTTATCGCCGGACCATGCCGTGACGGTTGATCCGATTTTGGCGAAACAAGTTGAAATCATTCGTGGTCCTTCAACCCTATTGTATAGTGCAGGCACCGTGGGTGGTTTGGTTAATGTGACCGACCAAAAAATTCCAACAAGCATGCCTGAAAAGGGTATCGAAGGTACGGCAGGGTTACGTTACAACACGGGTAGCGACGAAAAATTGGCAAGTGCTGGGGCGACTGTTGCGTTGGGAAGTCAGTTTGCTCTACGGGTTGAGGGTTCAAAGCGTGAAGCAAATGACTATATTGCCCCGAACTACTACCATGAGCATGAGGGTGAACTCGAAAAAGAACGCCGTGTTGGAAATACCTTTGCCAAAGGTGAAACTGTCAGTATAGGGGGTTCATGGATTGGGGAGCGCGGTTTTGCGGGTATCGCCTATACCAATCGTCAAGATCAATATGGTCTACCGGGGCATAATCATGAATATGAAAGCTGTCATCCGCACGATGACCATTTACATTGTGGTGCCGATGGGCATGACCATGATCATGAAGAACACGAGGCAGGGCCTTGGGTTGACTTAAAGTCAGAACGTTATGATTTCCGTACAGAAGTCTTAAATCCGTTTGTAGGGTTCGATAAACTACGTGCTCATGCCAGTTATACTGATTATCAACATGATGAAATTGAAGGCGATAGTGTTGCAACCACCTTTAAAAGTAAGGGTTATGATGCGCGTTTAGAGTTGGTGCATCAGTCAATTGCAGATTGGGAAGGTGTGGTTGGCGTACAGTACAATCAACAAAAATTAGATATCACTGGTGAAGAGTCTATTTTAGACCCAACCAAGACGCAAAAATGGAGCGTATTTGGTTTAGAACATAAGCAGTGGAAGGACTTCCATTTTGAATTCGGTGCGCGTGTCGATCAGCAGACCATTGATATTGAGTCTGATCGAAAAGACTATGATGATTATGGCGTATCTTATTCGGGTGCTGTGAATTGGATGTTTGCACCCAACTATAAACTATCTTTGGTTGGATCTCATCAAGAGCGTTTACCTTTAGCGCAAGAGCTTTATGCTGATGGTAACCACCTAGCGACCAATACCTATGAACGTGGTAATGAAAATCTCGATGTTGAAAAATCCAATAACTTGGAGTTAGGTTTCCATTACGACACGGATAAAGTTGATTATCACGTGCATGTCTACCACAACTGGTATGACAACTATATTTATGCACAAACCACTGACCGTTATGAAAACTTCCGTCTAGTAGACTACACCCAAGACAAAGCGCGTTTTTATGGGACTGAAGCAGAAGCGTCTTATGCCATCAATGATGTGTATAAGATGAGCGTGTTTGGTGACTATGTACGTGGCAAAATTGACAATGAAAATGCTCCGCGAGTGCCTGCTGGTCGTTTAGGCACCAAAGTGAATGCAAACTTTAGTGATACGTGGTCGGGTACGGCAGAGTATTACCATGTATTTGAGCAAGATCGAATTGCAAGCTATGAAACGGAAACTGCGGGCTATAACATGGTAAATCTTGGCTTGGCGTATAATGGTCAATATATGCAGGGCAATGATTATCGTGTGTATTTCAAAGCCAATAACCTCTTGGATGAGACGGTTTATTCGCATGCTTCATTCCTATCGACCATTCCACAAGTGGGGCGTAACTTCACAGTTGGGCTCGACTTTAGTTTCTAAAATGCTACTTCAAGCTTCAACCCAACCTTTTCCGTAAAGAAGAGGTGCTTCCCACTGCTGTCCCATAAATATCACAAGAAGAACCTCAGCTGAGGTTCTTCTTGCTTATTCCACTTCTTATCAGGAAGAAATAGTGCCTTTAAGAGCTTCCTTTCAAATAAATTCAC
>NZ_JBIQOD010000012.1:0-103923 GCF_044130335.1 Acinetobacter halobius
AGGTGAACTTATTTGAAAGGAAACCATTGAAGGCTCTGTTTTTACCTGACAAAAAGTGGAATAAGCAAGAAGAACCTCAACTGAGGTTCTTCTTGTGATATTTGTGGGACAGCAGTGAGCCCGAAGTTCAGTTTTACTCTTGGTAATGCAGAAGTCTGAGGCCTTTATTCACCTAGAATGGCGTAGAAAGTGGTATCGCTTGTTTAGAAATGGCATTAGTGCGGTACAAAAGCCAAACGATACGCCACTCAGCGTATCTTTTCCTGCGGCTGAAAAAGCTACGAAGCTATTTTCTGAGAAGTTAGGCGGTGAACCAGGTTCAGCATTGACCGAAATTTTATTAGGGACACCGATGACAGCACATATTATGAGTGGTGTGGCGATGGGGAATGATCGTAACAATGGTGTGGTGGACTTTACAGGTCAAGTATTTGGTTATCAAAACTTAAGAGTGATAGATGGTTCAATCGTACCTGGCAACTTAGGTGTGAATCCCTCTCTGACTATTACCGCATTGTCTGAGTTTGCCATGAGTCAAATCCCTGTATTCTCCGCTGAGCGTGCAGCCTGTATTCAGCGTATCGAGTTCAGTCAGCCTTTGGATGGACAAGTATCTGCATTGACAGGCACAGGGGATTTAGCCAGTGCATTAAGCCCTATCTATGACTGATAACTAGTGGGTGTAAGGTGATTTAGTCTGTACTTTGAATAAGAGAGCGCTTGCTCTCTTACAGACACTGGATAAGTTGATTCATTGTGCAACTGAGACTAGAGCATCCCAATAACATGGCTCATTTTTTCTTTTTATAAAATATAACCAGTAAAATCAAAATAATCATTAAAATCAACAGAATCATGAAGGTTTCCATGGCTTGACCTCACACAATTGGGTTTAATCTTATTTTAACACGGACCTTGAAAAATGATTCAACTTGCATGGTTTTATTTCTATATTTAGTTAGATATTTTATATATGGAATTGCATATATATGAATATACATATATAACTGTGCTGAAAAGATAGGCAGAGTTTGTTGGCATGACGAATACATCAAAAGTTAAGATTTATCACAACCCCGACTGCGGGACATCGCGTAATACATTAGCGCTCATTCGTAATGCACAAATTGAACCTGAAATCATTGAATATTTGCTGACACCTCCATCGAAACTAGAACTCATTCAGCTCATATCAGATGCAGGTTTAGAGCTTAGAGAAGCCATTCGTCAGAATGTTGAACCTTATCGTGAGTTGAGCTTAGAGCGTGAAGATTGGACTGAGGAACAATTGTTAGATTTTATGCTTCAGTATCCGATTTTAATTAATCGTCCTTTTGTGGTGACAGAATTAGGCACCCGATTAAGTCGTCCCTCAGAAGTGGTTTTAGAAATTCTGCCCCGGCCACAAAAGGGCGCGTTTAGCAAAGAAGATGGTGAGCAAGTGATTGATCAAGATGGGCAATGTGTGAACTAGAAATTTATTTTGGATATATCAAAGAGAAATGAAAATGGATCAAGTTAGTTTTTTCAAATGCTTATCCGATGAAACACGTTCTAATATTGTGGCTTTAGTCGTGAAGAATAAAGAGTTATGTGTTTGTGACCTGACTGAAAAATTACAGCTTAGTCAGCCTAAAATTTCTCGACATTTAGCTTTATTACGTTCTTCAGGGCTATTGCAAGACAGACGTCAAGGTCAGTGGGTGTACTACAGTATCCATCCACAATTACCCATGTGGTGTCAGGAGGTTCTCAATATTTTGATTACACATCCAACGAGTCAGTTTGTAGTCATACAAGAACGAGCTACACAGAGTTGCTGTGAGTAAATATAGGCGAAGCATCGTTTAGATGTTTGATTGTTAAGAGATATAGCGCATGTATCTGATACAAAATCCATTGCGCTTATCCAACAAATTCAGAGATTGAATGAGAACATTATGGTTCAGCAAAAGTTGTCTTTTATAGATCGTAATTTGACGTTGTGGATTTTTGTCGCCATGGGGTTGGGAATTGCTATAAGTGTTTTTTTCCCGCAAGCCTCTATAGCGTTGGATAACATGCGTGTAGATTCAGTCAATATTCCTATTGCGATGGGATTGATTTTGATGATGTATCCACCGCTTGCAAAAGTGGATTATGCAGCACTCCCTGACGTCTTCAAAGACAAGAAAACACTGATACTATCGTTGGTTCAAAACTGGATTATTGCTCCCGTGTTGATGTTTGCTTTGGCTATTCTTTTTTTGCATAGCTATCCAGAATATATGACAGGTTTAATCTTGATTGGTTTAGCTCGTTGTATTGCGATGGTCTTGGTTTGGAATGGTTTGGCCTGTGGAGATAATCAGTACGTAGCCGCTTTGGTTGCATTTAACAGTATTTTCCAAATTTTGTTTTTTAGTACCTACGCATGGTTATTCCTGAGTTTTTTACCGCCTTATTTCGGCATTGCGGGACAGGTGATTCATGTTGATTTTTGGACTACTACCCATGCCGTACTGGTGTATTTGGGGATTCCATTCTTCCTCGGGTTTATTACGCGCTTGGTTTTAGTGAAAGCTAGAGGCTTGTTGTGGTATCAAACTACTTTTTTACCGAAAATTAGTCCTTTAAGTTTACTGGCCCTCTTGTTCACGATTGTAGCCATGTTTAGCCTCAAAGGGCATGATGTGGTGAGCTTACCGATGGATGTTTTACGTATTGCTATTCCCTTGACGATTTATTTTGTTGTGATGTTTTTTATCAGCTTCTTTATGAGCAAATGGATGGGGAATGATTATCCGAAAACTACAGCTATCTCGTTCACTGCTGCTGGTAATAACTTTGAATTGGCTTTGGCTGTTGCAATTGCCACTTTCGGTTTAGCATCGCCTGTTGCTTTTACTACGGTGATCGGCCCCTTGGTTGAAGTTCCTGTTTTAATTGCTTTGGTTGGCGTTTCGTTGCGGTTAAGACAAAAAGTATTTTCAAACGGTGTCATGGGTTGATTCTTCTAAGACCCAAACAGGTTGTATATATAAGCCTCATTGAGAGTAAGTCTGTGGTTTAGATCTTTACGTCCTCTTTTGTAGTGTTGACTGACAACATGACATGGTTGCATTCATTAGTTGAAATACTTTCGTACGGATGTTGAAAGCTATTTATATAGAATCGTAAAAATACAGAATAGATGAAATACAGGGCGTGTTTAAGCAAACATATAAAAGAGTGCAAGGCGCTTTTTATATGTTTGACTTATTACAGTTTTTCGGTGTTTTTTGTCGCATGGACAATGAAGAAAAAATAGTCTTTTAAAATAAACAAACGCACTATCTAAAACTTTTAAGATTGTATTAATATTTACGACTTTAAAATAGTCGCTATTTATGCTGGTGAACTAGACTTGATGGGTTGATGTTTTAAATAAGAAATGTAGATTTTTCCTATTTGGCTATTCAATTAAGCATGATGAATACAATATTTTTAATTTGGTTAAAGCATGGAAAACATTGAATTTTTAAAAGCGCTCTTCTTGGGCTTCATTGAGGGACTGACTGAGTTCCTGCCTATTTCAAGTACAGGGCATTTGATTTTATTTGGGCATATCATTAACTTCCATTCCGATGATGGTCGAGTTTTTGAAGTCGTAATTCAATTGGGGGCTATTCTTGCGGTATGTTGGTTATACCGCAAGAAAATTTTAGATTTATTAAAAGGCTTCTTTAGTGGTGATCGAGAAGCGCGTCACTTTGCAACAAGTGTCATGATCGCTTTCTTCCCTGCGGTCATTATTGGTGTGTTTGCTGTTGATTTTATTAAGCAGGTTTTATTTAGCCCGATGGTGGTAGCTGTTGCTTTGATTATTGGGGGCTTGATTATTTTTTGGGTTGAATCAAAGCAATTTGAGCATAAAACTACAGAAGCCACACAGATTACTTTTAAGCAGGCACTGCTAGTGGGCTGTGCACAATGCGTTGCCATGATTCCAGGTACATCGCGTTCTGGTGCCACCATTGTCGGTGGTATGTTTGCTGGGCTCTCTAGAAAAGCAGCGACAGAGTTTTCGTTCTTTTTGGCGATGCCTACGATGCTCGGTGCTGCGACATTTGACTTAGTCCGTAACGCAGATGTGCTGACTCAAGATAACATGGTCAGTATTGTGTTGGGCTTTATTGCTGCGTTTATTTCAGCATTATTTGTTGTCAAAGCGCTGGTGCGGTTTGTTGAAAAACATACCTTGAGAGTCTTTGCTTGGTATAGGATCATACTGGGTATTATTATTTTAATTGTTTTGTAGAACATAGAAATACCTAAAAGAAAAGCAGCGATTTCGCTGCTTTTCTTATTAGAGTGAGATAATTTTTTTACTCAATATTATTTTTGAAAATCATGATGTCGTGTTTCTAAAATGAGTTTTGTGAGTTTTAACACGAATTTATAAAAACAATTCTTTGATTGAGCTACAGTGAAAAACTTAGTAAATAGGGCAATATTGATCAGTTAAGAATTCTCATATTAATCTTCTTTACTTTTGAGCTATGTGCCTCACTGTTCCAAAGCCCAATCGGGGGAGAGATGATGTGTTATTAAGAATGTTGGTTACTGTGAAGAAAGAGAATAAAAAATAATAGGGTTTTAACGTTTGAGGGTCAGGCTTTGTGTAGAAAGCACTAACTAGTGCGATATTGTTCAAATAGTTTTAGTTCAAGTTCGAAGTTGAATACCGGGTTTGCTTAACTGGGAGGAAATCATGCTTGGGACGAAGTTTACCAAGGAAGAAATTTTCCTTATTGAAAAGGAGTTTCCGCCATGCGTAAGGCTAATTCAGCAATGGGAAAAATGGTTCTATAAAACAAATCATGACTGAGTTATGAGCAGACATGGAGATGAGCTTTATTATCTTGGAAGCGTGCTGAAAAACTAAGGACGAGAAAGAGAGCTACTAAAATGAAGTTGCTGTATATCCGTAGCAGTGATGAGGGTATAAAAAGTTTTGTGGGATTGATTGCATTGAATCCCACAAAAGATCACATTTATTCAGTCTAAATGCATTAAAGAAATGTAAAGCAAAGCAAGCCAATTAACGCTGAAGCTGCTAGGACATACATGACTTTAAGCTCAAAATAGAACAGTCCAATCAGGGCTGCAAATGCAATTAGTGCAGCAACAACATCAAAAGAGCCGTTAAATCCTGTTGGCCAAAGTACATGATAAGAAAAAAATAGGGCAAGGTTTAGAATCACACCAACCACAGCCGCTGTAATTGCAGTTAACGGGGCTGTAAATTTAAGCTCATTATGTGTTGATTCGATAATCGGTGCCCCAGCCAAGATAAAAACAAAAGAAAAAAGGAAAGTAAACCAAGTGACAAGCGTTGCTCCAATAGCTCCTGCCAAGAATAGATGATCTGAGCCTAAGAGTGCTTGGTTAAATGCTCCCAAAAAGCCAACAAATGCGACAACCATAATTAAAGGACCTGGCGTACTTTCACCTAGTGCTAAACCATCTATCATTTGAGTCGGACTTAACCAGCTGTAATAGCTCACAGCACCCTGATAAACATAAGGCAATACTGCATAGGCACCACCAAAGGTGAGCAGAGCTGCTTTAGTGAAGAACCAAGCCATTTGGGTGTAAGTATGATCCCATCCCAGCGTTAAGCTTAGGCTCAGGATTGGAATAAACCACAGTAGACCACCAATGAGCAGAATACTGCCCAAACGTTTCCAGCTAAAGATTGCATGTTCAGGTGTAGGAGTATCATCATCAATTAAAGCACGACCATAATCTTTTTTACTCTGCTGGTGTGCGTTTCCACTAGAAAATAGGTTTGGATATTTTTTACTGGTTAGATAACCAATGATTGCGGCAGAGAGCACAATTAAAGGAAAGGGTAAGTTGAAGAAAAATATAGCAATAAATGAAAGAGCTGCAATCAGCCATAAGAATTTATTTTTAAGTGATCGGCTGCCGATTCGATGCGTCGCATGAAAAACAATAGCAACAACAGCAGGTTTAATGCCGTAAAAGAGGCCAGCAATAATGGGTACATCACCAAATTTTACATAAACCCATGAAAGACCAATTAAAATAAATAGCGATGGTAGTACAAAAAGAATCCCAGCAACTAAACCACCGACGGTTCTATGCATTAACCAACCGATATAAGTTGCTAATTGTTGTGCTTCAGGGCCTGGTAAGAGCATACAATAGTTAAGTGCATGCAAAAATCGCTTCTCTGAAATCCAACGCTTTTGTTCAACCAGTTCTTGGTGCATGACCGCGATTTGACCTGCGGGTCCCCCAAAACTAATAAACCCCAATTTAAGCCAAAACAGAAAGGCTTGCCAAAATGAAACAGTTTGGATGTCTGTTTCTGGGGAGGGAATCTGTTCGTGTTGCATGATTATTCTCTGGATAGGTTGGCGTATAAGCCATCAAATATATGATTAGATAATTCAAATAGTTGGTCATCATTGTTTATTTGGCTTCGAAGACCTTGCATGACTTTTTCAATCCCTATTGCTTCAGGCGGTTCAATCCCACCCACATCAAGGTAATGCACAATTTCAGCAATTTTTTGGAGTGCTGGTGTTTCTAAATTAAAACTATGTAAAAGCACTTCAAAGGTGACCCAGTGATTGATGTGGCTGAATCTTGCGCCATCAAAATCGAATCCTAATGCGTGTTCTGGGCAGTCAGTTGGATGCTCTAACCAAATAAATGTAGGTGTGGCGTCAATAAAAGTCTTAATTAGCCATGCAGAAGCTAAGCGATCAATCCAAGGTCTTTGTCGGGTTGCCCAACATTGATTCTGATAGTTCGCTTTGTTTAAGACTTGAATGTAGGCTTGTCTTGCTTTGGGTTCATTGACTTCACCTAGACGTGCAATTGCGAGTTCCAATAATGAAAGTTCATTGAGGACCTGTGCTTGAGTCTCATCTGGATAATAGTCAATATCTACAAGTGCATTGATCCCTTTTCTGAGTTTACGAACTTGCTTGAGTAACTCTTTCTTTTCATCTTGAGTTAAGCGATCTTTTAACTCTATTAATTGTTTATAAAGAGCATCATATTCTTCTTTTCGACTGAAAATAGTCACAATATCCAAATTTG
This sequence comes from Acinetobacter halobius, assembly GCF_044130335.1. Lineage (NCBI taxonomy): Bacteria > Pseudomonadati > Pseudomonadota > Gammaproteobacteria > Moraxellales > Moraxellaceae > Acinetobacter > Acinetobacter halobius. Next base: position 7,099 of record NZ_JBIQOD010000012.1, read on the forward strand.
CAACCGACTCAGCGTTAAATACATAGGCCGTTCCTTGCTCTGAAACAACATCATGAACGATAGGATCAAATTTTTCACTATGAGTCATAGGGAGGATATAGACGCCATCTCTAAGGGTTGCGGCCCCACTTGCCTTCAGCGATCGCCATACTCTCATGCGTGTGGTTGTGTTCTGTGTAGGAAGTGAGGATATGAGTAAGGATATTTTCATGTTATATACTCAACATATTTTGTTAAGCATATTATATTTATTGATTGTTTAGATCATAATTTCTGCAAAGAATATCTATAAAACGAATATAGCCTTGTTTTGTTGCACAAATATTTACAAGCCACTGGTGGAGCTAAAATATTCAAATTTAACTGACAAAATGGGATTTATTTCAGGTAAATGAGAGATAGCAACACAGAGCTCGTAATGGCTGATGAAGTTTTGATGCTTATAGACGATCGGTTTACAATCCAAGGTTTGATTCATTTCATTTGGTTGTTTAAACCTAAATGGTGATGTAAACGATCAGCTATCATTCAAGTTTTTCATGCTAATTGCATGATCACATTTGAGTTGTTCATTTTATTGTTCAGTAAATTTTCATATTATTCTAAGACAGCACCTTCTTTTTTGATGAAATTAATAGACTAAATTTTAAAGGCTATACGCCATAGGATTTCGCTACGTGATTGAGCACTGTGTTTCTATTGGAATTGGAGGCTGTAAGAGTATATCTTCAAGTACTTGAGTGTTACTCGTCTTATCAGTTTGATATTCTTTAAATTTTGAATCTAAGCTTTTACTATAAATATGCAAAACTGCAAGTGAATAGGGAAATGAAGGGAAATGTTTTCCCTTCATCTTAGCAATATTTATTGTTCAACTGTTTCAGTTAATGGCACTACTTCTGGTTTTGGCATTGTGCGCTGCCAAGCTGAACCATAACGGGTATATTGAGAGGGAACTGTAATTGCAGTTTTTAGCTCGTCTGCTGCTGTACGTGCCCAGAACGGGTCTTTTAACATCTCACGACCAACTAGAACAATATCAGCACGACCATTTTGTAGAATCTCTTCAGCCTGACGACCCGTTTCAATCAAACCCACAGCACCCGTCATGATCTTAAGTTCTTTACGCAATAATTCAGCCGCAGGCACTTGGTAATTCGGGTAAGTATTGACTGGAATCATCGCAATACCACCTGACGAACAATCAATTAAATCAATATCCTGTTCTTTCATCCATTGACCATAAATTAGAAAATCTTGGGGTGTATTGCCACCTTCAACATAGTCGGTTGAAGAAATTCGTAAGAATAACGGGCTATCCCATTCACTACGAACCGCATCAATTACTTCTCGAACGATACGATAGCGGTTTTCATGACTACCACCGTAAAGATCAGTACGTTTATTCGCAAGTGGCGATAAAAATTCATTGAGTAAATAACCATGTGCGCAGTGAATTTCAATTACATCAAAGCCAGCTTTTTTTGCTCTTGCTGCACCTAAACGAAATGCTTCCACCACTTCTTTGATTTGTTCAATACTCATTTCTTGCGGAACACGCGATTCAGCAGTAAACGGAATGGCAGAAGGGGCAATTGAGGGTAAATCAATCCCCAGTTGGCGACCTGCATGACCGAGTTGCGCACCTGCTTTAGCACCAAAGCGGTGAATTACATCGACTACCCGAGCCAAACTGTCAATATGGCTATCCTTCCATATGCCTAAATCGCCAGGGCCGATCGGACCATTTGGCAGTACAGAAGCAGTCTCTAGCATGATGAGCCCTGCGCCACCTAAAGCACGTGCGCCATAATGCACGATATGAAAATCAGTGCTATGCCCGTCAACTGTAGCAGAGTGCATACACATTGGAGACATGGCAATACGGTTTTTAAATTCTGTATTGCGGATGGTAATCGGTTGGAATAACAGTGCGGACATCGTCCTCTCCAAGAATCTGTTTTACTTTGATGAGGTGATGATACATACTGTTTTTTTGTGTTTATACGCTAAAAAAATTCCCATACTTACCAAAAGGTAACTGTAACTGCTATGAAAAAACTGCGTAATTATGATTCTGCTCCGGGCTGTTCGATGGAGGCAGCACTGCATATTTTGGGTGGAAAGTGGAAGGGCGTAATTTTATTTCATCTGTTTAAGGATGGGACTTTACGCTTTAGCGAGTTGCAGCGTCATTTGGTGAGTATTAATCAGCGCTTACTGACCAAACAATTACGTGAACTTGAAGAAGATGGACTGGTGATCCGCCACGTTTATCCTGTTGTTCCTCCAAAAGTTGAATATTCATTAAGTGATGAAGGGAAGGAATTACAGCATTTAATTATGGAACTGAGTCTTTGGGGCAGAAAATGGCTAGAAAGGCGAGGGATGAAAACAGCGATTGATGAAGATTTGGATGCGCTAAAAGAGATGTTTGCCAAAACTGAAATTTTGGATGAATTGGGTGAGTAAACACAAGCTTTGATGATGGTTTGAACAAGCATATTTGAGCCGTACTGGCTCAATACTCAATCCCTAGCTTTTTTAATTTTGAAATCAGTGTGGTGGGATTAATGCCTAAGCATTTAGCTGCGCCCTCATCACCAAAAATCTTTCCTTCACATTGTTTGATTGCCAGTTGGAGATTTGTCATTTCTAACTGTTTGAGTTGTTGTATTGTCAGGACTTGCTCAATTGCTGCGGCTTGATTGTGCTGTAAGGTCTGCGAGGACTCTTGTTCAAGCAGATATTGAAAAGAAACAGCCCCGTGTTTGGCAGTGATTAATGCACGTTCCAATACATTCTGTAATTCACGAATATTACCCGGCCAGTCATAGCGTTGCAGTTCGAGGATATGCTTTTGTGAAAAAGGTAAATAAGGTACTTTACGATTTTCGCTAATTAGCTTGGTAAAGTGTGAGACCAGTAAAGGAATGTCCTGTTTACGTTCGCGTAATGCAGGAGAATGAATCGGGAATACATTCAGACGGAAATATAAATCTTCACGGAAGTTTTTAAGCTTCACTTCTTCTTTTAATTTTCGATTGGTGGCGGCAATAATTCTGACATCAACCTGCCGTGTTTTCTCTTCGCCAATTCTTTCAAAAGTCCCTTCCTGCAAGACTCGGAGTAATTTGCTTTGTAATTCAAGTGGGATTTCACCAATCTCATCTAAAAATAAAGTCCCTTGATCGGCGAGTTCAAAGCGTCCAGCCCGATCACGAACTGCGCCTGTAAAAGCCCCTTTCACATGTCCGAAAAATTCACTTTCAAATAATTCAGAGGGGATTGCTGCACAGTTCACACGAATCAGTGGATGCTGTTTACGGTGACTGGATTGGTGGATAGCACGTGCAATCAGCTCTTTGCCTGTTCCTGATTCTCCGTAGATCATGACATTGGCATCACTGGGTGCAACCACTTTTATTTTTTCAATAATTTGTAGAATAGCAGGGCTATTGCCTACAATTTCATGATATTGATTTTCTTGTAAAATTTCTTCTTGTAGATATTCATTTTGTTGTTCTAGACGGCTTTTTAAATCTTGTAACTCCTCTAGCGCATGGGTGAGCTGTTTTTCAGTATTTAAACGATCGCTAATATCTCGGAAAACCACCACAGCACCAATGATTTCACTATCACGGATAATCGGTGTACTGGTAAATTCGACTGGAAAATAGCTACCATCACGTCGCCAGAAAACCTCTTGAATGCCTTCATGAACAATACCATCGTGCACCGCAGCATAAATTGGACAATCTTCAACAGGGTAGTGTGTTCCATTTTCATGGGTATGATGATGAACTTTATGAATATTTTTACCAAGCACATCTTCGGGTTGTAAGCCAAGCATTTTTGCACCAACAGGATTAATAAAGGTACATAGTCCTTGCTTGTTAATACTGTAAATACCATCACCAACGGAACTGAGTAATAAATGTTTGCCTGTATCTGAGTCAATAAATAGCTCTTGTAAGGCTTGCCATTCTTTTAGCCCTGCACGAATGACCTTGTCCGCATTTTTGTTTAATTGGCGTAATTCTAGATCTTTGACATCGACCAATGACCAAATGAGTAGATTTTTATTTTTATACGGCAAACGAATGGCGGTGACATCGAGTTGTATTTTTTCATGTTCTTTATCAAAAGCATATAGCTCATTGTTCCAAGCATAACCCTTACTGAGTGCTTCATCTGTAAATGCCATGAGATGTGGCAATTGATTGATGTGTCCAAAAACAGAAGTAACTGTTTTCGCAATTAATTCATGTCGTTCATAGCGTAATAATTGAGACGCGCTAATATTCAAATCAATAAAGCGATTTTGATGTGGGTCGATCACGATTAATGCTTGAGAGGTATGTTCAAAAGCAAGCGGACGAATTGAATCTTCAGAAGATGCCCAATCAGAAATAAAGTCGATATTATTCATGCTATGAAAAATCGTAATCTTAACTATGAATTTTCATAATACTACGAAAAACCGTAGTTATTCAACACATTCTTATTTTTATAAAACTACTGAAAATAAATAATAAAATAATATTATTCAATAATATAGAAGTTTAAAAACAGCATTTTAATCATGTTGGCATGGCTCTCGCAATAACACGGATAGACCAAAACAGTTGGTTGAATTGAAACCGTAGATATGAGGAACGGCTATGCCTAAAGTAGATATTGAACAATACAAAGATGGTGATTTTCTTGTCGATTATGAAGAAAAGGTATTTGAGGATGTAAAAGCTCAGCCGGGTGAAAAAGCATTGGTGACGTTCCATACCGTTGCCTTTGAAGGCTCTATTGGTTTGGTCAATGTCTTACAAGCAAAACGATTATTACGCAAAGGCTTTGAAACCAAAATTTTGCTGTACGGTCCGGGTGTGCAGTTGGGGGTACAACGTGGATTTCCAACATTGGGTGCAGAAGCATTCCCAGGACATTTGGCGGTCAATAATCAATTAAAAGCATTTATGGCAGAAGGCGGTGAAGTCTATGCCTGTCGTTTCGCCTTGCAAGCACTTTATGGACAAACTGAAAAAGCTTTAATGGAGGGAATTCGTCCGATTAATCCTCTCGATGTGATGGATCTAAAACTTTTGATGCGCCGTGACAATGCATTAATTATTGATACGTGGACTGTTTAAGTATTTAAGAAAAAAGGGGAATAAGTCATGAACCAAATCATTAAAGCGGCGGCAGTTCAATGTAGCCCTGTGTTGTATAGCCAAGCGGGTACAGTCAAGAAAATCTGTGACACGATTTTGGAGTTGGGGCAGCAAGGTGTGCAATTTGCCGTATTTCCTGAAACCGTTGTGCCTTATTACCCTTATTTTTCTTTTGTGCAACCACCGTTTGCTATGGGTAAAGAACATTTAAAGCTATTGCATGAATCGGTTGTCGTGCCATCGGCAGCAACAACTTTAATTGGACAGGCATGTAAAGAAGCAAACATGGTGGTTTCTATTGGTATTAATGAGCGTGCAGGCGGCACGATTTATAACGCTCAATTGTTGTTTGATGCGGATGGTTTGATTATTCAACATCGCCGTAAAATTACTCCAACGTATCATGAACGTATGGTGTGGGGACAAGGCGATGGCAGTGGTTTACGTGCGATTGACTCTGCTGTAGGACGTATTGGGTCACTGGCATGTTGGGAGCATTACAACCCTTTGGCTCGGTTTGCTTTGATGGCAGATGGTGAGCAAATTCATGCGGCGATGTTTCCGGGATCACTCGTGGGGCAGATTTTTGCAGATCAGATCAGTGCCACCATTCAGCACCATGCTTTAGAGTCGGGCTGTTTTGTGGTGAATGCCACAGCATGGCTTTACCCAGAGCAACAACAACAAATTATGCAAGATACAGGCTGTGAACTGGGTCCAATTTCGGGGGGATGTTTTACGGCCATCGTTTCTCCAGAAGGCAAATTTTTGTCTGAACCAATCACACAAGGCGAAGGTTATGTGATTGCCGATTTAGACTTTTCCTTAATCGAAAAACGTAAACGGATGATGGATTCTGTTGGGCATTATAGTCGTCCAGAATTACTCAGTTTGTTGATTGATCGTCGTCCTACCTCAGTTTTGCATGAGTTAAAACTAGAGAATCCATCGAATAACAGCATCGAAAAAGTGTCTGAATTTGCCGAAGTACACGCATAGACACCCCGTTTAAAAAAATAACAGGAGAAGATCATGTCTGCGATTGAATTACTCAGTGATTTGCAATGTAACGGGTTGAAATGGGAAGGTGAGGTTGGGCTTTCTCGCAAAGGTGGTGCAGGTCCAAGCGATCATAAAGCCATGATCTTGGGTGGTCAGACACTCATGATTCCAGTGTTAAACCTTGCTTCACAGGATTCTCCTTATACGGGTAAAAAAGATACTGCAACAGGTGAGGTGATTGTGTTTAAAAACCGCATACCTGTTGCAACGCTCACTTCGCCAACACGACCACGATTTTATGATTTAAGCACAGCAGAGGGCATTCCTTATGAACAGATTGCCACGCTGCATAGCCATGATGTTCTAGCAACAACGGTGTTGCAGCATTGTATTCGCATGAATGATAAAGCAACGGCATGTCAGTTTTGTTCGATTGATCAGTCTTTAAAAGATGGGCGCGCCATTATACGTAAGCGTCCAGATCAATTGGCTGAAGTGGCGAAGGCAGCCGTAGAACTGGATGGGGTGACTCAGATGGTGCTGACCACAGGAACACCGAATACGCCTGATCGCGGTGCAGCCATTTTATACGACTCAGTTGTTGCGATTAAGGCACAAGTCGATTTACCGATTCAAGTGCAGTGTGAACCACCTGATGATTTCGCTTGGTTTCAAAAATTAAAAGATGCTGGAGCTGTGTCCATCGGGATGCATTTAGAAGCCGTGAGTGATCGGGTACGCAAGCAAATTATGCCGGGTAAGGCCGAAGTATCCCTTGCGTTCTATTTTTCTGCTTTTGAAGCAGCAGTGAAGGTCTTTGGACGAGGGCAAGTCAGTACTTATATCTTGGCTGGTTTAGGCGATACCGAACAAGAAATTATCAACATGACGGAACGTCTCGCAAAAATAGGTGTTTATCCGTTTGTAGTTCCTTTTGTGCCGATACAGGGAACGGCTCTAGAGCATCACCCCAAACCTGATTCAGCATTTATGCAAATGCTTTATCCCCAAATTGGCACACAGCTTCGGCAGTATGGTTTGAATTCACAGGACACACAGGCAGGTTGTGCAAAATGTGGGGCTTGTTCTTCCCTCAGAGCTTATGAATAAGGAGTTGATGATGAAATTATCGAGTTACGCATGGTTGATTGAGCTCAATGAAGAGCTGAAGCAATTTGTCACGGATGACATCATTATCAAAGTTGTAGCAGAAGATTGGGAGCGTCGCCAATATTATCAATTGCGTGAAGCAACCTTTCGTGATGAGCAGAAAATTTTAAAAGAAGATCGTGATGAACATGATTTCAAAGCTCTAGCGATTGTGGCGATTGGACAAATATTTGGGGAACATGATCGTGTCATTGGTGCGGTTCGTATTTTCCCCGAAGCTGAACAGACATGGTGGGGCGGGCGTTTGTGTGTTGATCCTGTATACCGTCATCAACATGCAATTGGTAAAGCATTGATTAATGCAGCTGTATCCACTGCCAAAAATTTAGGCTGCACCACATTCCTTGCGACGGTTCAGCAACAGAATGAATGCTATTTTCAAAAGTTGTGTTGGGACACTGTACATGAGCTGAATGTTGCAAATCTTCCGCATGTGCTTATGCAGGCACAAGTCGAAAATTACCCATTACAACATGTGGTGATGCAAGCTTATAGCTATAAGGAGGTCTGCCGATGAGACTTTCAGAATTACTCCCACAACTGCAAATCACGTCGGCAATGCAGTCTAAGCAAGACATTCATGCGATTAAATCGCAGTTGAATCTGAACATTCAAACTCTACAAGATTTATATGCATTGCCTGCGGATGATACTGCTGCGATGCCATTCGGTGAACAATATTTATTGCATGCTTGCGAAGGAATGTTGCCAAGTTTTGTGGCTAATCACCCTTATTTTGCAGGATGGTCTGCGGTGATGGCAAATGTGAGCGACATTGCTGCAATGGGTGGGCGAGCTTTAACTGTGGTGAATAGTTATTGGCATACCGATACACAACGTGGTCAACAGTTATTCGCTGGTATGCAAGCAGCTTGTGATGCCTATGGCGTAAAGCTTGTGGGTGGACACACCAATATTCATACAGATTTTCAACCAACGCTCTCCGTTGCGATACAGGGTCTAGCTAATCATTTGCTTTCGGTCTTTCATGTTCAAGCAGGACAGAAAATCTTAATTGCACTGAATATGCAGGGCAATTTCCATGAGCAAACCACCTATTGGAAATGTTTTGAACATGTTCCTGCTGCTGTTTTAAGAGCTCAGTTGGAGGTATTGCCCGAAATTGCAGAACAGCATCTCGCGTATGCAGCGCGTGACATTAGTAATGCAGGAATTTTAGGCAGTTTATTAATGCTACTTGAGGCAACGGGATCAGGAGCGAATCTTTGGCTAGACAAGATTCCGAAGCCACAACATACCGATTGGCTGAAATGGCTTCAAATTTTCCCAAGTTATGGTTTTTTACTGACGGCAGATAGCGAAGAATGTGAGGACATCATTGAATTATTTGCTTCACAAGATGTTGATTGTGCGGTGATTGGTGAAGTCACAAATTCTGGCAAGGTACAGGTTCAGCAGCAGACTGAACAACAGACTTTTTGGGATTTTCAACAACAGGCTTTTACTGGGCTGAATTATCAAAAAGTCCTCGCGCAAGCTCCGTTTTCCCATCTTTCCCGACAGGCACAGCAACAGGAGTCAACATTATGCCGAGTGTAAATTTTACCGTGAAATGGCCAAATGGCGAGGTCAATCAATATTACTCACCCTCTAGCATTATTTACGACTATTTACGGGTTGGGCAGGTGTACAGCTTAACGGACTTTGTGACGCAAGTGGAAAACGGTCTTGAACAGGCTTCTGAACGAGTCCGACTGCGTTACGGTTTTGCTTGTAGTGCTGCGATGGACAATCTCGCTAGCATTAAACGGCACATTAATATTTTGAGCATCCAAGCCCAAGATCAAATCGAAATTATTGACATGACAAACGAATAAGACAGGTGATGACCATGATGCTAGTTGAACAAGCAAAACTTAAATCTGAATATCCAGTGGTGATTATTGGTGGTGGGCAGGCAGGACTTTGTGTCAGCCACTATTTAAAAAAAGCCAATATTGAACATGTGATTTTAGAAAAAGAACCCGAGTTAACCCATGCATGGCGACGTAAACGCTGGGATAATTTTACCTTGGTCACACCTAACTGGCAGTGTTTGTTACCAGAGCATCCGTATATGGGCCATCAGCCTGATGGATTTATGAAAAAAAATGAGATTGTTGAATATTTGGATCAGTTTATTGAAAAGCTCAATCCTCCTGCAATTTTAGGTATTGCAGTTCAGCATGTTGAAAAAGTTGCAGACCAGTCTTTCATGATTGAAACAGATCGGGGGACGACAACTGCGAAGCAGTTAGTGGTTGCCGCAGGAGGGTATCACACGCCAATTTATCCAAAGCTTTCATCTGCTTTACCTGAAAATGTCACAGTGATTCACTCTGAACAATACTTTAATGCTGAGCAATTACCTGCGGGCAATGTGTTGGTGGTTGGATCGGGACAGTCAGGTGCGCAAATTGCGGAAGACCTACATCTTGCAGGTAAAAAAGTGTATTTATCTACAGGGGATGCGCCACGTTGTGCGCGCTTCTATCGGGGTAAAGATGTGGTGAAGTGGCTTTTTGAAATGGGCTATTACGAAACCACAGTCAAAGACCATCGTTACAGTGAGGAAGTTCGGAACAGTACCAATCACTATGTGACTGGACGTGATGGAGGTCGTGATATTGATCTACGTCAATTTGCATTAGAAGGGATGCAATTATTAGGGCGTTTTGAAGACTACAAAGATGGACAATTGGTGTTTCGTCCAGATTTGATGCAAAACTTGGACATGGCAGATGCAACCTATAACCGTATTAATGCAGGGATTGATGCTTATCTTGCTGAAAATGGTATTGAGACAGATGAACCAGCTTCAGTTTATGAGCCTGTGTGGACAGCTCAAGCTGAAATTACGGAAATTGATTTGGTTGCGGAAAATATTACTTCCATCATTTGGTGTATTGGGTTTCGACCTGACTATTCATGGATTGATTTAGATTTATTTGAAACAAATGGCTATCCAAAACATGACCGAGGAATCACGCTTGATCCTGATGTCACATTTATTGGTTTGCCTTGGTTACATACTTGGGGCTCAGGTCGCTTTTTAGACATTGCTAAAGATGCTGAGTTTGTTGCTGCGCATATTAAACAGCAGCTCGACACGCCAAATTCAAGACTTAGCCCAGTAATTGCTGATGCTGTTGAAGTCTAAAAGAGCATGGCGTGTGATTAATACCAGTCAGTTAAGCATTTTTAAATCCTCCCCAACCCTCCTTTTCCAAAGGAGGGATGAGCAGCATAGCTGCGCAAGGAATCTAAAATTATTTTGAATTCTCAATAGTTCCCCTCTTTTTAAAGAGGAGTTAGGGGAGATTCTTAGATGAATAACTATTAAATTACTCTTAACTGATCAGCATTAATGGCATGTGATCTATTTTGGCAACGATAAAGCGTTGCCAAAATTTCCGCTTTCATTTTATTTATTTGAGATCAAGCGGTGAATAAAATTGTTGACTGACGTTTTTACTTTTTAAATTCGCGATTTCAGCAATGGGTCATAATTCCTTAAATTAGAAATATTTTGTATGTAGTGTTGATATTTTTTGATAATTGAAGCTAATTTATTTTAAATATAAAGTGTTCCTATCAAATATAACGGGCTAATCGCCAACCTACTTTGAAGGAAATGAGATGAAATCAATGATAAAAGCTGCGATTGCGACCACGATTTTGGGTGTGGCTACAATCAGTTCTACATTTGCTGCGGAAACTCAAAAACCAACGGTGGTACTGGTTCATGGTGCATTTTCTGATGGTTCTGCATGGAGCAAAGTCATTCCTTTATTACAAGACAAAGGTGTAAATGTCGTTGCTGTACAAAATCCATTGAGTTCATTATCTGATGATGTGAAGGCGACACAACGCGTTTTAGATATGCAGAAAGGTCCTGTGGTTCTCGTTGGACATTCTTGGGGTGGTGTTCCTGTGACTCAAGTTGGTCAACAGGACAAAGTAAAAGCATTGGTTTATGTTGCTGCATTTGCCCCATCTGAAGGACAATCCGTGGTTGATGTTTCGAAAGATTATCCGACGCCATCTGGTTTTAGTCATCTTGTCGCAGATAAAGATGGATTTGTAACATTAAGCTTAGAAGGTGTTCAGAAGCATCTTGCGCCAGATGTTGCTGCAAAACAAACGCGCTTAATGTTCGCTACACAAACGCCAACGAACAGTCATAATTTTGAAGAAAAGGTGACTGTCGCGGCATGGAAGACGAAACCTTCATGGTATGTCGTGAGTCAGCAAGACTATATGCTTCAACCTGCTGCACAGGTGGCAATGGCAAAGAAAATCTCAGCACATGTTACAACACTGCAAGCAGGGCATACGCCACAGATTTCTCAACCCAAAGCAGTCGCTAAAGTGATTCTTGAAGCTGTGAATGCGGTATCGAAATAGTAGCGTTAAATTGCCCTAGATTACTATATTATAAGTGAGGCGGTCCTACATCTGTGTATGGGTGATTCTTGTACAGATGTGGGGCCAAACACTAAAGATAGAGAATTTTACTTTATTATTTATAGGTTTGGATTAGTTTTTAATCATTGATTATTACGTTGAATGAGTTTGATCAATTCCCTAGCAACTGCTTTACTTGAATTGGGATTTTGCCCTGTTATAAAACGATTATCTACAACAACAAAAGATTGAAATGGTAACAACGCCTTTTTATAGTTTGCACCTTCAGAAATCAGTTCATTTTGTAAGAAAAAAGGCACTTGCTCCTCAATCCCTGATAATTTTTCCTCAGTGTTAGAAAATCCTGTAACATGACGATCAGCAATTAGTGCCTTTCCATTCAAATCTTGTAAGTTTAGTAGTCCTGCTGCTCCATGGCATACAGATGAAATTATACCGCCGTGATTATAAATTTCTTCTGCAATATTTTTGAGTGTCACGTTATTGCGAAAGTCCCACATTGTTCCATGCCCACCTGTAAAATAAATAGCCTTATATTCTAATGGGTTAATATCTTCGGGTTGGCGTGTGTGATTGAGAAGGTATATGAACTCTGGATCATTTAAATAGGCTTTGGCAGCGCGATCCATATATAACCATCCAAGGCTACGCTCATCTAATGGGACTTTCCCACCTTTAGGACTGACAAAATCTAATTCAAAACCAGCAGTGTCAATAATATCTATAAAATGCGTGAGTTCCGTAAGCCATAATCCAGTGGAGTCGGCTCGATGTGGATACTGAGCATGATTGGTCAGAATCACTAAAATTTTTGTAGGAACAATAGAGGCTTTAGCGTTGTTTGATTGTTCGGCAGAAAATGCTGGATTAAAGCTCAAGAATGCTCCTAGGAATATACATATTCTCAAAAAGATAGACATATTTATTCACCTTGATTTAATTTTTTACAGTTTCCAAAGCTTTGGGGTTTGTGAAACGAATTTTTGAAGATGATTTTTGAGTGAGCGTACCAAAATCCATATCTAATAAGTGTAGGGCTGAGTCTGGTAAGGCTAATCCCTTTTGATAAGCAACTTTTGCTTCAGGTGTAAGATAAAGTTGAGAGAGCTTTTCATAACTACTGAATCCTAATGGAAAGTGATAATCAAAGTTTAAAGATGTTTCAATGCTAAAATTAAAAATAGGCAACTGTAGTTGTTTGATATTTTCCCCATAAGTTGCATCTGCTAATACTTGTTTATGTGCATAATCTATAGAAAAATTAGAGAGTGTTAGACTCTTTTCTGTTCCATCATCTTGATGGCGTGAGTAGACCATGGTTGTACCTTTTGCTCGTCCAAGTACAACTTTCATTTTGGAACCAATCACTATACTTGTCACAGGGTAATTAAACTCACTTGAATTTCCACCGATACTTGGTTGATCTAATGCTATTGCTGTACCTTTCGCTTGTGCTTTTATCCCAAATTTATCCCAAAAATCATGCCTTAACGCTTCTGGAAAAGTATGAATTGAATCTGATGCTGTAAAACCAACTGGGACTGTTAATCCAGCTTGTACTTTTGCTGTACCAATGAGGGCTAGAATAACAAAGCTTAATTTAGTGAATAATGCTTTCATATATGCTCCAACGAGAGGTTTTTGGTCATATGTGAGTAGATTTTCTACTCCGCTTGAAAGGCATCTTACTACTCGCAAAATTTTAGCTGTAGTGGCAAACTAACCCTATATTATTGTCATTTGTGGCCATGTTGTTTTAAAGGAATTGAAAATGAAAGGGGAGCATAGGTTAAAGATTTCAGGGGTTTTTCCTGTAGAATACTTAATGATAGCTAAAGAACAAGGTGTAGATATCAATCACTTATTAAGTTCTTTGGGTATGAGCCCCAACGTTAATATTTTAAGAGAACATGGGATATTGTTTGAGCAGATGTTGCAAATGATGCATGCATTATGGCAGGTGACTAACCATGACTTATCTATTGGTTTCCAAGCAGGATGTCGTATTACACCAACCGCATTTGGTTATTTTGGGCAAGCAATATTAAGCTGTAACACATTTCAAGAAGCGATTGTATTTTGTACTCAATATTGGGAATTGATTGGAAAAGGTATACAAACCACTCATCAAGAAAACGATAAAGAACATCTCATTATTATTGAAACTGAAATGCCGACAGAAGGGTATTTACAACAGTGGATGATTGAATCTGCAATATTTTCCTTTTGGCGTACGTTGGTTGCTATACTACCAAATGCGAAACATGAACTAAAAATAACCCTAACTTTTGCTGAACCACCCCATGCTATAGACGTTTATAAAGAGGTTGGTAACGTTAAATATAACTATCCAATCAACAGTATACAAATCCCCATTCAATATTTGTCAGATAAACTCCCTCTCAGGAGCTCATCAGCTTTTACTATTGCAATAGCACAATGTGATGCACAGTTAAACTTTGAAGATCAATATTCTATATTAACAAAAAAAATTAAAAATATTATAGGTTTGGATAAAAATGGATATCTTTCATTAGATGAAATGGCTGCATATTTATCTATGTCAGCGCGAACTTTAAGAAGAAATTTAGCTGACGAAGGGAGTAAATATTCTGAATTACTCAAGCAAGTAAAACTAAAAGATGCGACTCGCCTATTGCAAAATACACAATTAAGCATTGATGAAATCGCTAGTAAAATGGGTTATGAGGATGATGCTAACTTTTGCAGGGCCTTTAGAAAATGGTCTGGGCAAACACCAAGTGAAGTTCGTAAAATTAATTAATCTGAATCTTGGATAAAATTTAATTTGAAAGAAGATAACTGAACTTCGACTAACAAACTGAATTTTATATATTTTTAATATTGATTTGGAATGTTGTAGATCAAAATAAACCATAAAATGGTGCGCCCTGCGGGACTCGAACCCACGTCGGTCGCTTAGGAGGCAACTGCTCTATCCAGTTAAGCTAAGGGCGCAAAGGTGGGGTTAATGTAGCTGATTTTATTCAAAAAAAATAGTTATTGCCAAAACAATAACTATTTTAAAGTGGCTCAAGTTTAGATTTTAAGCTTTATTTTGGTTTAAAGACTTAAACAGTACCAACATGGCGATAATCCAGATCGGAATCATATAGACAGATTCTTTGAAACCTTGAGTCCACATGATGTAGAGCACAGTCAAAATAAATGCCAATACAACATAGTTACTTACAGGTGCCCAAAGTGCAGGGAAGCTGGTCTTTAAGCCTTTTTGCTTCATTGCTTGCATGAACTTTAAGTGCGTCAAGCTAATCATGGCCCAGTTGAGAACCAAAGCACCGACGACAACATACATTAAGTGGCCTAAAGCATCTTCTGGAACAAAATAGTTCAACAACACGCAACCAAAAATCAGGACAGCAGAGAACAACACCGCAGGAATAGGCACGCCTTGTTTATTCACTTTTAGGAAAACTTTAGGTGCATTGCCTTGTTCAGCCAAACCAAACAACATACGGCTATTGGCATACATACCACTGTTATACACAGACAGTGCAGCAGTTAAAATAATGAAGTTCAGTAAATGAGCTGCCCAACCTATGCCTAATTGACTAAAGATCATCACAAATGGACTTTTATCTAAACCGCCCAAATCTAGTTGATTCCAAGGCACTAAAGACAACAGAATAGTCAATGAACCTACATAGAAAATTAGGATACGGAACACAACCTGATTAATGGCTTTAGGAATCGTCTTTTCCGGATCTTTTGCTTCAGCCGCAGCCATACCAATCAGCTCAATACCACCAAAAGCGAACATGAGGAAGGCTAACATATAGAACAAGCCATCAAAGCCATTCGGGAAGAATCCGCCATGACTCCATAGGTTGCTAAATGAAGCGGTAGAACCTGCATCTGCGGTAAATAATAAATATAAACCGAAAACAATCATGGAGATAACAGCTGCAACTTTAATGATGGCTAACCAGAACTCAGATTCACCATAGAATTTAACATTGCCTAAGTTAATTAAGGTAATGACAATAAAGAAGAACAGTACAGATGACCAAGCAGGAATATGGGGCCACCAGTAATTAATATATTTAGCAACTGCTGTGAGTTCGGTCATGGCAACAAGGATATATAAAATCCAATAGTTCCAACCTGCCAAAAAGCCCGGAAATTTGCCCCAGTATTTGTTTGCAAAATGACTGAATGAACCAGCGACTGGCTCATGTACAATCATTTCCCCAAGTTGACGCATAATTAAAAATGCAATCAAGCCACCAATAGCATAGCCCAGAATAATGGATGGACCAGCAGATTGGATGACCTGTGCGGAACCTAAAAATAAGCCAGTACCAATTGCACCACCCATGGCAATCAATTGAATATGACGGTTCTTTAAGCCACGCTGAAGTTGAGACGACTCTTTATTCAAGTTATTTCAGCCCGACAATGGATAAGTGTTTCCGATTGTAATAGATCGAGAAGAAATCGCATAGTAGCTCAAAATCCATGAAAAAAAGTTATTATTCATATGAAAAATAATGTGTGAAAAATAGTAAATAAAAAAGATACGAATCAATATATTAATTTTATTTAAATTGTCGGATTGTGGATTATTTTAGGAAACTCTCCGTTCACAAATGATGTTTTTTTATACATGTTTAGACTTAAGTCCTGTATTTTACGCATGGATCTGGAAAAAAGGTATGATGAAGCTGAGTTAAATCAGGTTGTTTGACTTAACACAATGATAAATATGAAGGATTCAATAAAAATGAGTTTTGCACCGCAAATCAAGATTCCAGCAACCTATATGCGTGGAGGAACCAGTAAGGGCGTATTCTTTAAACTTGATGATCTTCCTGAAGCTGCGCAACAAGCAGGTCGCGTTCGAGATCAGCTTTTACTTCGTGTGATTGGTAGTCCGGATCCTTATGCAAAGCAGATTGATGGCATGGGAGGTGCAACATCAAGCACCAGTAAAACGGTGATTCTAGCCAAAAGCCAGCAAGCAGAACATGATGTTGATTATTTGTTTGGTCAGGTTTCAATTGATCAGCCTTTTGTCGACTGGAGCGGAAACTGTGGCAACTTAACGGCAGCAGTGGGCTCATTTGCAATCTCAAATGGTTTGGTCGATGCTGCGCGTATTCCAGAAAATGGCATCTGCACAGTCCGCATTTGGCAGGTCAATATTCAAAAAACTATTATTGCCCATGTACCTGTCACAAATGGACAAGTTCAAGAAACAGGTGATTTTGAACTTGATGGTGTGACATTTCCTGCTGCGGAAGTGCAAATTGAATTTTTAGATCCGGCCGACGATGGTGAAGATGGTGGTGCAATGTTCCCAACAGGGAATTTGGTCGATACTTTAGAGGTACCTGAGATTGGTCGTTTCCAAGCCACATTTATAAATGCGGGTATTCCCACGATTTTTTTAAATGCAGAAGACATTGGTTATACAGGTACTGAATTACAAGACGCAATGAATGGCGATGCCAAAGCTTTAGCACGCTTTGAAACTATTCGAGCTTATGGTGCAAAACAGATGGGGCTGATTCAAGATATTTCTGAAGCTGCCAGCCGTCAACACACGCCTAAAATTGCCTTTGTTTCTCAACCAAAACAATATGTATCTTCAAGTGGTAAAACCATCACAGCGCAGGACACGGATTTATTGGTTCGTGCACTGTCTATGGGTAAACTCCATCATGCCATGATGGGTACAGCAGCTGTTGCTATTGGCACCGCAGCAGCGATACCAGGAACCTTGGTTAATTTGGCCGCAGGTGGCGGTGAGCGCGAGGCAGTACGATTTGGGCATCCGTCAGGGACATTGCGTGTAGGGGCGCAAGCGATACAAGAAAATGGTCAATGGGTCGTGAAAAAAGCGGTCATGAGTCGTAGTGCCCGCGTGCTGATGGAAGGTTGGGTCAGAATTCCTGCTGAAAGCATAGATTAATCCTATGTAAGCTATGTAAAAGCCTCTATGTTTAGAGGCTTTTTATATTTCTCCTAATTATAAAGTGCGAAAGGCTAAAACAATGAACTGGGGTGGGGAGTTTTGGATCTAATTTCTCAGAGCCATTTTTTAGCGCAGTCGCTGTTTAAAACAGCCAAAAAGGGCTTCATATTGATCAGTATGCGAAATTTAATAGATTAGCGCATATTGTTTGAGGTTTCGGCGTAGAGAAAGCGGGCAGAAAGCAGTATGATGCCAACAGATCATGTTCATGTTTAACTCAGTGTAAACTGAGCTTTAAATCATTTTATTCTATTGTTATTCGAGGCGAATGTGTCAGTACTAAACGACGTATCAGCAAATGCGCTCCAACAGGCTCAACAACGTATTCACGATGATTTATTGACTGCACTGGATGCTTTTTCAATTCCTGAACCGTTAAAAAGTGCCGTGCATCATGCTGTAATGTTAGGCGGAAAGCGTGTGCGTCCCGCACTGTGCTATGCTACGGCCCATTTGAACCCAAACTCCAATTGGGCTGCTGTACGCCGTGCTGCTGTGGCAGTAGAGTTGATTCACTGTTATTCCTTGGCACACGATGATTTGCCATGTATGGACAATGACCTATTACGTCGTGGTCAGCCGACTTGTCATGTGGCTTATGGTGAGGATACCGCTTTACTGGCAGGTGACATTTTACAGTCTATGGCTTTTGAAATTCTAGCTAGCCGACTATTTGATGCGGGTCCTATGGTGGATCAAGGTATTGTATTAAAGCAGATGCAAATTTTAGCAACAGCCAGTTCTAAAATGGTGTGTGGTCAAGTCCTCGATTTACAAGCAGAAGGTAAGCGGGTTGATCAAAATGCACTAGAAACCATTCACCGTAATAAAACGGGTGCATTGATTTCAGCAGCTGTGATGATGGCTGCGGTCACCGTCTTTGAGGGTGGTGATCAAGCGATTCCAAAGTTACGTGAATATGCACAGGCGATAGGTCTCGCTTTTCAAGTACAAGATGACATTTTAGATATTACGTCAAATACAGATGTACTGGGTAAAACTGCGGGCAAAGATGAGCAAGTTGAAAAGTCGACCTATCCAGCTTTGATGGGGCTTGAAGCTGCGCAGAACTATGCGAAAACGCTACATGATCAAGCTTTTGCAGCGTTAGCTTATTTCTCAAGTGACGTGGCTTCCGAATTGAATCAAATTTCCCAATTTTTATTGGCGCGTCAAAGTTGAGTTTGGGTTTTGTTGAATAATTGCAGTCGTCTTTGTTGTATAAACCTTCAAAGAGCTAAGGTTCGGCTAAGTGACTTAAGGTTTAAGTAATGATATTGGTAATGTAATCTACTAGATTTGGTGAATCTTTGTATTTTTACTAGCTGAGATGGCTACATCTGTCAGATACCCAGCAGATATGTAGGTTAGTTTTTCTTATGTTTCGATATACATTGCTAGAATTTTCAAACCAATCATTGTAAATGAGTAGATGAAGCTAGGCACTATTTTTTAGATAGCTAAGCCCAGTATTCATCTGTTTAGGCTTTTTAACAAAGGCATGAAAAACCGCAGGCTTTAGAAATCCTGAATATAGCCAGTGATTATATCTACAGATAGGCGAAATAAAAATTCAATTCTCAAATAACATTAGGTCATTGTGTCTGGATCATTGCGATTTTAACCATGTTGACTTTGTGATTTAGCATAGTACTTATGAGTATGCAACCAAATCACATATCCCTCATTTGATTCGAGCTTACGTATACGCATAACCAACGATTAGTAGCCTGCTAAATTTCAGGTTCGAGCGTATTTGTGTTGCAAGTGTAGGGTTGAATCAGTATTTATCAGATGATTTATATAGCAAGGATGAGTTTTCTAGTAACGAACTTATTTGCTTAACTCACTTGCATATTTTTTCACATCTTGTAAATTAGGTATATCGGTCTACCTATATAAAGCATTATGAATACCAAAACAGCAAAACAGAAAATTTTAGATGCAGCTGCAATTTTGTTTTATAACGATGGCATTACAAATACTGGCATTAATACCATTACGGACAAAGCGAAAGTTGCCAAAATGTCTTTATATAATAATTTCCCGACCAAGTCGGATTTGATCAGTTCTTATATTGAAGCGCGGCATCAAGAATGGCTAGAGCTGTACGCTGTGCGAAACCGTGATGCACATACACCAGTGGATAAAATTATTGCGGTTTTTGAAGCCTACCAAGATCATGCTGAATTTGCCTATGAGAAGGGCTTCCGCGGATGTGGTTTGTTGAATGCTGCGGCCGAGTTTCCTGCACACAGTGCTGAGCGTTTGGCGGTGAAGCAGCATAAAGATGAAATTGAAAAGATTATCTCCACACAACTGGCGCTGTTGATTGAAGAGCCAGAGCGAGTACAGCAAATTGCTTTGATGCTGTCTTTTTTACTCGAAGGTTCAATTGCTCGTGCGGGGCTTGAGAGTTCCAGTGAAAAAGTTTTAGCTGCAACGCAAATGGTAAAAACGATTTTAGCGCGAGAGATCATAGCGTGAGTCAGTCTATTTCTGCTGTTCCAAATTATGGTTTCATTGCGGTTCTTCTAGCCGCTTTTTTGTGGGGAACTACAGGGACGGTGGCATCCTTTGCACCTCATTTGAGTCCGCTGACAATTGGGGCTGCCGCGATGGGTGGTGGTGGTTTATTACAAGCACTGTTAGCACGTAAAAGTATCATCAGCCATCTGCCACACATCAAAGCCAATAGTGTGATGCTTAGTGTTGGTGTAATTTCCGTGTTTGTTTATCCTCTGGCTTTTTATTCGTCGATGCACTATGCGGGGATCACTATTGGCACAGTGGTTTCGATTGGCACAGCACCATTATTTACTGCGCTTTTAGAACGGGTATTTGACAGAAAACCACTTTCCATGGCGTGGTTGGTGAGTTTTGTTTTGGGGGTAACGGGGGTGGTATTGTTGTCTTTGGGAGAGTCGCATACTACAGCAAATACAGAAGGCTTATCTCAACATAGACAGATATTGGGTATCGGCTTGGGTGGAGTGGCAGGCTTAACTTATGCTTTATATTCTTGGGCTGCAAAAAGAATGATTGACCAAGGATTAGATGCAAAAGCTACTATGGGAATGATTTTTGGACTCGGTGCTTTATTATTACTTCCAACTTTATGGATGACAGGCTCAAACTTGTTTGAAGAAAACATCAACCTGTATGTCGTTGGTTATATGATGCTTATTCCGATGTTTTTGGGTTATGTCTTATTTGGTTATGGTTTAAAAACCGTGCCTGCCAGTAAAGCCATTACCTTAACTTTATTTGAGCCTTTGGTGGCTGCGGTATTGGCAATTCTGTTGGTGGGAGAGCAAATTGCACCAATCGGCTGGTTCGGGATGTTACTAATTTCGATTTGCTTGGCACTGCTGAGCAAAGCAAAGTAAGTTTTTTGAAGCAGCCTGAAACAAAGAACAGCACTCAGTCATGCTATTGTAAATTTTTAGCTTCAGAAATTTACTGGTGTATAAAACATTTTAGCTGGGTGTTGGAAAAGCCGATACCCATTGATGCTTAGTTGAGCTAAGCATCAAGATGTGTACGGTAAATTTTATGATGCTTTATCCATAATTATAGATATTTCAAAATACGGATATGCTTGTTTTTATGTTTAAAAGCAGAGAATTTCAACATCAAAGGATAAAGTGCCACAGTCAAAATAATTGAGATCAGCCAAAGGGTAGAAACGTGATCGACACCAAAATATTCACCATGAGTTTTGCCAAATAGTGCGAGGGCAATGAGATAGAGGGCTTTAAGTGCATATAAATGGACGATATAAAAGAACATAGGTACGGAACCAAATACAATCAAGGGCTTGATCCAACCTTTACTTTCAAGTTTTTGAAGTAACACTAACAGGACTAGCCCTAGCCCGACATTCCATAAAATAAACAGTAGTGATGGTGGGTACTTGGTCAGATTCATAAAACTCATAACAGTTTCAATATTGGTCGGCATGCTAGACCATGCTTGATCGCCATAGATATTGAGCATTCTTAAAACGATAAATAAAGCAACACTGCCAAGTCCGAAGAACAAGAGGGTTTGATTTCTTTTTGTGATGTCTTGAGTCGTATTAAATACGCTATAGCCGATACAATAACCTAAAGTAATCACACCAACCCAAGGGAGTACAGGGTAAGAGGTTCTAAAACGAATTAGATCTCCAAACTCAATCCAACCGCGTTCATGCAAAATAAACCAAAGGTTCTGTACGATAGGCAGATGTGGAAATGACACTTGATCGAGTAAGTTATGTCCAAAAATAATGCTAAGACTAATACCCCAAAGCCATTTTTGCGACAAGCCAATTAAGCCCGCCAAGGCCACCATACTTAAACCGATAGCCCAAATTACCTGTAAATAGATGACATCGGGCGGGAACTGTCCTGTCCAAGCGAAATTAATCACAATCAGTTCGAGAAAAATCAAGAAGAGTCCACGCTTGAGTAAAAATTCGCGAGTCATTTGAACGCTGTTGTTTTTTGCTTGATAGAGATAAGCCGATAGACCCGTTAAGACCACAAAAACAGGAGCACATAAGTGGGCCAAAATTCGGCTAAAGAACAGGGGTTCTTCAGTGCCAGGGATTAGCATCGGGTCGGGGACTTGTTGATGGAGATAAAAAGTTTCTCGGACATGATCGACCATCATGATCAAAATGACGAGTCCTCTGAGGGCATCAATGGCTTGTAAACGTTGTGAAGGTGTAGACATAAATAAAGTTAAAAATGTTGTTATGGTATAATGTAACATTTGTTTTAATTCTTTGTAACTTAAATATCATCATTAAAACTTATATGTATGAACTAAATGGACTATTTAGAACGAAAATTTTTCTATTATTTTTTATAGACGACTGGTCTGTTATTGATTTATAGTGTGGACATGAAACGATCAGACAAAAGTGAAGCCACACGACAACATATTTTAAATAGCAGTTTCGAACTGGTATTACAGAAAGGTTTTGTTGGCGTAGGCTTACAGGAAATTCTCAAAAACTGTGATGTGCCGAAAGGTTCATTTTATTATTACTTTGCTTCAAAAGAGGCATTTGGCTGTGCGCTTCTGGAACAGTACCTTGCTGACTATAAAGTCAAAATTGACCAACTGATGCAGCAAGAGCAAGGATGTGCTTATGCCCGTTTGGTTGCGCTTTGGCAGGCATGGATTGATAACCCATCTCATATTGAAAGTAATGTTGAACATCATAGCGATGGGGGATGGGCGCAGAACTGTCTGATCGTCAAATTGGCAGCAGAAGTCTCAGATTTATCTGAAGATATGCGTCGGATTTTGAACTTCGGGGTACGTAAGTTAACAGAACGCATATCAGGTCTAATCAAAGCAGGGCAACAAGACGGTTCAATTCCATCGCATATTGATGCTGAAAAGATGGCACAGACGATGTATCAGCTGTGGTTGGGCGCAGCTTTATTGGCAAGACTTGCACAAGATAAGCAGCCCCTTTATTTGGCTATGGAAACTACTCAACAACTCTTACAACCCATCAAGGAATAAATAGATGCAAAGTATTATACATCATCATTTTGGTGAGCCTGTCGACGTATTGGAAGCAGCAGATATGCCAATGCCTGAGCCAAAAGCAGGTGAAGTGCGTATTAAAATGATTTTATCACCTATGCATAATCATGACGTGTGGACAGTGCGTGGTAGTTATGGCTATAAGCCGGCACTACCCGCGATTGGTGGTAGTGAAGCTGTTGGTGTGGTTGATGCACTTGGTGAGGGTGTGCAAGGTGTATCATTGGGTCAGCGTGTGGCAGTTGCAGCGGTTCATGGTAGTTGGGCGGAGTATTTTATTGCACCAGCACATGGCATTGTCCCTTTAACGGATGCAATTGAGGATGAAACGGCAGCTCAGTTGATTGGCATGCCGATTAGTGCCTTGATGCTGCTTGAATTTGTTGACTTAAAAGCAGATCAATGGATGATTCAAAACACCGCCAATGGTGCCGTAGGGAAAACTGTAGCAATGATTGCAGCAGCACGTGGTCAAAAGGTAATTCATTTGGTACGACGTACTGAGGCTGTGGCTGAAATGCATGCTTTGGGCATTCAAAATGTCGTGGCAACAGACCAAGCTGATTGGAAAGCACAAGTCAAAGCTATTCATGCAAATCAGCCCCTGATGGTAGGGGTGGACTCGATTGGTGGAAAAGCCAGTGGTGAAATGTTGGCTCTACTGAGTGAAAATAGTCTCTTGGTGTCTTTCGGTAGCATGTCGGGAGAAGTGATGCAGATTTCTTCGGGAGGTTTAATTTTTAAACAAGCGACCGTCAAAGGCTTCTGGGCAAGCGTGGTGAACAAAGAGTTGTCTTCTGAGCGTAAAAAAGCCTTAATTGTTGAGTTATTGACTTTAGCTGCCCAGAAAAAACTGTTATTACCTGTTGAAGGGGTGTTTAGTTTTACACAAATCAAAGATGCTGCCCTAAAAGCGACGCAAGGTGCGCGTCAGGGTAAAGTACTTTTGAAACCTTAATCATTTTTGACCTAGATCAGCGAAGTTGTTGATCTATCTATCATTCATAAAAATAAAGGATAAAGCGTATGGTGGGACAAGTTCTAATTGGCTTAATTGCACTGTTGCATGTGTATATTTTAGTTTTAGAGATGTTTTTATGGGATAAGCCCTATGGCTTAAAAGCTTTTGGCAATAGCCCTGAAAAAGCGCAGTTAACGAAAGTTATGGCTCAAAATCAAGGCTTATATAATGGTTTTCTGGCTGCAGGTTTATTTTGGTCATTATGCGCACCTGAAAGCTATGTACTTGCTTTGGCGAACTTCTTTTTAGGCTGTGTTTTGGTTGCGGGAATTTATGGTGGGCTAACCGCTAGTAAGAAAATTATTTACATTCAGGCAGTCCCTGCCATTTTGGCACTGCTTGCAGTGAATTTTCTTTAAGTCGATTGAGTAGTCACTTATTGAATACACATGGAAAAGCCAACGTGAAGACGTTGTCTTTTTTGATGTGTGGCTAGTTATTTTACTTCAGGTAAGTCAAACCAAATGACCTGAGCATCGTCCAGTGCTTTGATTTCAGTAACATCTATAAATGCAATCGCATCACCTGCATGGATTGTATGTTCAGCCACTTGGATTGAGCCAGAAATCACATGTACATAGTTAACATGTTGTGTGGCTTTAATCGAAAGGGTCTGATCTTTTTCAAGTACAGCCGTTTTCACTTCTGCATCTTGACGAATATGCATTGGTGCATTGTCGTTTGGACCACAAATCAGATGCCATTGGTTGGGTTGCTCATGCGGATCGAGACGAATCTGTTGATAATTTGGGGCTGCATCTCGTTCATTTGGAATGATCCAAATTTGTAGTAAATGCACTTGCTCATCACTTTGATTCATCTCACTGTGTTGTACGCCAGTACCTGCACTCATCAGTTGCCATTCCCCCGCAGAAATACCGCCATGGTTGCCCATGCTGTCTTTATGGGTAATCGTGCCTTTGAGCACGCAGGTTAAGATTTCCATATTGTCATGAGGGTGTTGTCCAAAACCTTGATGTCCTGCAATGAGGTCATCGTTGATAACACGTAGAGCACTGACGCCCATGTATTTCGGATTATACCAACTGCCAAATGAAAAGCTGTGTTTAGACTCTAGCCAACCAATATTGACATGACCACGGTCTTGGCTACGATGAATGAAAGCATCCATTTTGAACTCCAATCTTATTTTTAATCTATGGCGTAATTTTAATGTTTTATATTTGTTGATGAAATGGTGAATTTGCAATGTTGCGTTTCAATATTGAAATGATAGCTCTGTCTTAATTTAGATCACAATACTGTTCGCGAAAATCTTTCCAAATGTAGTTTTTGCCTTGCGCATATTCAGCTAAAAATTGTTGATGTAGCTTCGGTTGGGCTTGCATCCAATTATTTCCCCATTTCACACCGAGTGGGGCCGCTTTATCTTTAAAAACAAAATAATCATCAAGGCAAGTACTGCTTTCAACGTAGAAGGCTGTATCTTGATCGTCGAGATAATTTTCGTAATTAATAGAATTGGGTGGGTTTTTTAAGAATACTTTATCACTGGCGGTGAGTAGAATTTTCTGTTCAAAGTGCTGCAATTGACCTTGTTTGTACTCATAGCGGGTTTCAATATTATAAGGATGTACGGTTTGATAGTCACCTGGGGACTTGGTGCTGTATTCCAGTATTGCGTTATTGTAATCTGATAAATCTTTATCCCATTTGGGGCCAAAACTCATTCCATCTTCAATAACAGGAGCCACGAATTGCACGCGGTGGAGCTGTTGACCATTCGTGTCGATTTCAATAATTTCGTAGCTGTATCGGTAGCGATTGTTGGCATAGATGGAGTTTATCTCTGCATTGGCTTTTAATTCCGCAGGGGTATAGGCATAGCGGGTACGAAAGATCAGAGCAATGTATTTGTCTGTTGGCATAATTGAAAATAGCTCATGGTCTTTGACGGTGTGTTTGAGCTGTGGTTGTAGAGTAATTTTTTTTCGATTTTCCGCATAAGCATCGCCAATAGCGAATATGGCTGAGTGTGGCTGGTTTAAATAAAACAGTTTAGGCTTTTGCCCTGTTCGAATCGCGTAATAGTGAATCGGAGATTTGCCTGCGATGACATAATAGCGTGTATTCAAAAGTGGCTCTCTGAGACTATCTTGCTCTGGAATGTATTGGGTATGACGGATTTTTTCCTGATCCTCCAGACTGTCAAATGGGTTGTCAGATTCCACCGCATAAGCAGAAGCATCCACGCTGGTCACGATTTCCTCATCTAATTCAGCAAAAGTCGGTGTCGAAAGTGACAGTAAGCAAGCCAAAGGCATTATTCTTTTTAAAGTGTTCATCGTCATTTTTATGTTGTTATGATTGATAAAAAAGATGTTCTCTTGAGAACACCTTTTATAGCGTAAATACCTTAGAAAACCAATTATTCTAAGAATTTAACCGTTACACCTGGCTTCACTTTTTTACCTAGATCGTTCGCATCCCAGTTGGTCAAACGAATACAACCGTGTGAAGCTGTCTTGGAAATGGCCGATGGGTTTGGCGTACCATGAATACCAAATGATTTTTTACTTAAACCAATCCAGATATTCCCTACTGGGCCATTTGGACCTGGTGGTAAAGAAAGAGGTTTTAAGTTTTTACCTTGAACAAAGTTGCTTGGTGAGTAGCTATACCATGGATTTGGTGCAACACCTGTAACTTTATAAGTACCTGCTGGTGATGGCGTGTCCGAGCTACCGATGGTTGCAGGGAATGAACCGATCATTTGGTTGCGGCTGTTAAATAAATACAGCTGTTTTGCGCCTTTGTGCGCAACAATCAAGTGAATATCTTCTGGCACTTCATTACGAATGTTGGCAACGATAATTTTTTCGCCTGCTTTTTTGAAAGTTGCTTTTGGATTCAACTTTTTCAAAAAGTCTTCATCCATGTGGAACTTTTCACCGAACATTTCAGTCACACGCGTGTAATACAAACCTTTCATTTTTGACTGTAAGGCATAATCGTGTGGAATTGACGCTGCATAAGGCCCTTTCAGGTCTGCATCGGTGATAGTGTATTCAATAAATGCAGGTTTAGACCCTTGACTAGCAAGTAACGCATCCCAAGTTTCTTTGGTGAGCGTACCCGTTGCTTTTAAGCCACTCATTTGTTGGAAAGAGGCAATTGCTTTAAGGGTATTTTTACCGCTCATGCCATCAATTGCACCTGGAGATGCATGTGCATTGTTGAGCATGACGTGAGCACGTGCATAAACAGGAAATTGACCTTTACCAATATTGTCATACCAATCTGCACTGTTTAAACCATTTAAAGTCCACGATGCTTTTGCAGCAGCAGGATTCGTCGGGCTTGTTGTCGGTGCAGTCGTTGTTTTGCTTGGTGCAGCGCCAACGTCAGCAGTTTTATCTTCAGACTGTTCAAGTTGGTCTAAAGTTTGTGAAGCTTGGTTTAAGTCTGCTTGTTCTTTTGCTGTAATTTGAGTGTTTGCAACCGCAGTAGAAGCTGAAGCGACATCTGTTGCTAAAGGATCAATGGGATCTTGGACTGAAGTATCAATGATCTTTTTTGGCGTCAAGGGTTGTTCAGTAGTAGATGCAGCAAACGCTGTACCAGCAAGAATGCAACTTAAACTCATCGCGAGTATTGTGCGAACGAACATGTAATTCAACCTTAAGAATTATTCATTTACAAAGTAAAAACCAGCCAAGTATTACAGAAAAAAGATAGAGATGCAGTATTTGTTTTGTGTAAATATCTGTTTTAAGCATCAACTGGATCTAATTTTAGTGTGATGAGAAGTTATTAAAAATTCGACCTTTTTGTTATGATGGTGAGCAAATTTAATTGAGATGGGAAAGTAAATGACGACCCTTAAAAATGATCGTTTTCTACGTGCTTTATTACGTGAACCTGTAGATACCACACCCGTCTGGATGATGCGTCAAGCAGGACGTTATTTACCAGAATATCGTGAGACCCGTGCTCAAGCAGGTGATTTCCTCTCATTATGCAAAAATACTGAATTTGCCTGCGAAGTGACGCTACAGCCTTTACGTCGTTATGAGCTTGATGCAGCTATTTTATTTTCAGATATT
Source organism: Acinetobacter halobius (assembly GCF_044130335.1). Taxonomy (NCBI): domain Bacteria; kingdom Pseudomonadati; phylum Pseudomonadota; class Gammaproteobacteria; order Moraxellales; family Moraxellaceae; genus Acinetobacter; species Acinetobacter halobius. The sequence goes on from NZ_JBIQOD010000012.1 coordinate 35,524, forward strand.
TTAACTGTACCCGATGCTTTGGGTTTGGGGCTTTATTTTGAAGCGGGTGAAGGGCCTAAATTTCATAAAACGGTTCGCACTGAACAAGATGTGGCGAATTTACCTCAGTTTAATGCTGGATCAGATCTTGATTATGTCATGAATGCGGTCAAGACGATTCGTTTAGCCCTAGGTGGTCAAGTGCCATTAATTGGTTTTTCGGGCAGTCCTTGGACTTTGGCAACCTATATGGTGGAAGGTGGTTCGAGTAAAGATTTCCGTTTCACTAAGCAAATGATGTATGCGCAACCCGAAGTTTTACATGCACTGCTCGATCGTTTAGCAGATGCAGTAATTGATTATTTGAATGCGCAAATTGATGCAGGTGCACAAGCTGTACAGATTTTTGATAGCTGGGGTGGGGCACTAGCACACCGTGAATATTTAGAATTTTCTTTAAAATACATGCAAAAAATTGTTGCAGGTTTAAAACGTGAAAATGAAGGACGTAAAGTACCTGTGATCTTATTCACCAAAGGCGGTGGTCAGTGGTTAGAACCGATGGTGGCAACAGGGGCTGATGCATTTGGTCTGGACTGGACAACGCCATTAAATGTGGCTCGCCAAACGGTGGCGGGTCGTGCGGCACTGCAAGGTAACTTAGACCCTGCTACTTTATATGGTTCGCATGAGACCATCGTGAAAGCGACCAAAGCCATGCTAGATGATGCTTATGCAGATGGTGAGAAAACGGGTTATGTTGCAAACTTAGGTCACGGCATTACCCAGTGGGTTGATCCAATTAATCCGAAAGCCTTTGTCGATACCGTGCATGAATATAGTGCTAAATATCTCTAAGTTTCACTGGATCAATTTAATTAGGATTCATACGTGATCACAATTTTAAAATCATGTTTTGAGTTCTCATCTAAGGCAGCTTCGGCTGCCTTATTTGGGATATTATTGTTGTTGGCTTTCGCATTCACAGCAAGTATGGCAAATCAGGAATATTGGGGTTTTTTCCGTTATGACTATTTATTGTTCTATGCGGTGCTGATTCAGGTATGTTTACTGTATTTAAAACTTGAGTCTTGGGCCGAAGCCAAAGTGATTGCGCTATTTCACGTGATGGCAATGCTGATGGAAATTTTTTTGACCCATCCGCAGATTGCATCATGGCAGTATCCACATCCCGCCGTGTTTAAAATTCTCACCGTGCCGTTGTTTGCAGGTTTTATGTATTCGGCTGTGGGCAGTTTTTTTGCGCGCTCATTACGTCTTTATCATGTTTCTTTTGAATACTTGCCTCGTTTTTCCTCCATGTTGATATTGGCTGTGTTGTCTTATATCAACTTTATGTCCAAGTTTTTTATTCCAGATATTCGTTATCTATTATTTGCATGGAGTGTAGTACTGTTTTGGAAAACCAAGATTGGCTTTGAGTTACAGCAGCATCGTTTTCAACTGCCGATGTTACCTGTACTGCTCTTGTTGGCTTTCATGATTTGGATTGCGGAAAATATCAGTACGTTTTACCAAATTTGGTTGTACCCTAGTCAAGTCGATGCATGGCATATGGTGGGTTGGGGTAAATTAGGCTCTTGGTATTTATTGCTACTCTTGAGTCTTGTTTTGGTGCTAAAAATTTTAGGGAAACGAGACCTGCGTGGCAACTGGGCGCTACACCGTTAAAATTGAGAATTAATGTCTGTTTTACTTTAGTGTAAATTGTTTTGCGTTATGCGCTTGTTACAGCTATCTTACAAGTGTGTAGCTCAAAATATACACAAACAATAGGAACAATAAAAATACTCGGAGATAATCGAGTCTGGAGAAACCTTATGTTGAAAAAAATGGCATTGGCTGCAGTTTTGGCCGTTGGTTCTACCGCTGCATTTGCAGATAAAGATGTAGGTTGTGGTATTGGTTCACAAATTTGGGAAGGGCAGTCTGGCAAAGTCGCTAAAATTTTAGCGGGTACCACAAACGGTCTTTTTGCTAACCAACTTTTCGGTATCACCTTTGGTACTTTAGGTTGTAGCGGTACAGGTACGGTGACTGCTCAGGCAGTAACATTTACCAATGAAAATGCAGAGTCTTTGGCACGCGATATGGCAGTCGGTGAGGGTGAAAGTCTAAATGTACTGGCTGAACTGCTCAATATTCAGTCTGAAGATAAAGCGCGTTTCTTTGAAGTATCTAAACAAAACTTCGCAAAAATCTATTCGGCTGAAAACCAAGATGCACTTCAAGTGTTAGCATCTTTACAAGCCGTTATGGCAACAGATAGCGTATTAAAAGCATACGTTTAATTGCACTATAAGACCCTGTCTTTAAGGCAGGGTTTTTCATATCTAAAAAGAAGAAGACTCAACTCTGCATGAAATCGCTTCTCCTCTTTTCCAGTGCGCTGTTTAGCACCACGATCTTTGCTCAGGCACCCCGCTCAGCAGAGTTTTATATTGAAAAAGCCCATCAGCTTGAGCTTGCCTCAAATGTGACTTGGCAACGTTTGATGTATGCGAATACTTCGGGAAATAGTGAAGTGACCTATCGCCCGTTCTTCTATAGCGAACACGGACAAACCCAACTCAAGCAAGAACTTGATGCAAATATTGTGGCACTTTTTACACAGGCTGCCGTGAATGAATCCATTCAGTGTCGCTTTCCTGCACGTTCAAAATGGCTCATAAGACAACTTGATATTGCATCGAATCAACTTCCTAAAGCATCCTGTCCTGAACTGGATGAATGGATTGGGCAAATTAAGCCGTATAAGACGACTTTAATTTACGCCACAGACTTTATGGGTAATCCCAGTTCGATGTTTGGACATACTTTGTTAAGGCTCGATCCTAAAGACCAAAAACAACTAAACTTAGTCTCTTATGCGGTAAATTATGCAGCGACAGTGGCCAATAGCGACAGTTTTTCTTTTGCGTGGAAGGGATTAACTGGGCAGTATCCGGGTGAGTATTCGCTCATGCCGTACTACCGAAAAGTGAAAGAATATGGTGATTTGGAAAGCCGTGATTTGTGGGAGTACGAGTTAGCCCTGACTCCTGAAGAAACCAAAACCATGGTTGAGCATATTTGGGAGCTCAAACATGTGCAATTTCCTTACTACTTTATCAGTGACAATTGTGCTTATCGTTTACTGGGTTTAATTGATTTGGTTCGTCCAGATATCAATTTACAACAGCAATTTAAAACCGCAGCCATTCCAGTTGAGACCATTAAGGCTGTGGATGACAATGATTTAATTGCAGAAAGTGCTTACCGTCCTGCCTTAGAAACTCAATTACTCGCACAGGCTAAACAACATGGACAGAGCCTGGCTATGGCTGCAAATCATATTGTGCAATTAACACCTGCTCAAATGCCAACATTTTTAAATCAGTATTCTTTGGCTGATCAAGCGCGTATTTTAGAGATGGCTTACGATCATCTATATTTACAATTGATTGCGCAAAAAGTTACAGCAGAAGAGGCTCAGCCCCGCATTCGAGAATTATTGGGTTTGCGTAGTCAAATTGATTTGGAAAAACAGCGAAAAGCGGTTGAAACTCCCAAAGTAGATCCTGTCAAAGGACATCATGCACGGACTTTGCAACTGGAGGGAGGTAAGTTACAGGGAGACTCGTACTTCCAACTGAGTCATCGTCAGGCCTATCATGATTTGATCGACCCACAAGGCGGTTTTCGTTTAGGCACACAGCTTAAGTTCCTCGCAGGTAGCCTAGAGTACCGTGATGACCGACTGAAATTACAAGAGTTAAATTTGTTAGAAGTGAATGCTTATAGCCCATTAACTGCATTTAAAACCCCTTTAAGTTGGGGCTTTAATGTGGGATGGCAGCAAGAATCATTGGAGCGAAATGGTGAATTTAGTGAGCAGGATCAACACGGTGTATTCAATCTATCCAGTCAGTTTGGTTATAGTGTAGCAGACCAAGATCGCAAGCATTTATGTTATGTCCAATTGCAAAACCGGATTCAAGTTGGTAAAGCGCTAGAGCGTGATTGGCGAATGGGGATTGGACCAACATTGGGTTGTCAGAACATTTGGACTGAACATGTCAATAGTTTGGTACAAGTAGAATTGCCATATTGGGAAGATAGTCATCAATGGCAAGTCAGACTGAACACTCAACTGCAATATGTATTGAACCAGCAAAATGCATTACGGATTCATTGGCAGTATCAACAGCAAAAAGGCAAAGATTGGGATCAGACTGGGCTGAGTTATATCCGTTTTTTTTAGTACGACTTAGTTTTAGAGCTCCACGAATGGAGCTTTTTTTATGTCTAGAATCGCTGTTAAAACACACAAATATCAGTGTTTGATTTTTATAAGACCTTGAAAGCTTACCTTGATGATGAAAATAGGCATTAAAATTTGTTATATTAATCACATAAATTTCGAGCGATTCTCAAAATATATAAATAGGTAGGCTTTATGAATGATGAATGCATGGCTAAGTTGGCCGAGCAGTGGGGTAAAATTTGCCAGCATTATTCAGTGAATGATCACATTAAAGCGCAAAATTTCATACAGCAGCATTCATTTGTATTGGTCAATGAATTTTATCGCAATATTGTTTTGGAGCCTGAAGCGGCTGATTTCTTTAAAGATGACATTATTCAACAACGCTTAAAAAACAGTTTAAACCAATGGTTGATTGAAAGCTTTGATGTAGCTTTGAATCAAGCTTATTTTACTGCAGTCGCAAAACAACAAAAAGTGGGACAGGTACATGCGCGGGTAGGCATTCCTTCATGGTTGATCATGCGTGGTATTCGTGAGATTGAAATCAAGATTTTGCAACTACTAGATGAACTTCAGCTCAAAAACAGTCATCAAATGCTCAGTTATATGCTGCAAATTATGGGTTTTGCCACTGAAATTATGTGTAGATCTTATGAGGCAAATACCGAACAGAGCCATGAAGTAAAACATAGCTACCGTTTATTTTCTGCAATGCAAGATGTAGCCGTGCAAAAAGATAAGCAGCGCAGTATTTTACTCGATTGGGAAAATGAGTTGATGTTCAAGGTTTTTTCCGAGCATCCGCAGTTACAGCATATTGCTTTGTCCAAGTCTGAGTTTGGTTTGTGGTTTGTGCATAAGGCCGCGTATGCGTTCACAGGTGCAGAACAGGTTGAGACTATTATTGGTTTGATTCAGCAAGTAGATGCACTGAATTTGCATGTACTTGACTGCCAGGATCAAACACAAAAGATCGAGCGTATTCAAGACATTCGTGAAATGAACCGACAGATTCAGCACTTGGTCGATCAACTGTTTCAAGTGACTGAATATATAGACTCAGGTAATGACTCTCTGACTCAGCTTCTTAATCGCCGTTATTTAAGTACAATTGTATCTCGTGAAATTAATTTTGCTCGTAGAAATGATGCACCTTTAAGTTTGCTGGCGATTGATGCAGATTATTTTAAAGGGATCAATGATAAATATGGCCATACCGCAGGGGATTTGGCCTTACGTTTTATTGCTGAAGTTTTGTTGGATGTGGCGAAGGGGAGTGACTACGCTTTCCGAGTTGGCGGTGAAGAGTTTTTATTACTTTTGGTTGACAGTAATCTCCAAAGGGCTTCGGATGTTGCTGAAACGATTCGTAGCCGTATTCAAGAGACATCCATTCGAACGCCTTTAGGACAAAGCTTTAGCTTTACGGTGAGTATTGGTTGCACCATTTATAATGGTCATCCTGATTATCAGCGCTTTTTAGACACCGCTGACGCAGCACTGTATACGGCTAAAAATAATGGCCGTAACTGTATTCATGTAAGTGAAAAACTTTTGAGTGTTTAAGGTATAGGCTAAAAAACTCAGAACACAAAACAATTTAAAGTCGTTTCTTGAGGCACTTATACCTCAACAATTACATAGTATTTTTTGACTGCTTCAACGACTTCAAATGTGCCAATAAAACTTGGTGGAATAATGCCTGCCTGTCCTGCTTTTACTTCAATGACGTTTTGTGTGTGGGCATCATGAATACGGACACATCCCTCCATGACTTGAAAGAATTCTTGTTTATTGTCGGCAAATTGAATATTCCATGCCCCAACTTCACAATGCCAAATTCCGCAAGCCATATGTGGATGCTCATATAGGCTGTAGGTTTGACGTTCAGGATTTCCTTGCACTAAACGGTCTGGACGTGGAAAATCAATACTGTGTTCGCCTTGGGTTAAACCATGACCTGCTAACCAAATTACTGACATTGTTCATTTCTCTAAACAAAAAAGAATCATGCGATAAGTTTTGCATAAAAAAGCCCCAACATCTGTTGAGGCTGAATACCGCAGAGATTAATAACTTTCAGGAACCGCACTTAAAAACTCGCGACGTTCTTCTTTATTGGTTTTAAAGTCGCCAATAAAAGAAACCGTACGAGTCGTCGATTCTTGCTTACCAACACCACGCATCATCATGCACATATGAGCTGAGTCAATCATAACAGCAACACCACGTGCACCTGTCACTTCTGCAACTGCTTCTGCAATTTGTTGGGTGAGGTTTTCTTGGATCTGTAGGCGACGTGCAAACATTTCGGTAATACGTGCAAATTTAGACAAACCAAGTACATGGCCTTCAGGCAAATACGCAATATGTACGCGACCATAGAACGGTAGTAAATGATGTTCGCACAATGAATAAAATTCGATATTTTTAACCAATACCATTTCACGGTTGTCCGATGGGAAAACCGCATTGTTGGTCACTTCTTCTAAGCTTTTGCTATAACCAGACGTTAAATACGAAAAAGCTTTAGCAGCACGCATAGGCGTATCGAGGAGACCTGGACGATTTAGGTCTTCACCAACGGCAGTTAGAATGTTAGCGTAGGATTGCTGCATAGACATAAGACGTGTTCACTTACACTGATATTGAACAAGGACGGCATTGTAGCAGAAAACTATTGCAATGCCTTGTTTTGGACTAAAATCCGATTACTGTTTAAACTTTGGATTTTTCTCGCTGCGTTTAAGTAAGACTAAAACAGCACCAGTACCACCTTGTTTTTCTGGAGCGCTTACAAAAGCGAGGACATCACGGTGTTGGCGTAGCCAGCCATTCACATAGGTTTTTAAAATGGCTTCTGGACCTTTACCATGTACAATTTTAATCACATTTTGATTTTCATCTTTCGCCATTTGAATAATTTGCAAGACAGCCACACGTGCTTCTTCAACGGTACAACCATGCAAATCAACAGCTTCAAACCAGCGGATGTTACCTGCTTTTAAGTCTTCAAATACTTTATGTTGTAGCGTAGCAATACGATAACTGAGCGCTGCTTGGCTCGCTACAGGGTTGAGCATCGCTTGAGTATCGGACAGCTCAGTTGCATCAGTTTGCATTGGACCTTCGGCTGCCGCACGTTTAGCTAAAGTTTGTGCATCCATTTTTTTCTTTGGATTTTTTTCTATTTTGGCAATATTTGCAGTCTCCATTTTCTGGACACCGTGCATTTGTTTTTGAAACAACGCGAAATCATCTTCTGGCTCAGCTTGAGCGACTTGAGCTTTGGCTTCAGACTGTTTGATGGCAGTCGAATGCGGGTTGGTGATCTGCTTTTTAAAGTCTTTCAGTAAATTAAACTGCTCTTTAGAAAGCGATGAATCATGTTTGCTCATAGGGTCAGAAAAATATGCAAAATAAGGAATGAGACAGTAATTATAGTCTGAATTTGCAATGATTTGAACTGAATTGCACTTATAGGGAATAGTAATCAATTGAAGGGAAAATGATAGGTTATTTTAAAAACATAAGATTAAGTATCGCTTTTATCAGAGGCTGAAAATCATTGAATCTAAGTCAATGTTGTCCCGATAGGGCTCAACACATGACGTAGATTCAAGTTTGGCGTATTGCTTATACTTTAAGTGGGGGCAACTTAGCTTGCGTGTAAGCGACTGATGATTTTATCGAGTTTTTTATCAATTTGACCACGATATACATCAGGCAAAACACGTGAAATTTTTGCAAGTATACGGGCTTGAGTGCCAGGGATGATCATAAATTGAGAAGATAAAATTCCATCGTAAATTTCTGCGCAGGCTTTTTCAACGGGCATGCTACCTCCGAGTTGCTTTAAGGCTGCTGTAATTGGAGAACCATTTTTACGTTCCTCTGCCACGAGCGGCGTATCCACTTCTGGTGGACAGACTACAGCGACATCAATATTTTGACTGCGAAGTTCCATACGCAATACTTCAGCCAAGCCAACCACCCCAAATTTAGAAGAACAGTAGCCTGTATAGCCATAGCAACCGACTAAACCTGCAGCAGAGGCAATAAACACCAGTTTAGGGTGTTTACCTTGTTGAACGGCTTGCTTGAGATATGCTAATGCAGCATGGGCTACGTTTCGGCTCCCGACAAGGTTGATGTTGATCTGACGTAAAAACTCCTCAGCACTCATGTCTTCAAAGGATTTGGCAACCACGATTCCAGCTGAGTTAATCAGTAGATCAGGCGGACCAAAGGCAGTAACGGCTTCTGCAAATTTTGCCTGTAGGGTATTTTCATTTTGTACATCAATTTCAAATCCACATACAGCAGGTGAGCGTTTTTGTAAGTCAATAACCGCTTCTTCAATCCCTGTATGAGCAAAAATACATACTTGATAGCGATCTTGAAGTAAGCGTTTGCTGAGTTCAAGACCGATACCACTACTGCCGCCAGTAACCCATGCTGTTTTCATATTCTTTTTCATTTCAATCTCCTGATGTGTATTTTAATTGTTAGGGCGATCAGATCACTTCACTTGGGAATAATGCATCCGCAAACAGTGTACGAAGTTCAGCTTTTACAATCTTCCCCGTACCATTAATGGGTAAAGCATCCACAAAAATGACTGCATCAGGAATCTGCCAACGCGCAAGTTTATTTTCAAAATAGGCCCGTGTTTCTTCTTCGGTTAGCGTTGAGTTTTCTTGTTTCACGGCAATTAGAATTGGACGTTCATCCCATTTTGGATGACGCGCGGCAATCGCTGCTGCCATACGAATTTCAGGGTGGCCGAAGGCAATATTTTCAATTTCAACCGAAGAAATCCACTCACCGCCTGATTTGATCAGATCTTTGGCACGGTCGCAAATGGTCATATAGCCATCTGCATCAAGGGTAGCGATGTCGCCTGTATCAAACCAACCATCTGCTGTGGCGGCACTTTTTTCTTGATTGAAATAGTGATCAACAATCCAAGCACCACGGACTTGTAGATTGCCTTGGGTCTGACCATCGTTTGGCAATGGGCTCAGGCTATCACCATCCACAATACGGAGTTCAACACCAAAAGGTGGACGACCTTGCGTCAAACGCAGTTGTTCAAACTCTTCAGCACTTAAAGAGGCATGTTTTGCTTTAGGCTGGTTGACTGTACCAAGTGGACTAGTTTCTGACATGCCCCAAGCATGAATGGTGTCACATGCGTAATTGTCTTTAAAATCGCGAATGATGGATGGTGGGCAAGCGGCACCGCCAACGACATTTCGGTTCATACTGGCTAAAGTTGTGCCACGCTTTTTCGCCGTTGCCAGTAAACCTTGCCAAATGGTTGGAACGCCTAAAGCCACGGTTACTTTATAGTCGTCAATTAAGCTGACTAGGCTGTCCCCATCAAGATTTGGTCCAGGAAGGACAACACTTGAACCTACCATGGCTGCTGCATAGGGGACTCCCCATGCATTTACGTGGAACATTGGCACCACAGGCATGACCGTATCATTGGCAGATAAATTTAAAGAATCTGGCAAAGCAATTGCCATGCTATGCAGTAAAGTAGAACGATGGCTGTACAACACTCCTTTAGGATTACCTGTTGTACCTGAGGTATAACATAATGAACTTGGAGTTTCTTCACTCAGCTGTGGCCAGTTAAAGTCAGTAGATTGATTTAGAATTAACTCATCATAGAAAATGACATTTGGTAGTACGGCCAAGACTTTTTCATCAGGTGAACCGTAGCAAATGAATTTTTCTACAGTGGGTACCTTGTCTTGAATCGCAGTGATTAAAGGTAAAAAGGTTGAGTCAAAGAAAATCACTTTGTCTTGCGCGTCATTAATAATAAAAATCAGCTGCTCGGGGAATAAGCGTGGATTAATGGTATGACAAACATAGCCACTCCCTGAAATTGCATACCAAGACTCTAAATGGCGGTGATTGTTCCATGCGATCGTGGCAAGGCGGTCACCTAAGTCAAGGTGAAATGTTTTCAATGCGTGAGCAAGACGTTTGCTATTTTGTTGAACTTCGTGCCAATTGGTCGTGGTGATTTGTCCAGTGACTTCTCGAGAAATAATGGTGGTATCAGCATGATATCTTGCAGCATGCTCAATTAAGTTACTAATTAACAAAGATTGGTGCATCATTTTGCCAAACATTTCGGTCATCCTTGGATTGAATCATTGTTTTATAAATGAGGTTTTTAAGGTGAGTTAAAAACCTTTCGGCTTTTATTGAGCGCTCATTACAACTTCTGAGCCAGGCTTGATATAACCTGGCATTTTCTGTCCTGTTTGTTCTGCTATCACATGCAGTGTGCGCTCAATCCAGCCTGCATCCATAATGAACATGAGTGAGTCATCATCATTCAAATTCACATTTGCACCATCAATTACCATAAAACCTTCAGCCCCATCAGGTGTTGCTAAGGTGTGGATGGAACCTGCAGGTTCGAATAAATAGCTGCCCGCAGTTTGAACATCTTCTGGATATTCGACATAATGCCAAGAACCCGATGTGGTGTAAAAATGTACAATACCTGTATGGAAATGGCGCGGTAGCACTGTACCTGCATCAAAGCGTGCATAAATCACCCATTTACCATTATCAGGATCTAAAAAGCACGGTGTTACGTGTACACCTGGTAAAGCATTTTTGATTTCGCCATCTTTAATGTTCATTGTTAATAAGCGATCTTGATGTTTGATTGACTGTGCAATGCTCATGACAAACTCCATGTATGTCTTCAATTTTAAAAAACAGGTATCAATTTCTTGAAATATAGATAACTGTGATTTCCACTTTTTGAGCATAACAATCTTGTAGAGGATGCAAACCATTCGAAAGAATGGATTTTCTATGCTTTAGCTAAACTCTAAAAGAATGGTTTAAGGTATGGGGGATCATGATTTTGGCTCAATATCACCTTATTCCATCAAACAGGCCAGACTAATTTATCAATGTATTTGGTGTAGAATCGACTTAAGATGACCACTCCATGACAGTGTTGTGTTTTATGCAAAATTCAGGGAAATGAAGGTTGCTGCAACAATGTAATCAGAAAGATTGGATGAATAAAAAATGCAAGTGTTAAAGACCAAACTCAGTCGCCCAAGCATGGCAAGTGACCGAGCCATGCAACGACCTCAACTGCTCAGTCAGATGGTGAATTATTGTCAGTCTTCCTTGGTTTTTATACATGCTGCAGCTGGGTATGGAAAAACGACACTCATGTACCAACTGAGTGAAAGCCTTGCTGCAAATGGAAAAAGAGTGGGTTGGTTAACTTTAGATAGTGATGATAATGACCCTATTCGTTTATATCAGTATTTACAATTGGCACTACTTCCCAGAGAGCAGTTAGTCGCCATTGCACATGGTCAAATACATAAGCAACATATTATTGAACTCGCCCAACAAGTCGCTTTAATAGAGATTGATACCGTTTTATTTATTGATGAACTTGATGTTTTAGACAACCAAGAAAGCTTAAATATCCTGTGGTGGTTATATCAATATTTACCTCAAAATGCCCATTTGGTGATTGCTTCAAGGGTTAAACCAAACTGGAGTTTTGTCAAAGAGTATCTCTTAGGACGCTTAAAATGGGTAACGGAAGAGCATTTAAGTATCAAGTCGCAAGAAAGCCCTGAGTTAATTCACTTTTTACAACAACAAAATTTCGATCATGTAAGTTTAAGCCCTGAATTGGCGGAACAACTGATCCATAAAACAGAGGGGTGGTTTACAGGTATTCAGCTTACCAATTTATATTTGAAGGAAAATCAAGATATTCATGGGTTTATTCAAAATTTAAATGGTGCGCATCATCAGATTGTTAATTATTTGAGTGAGCAAGTTTTTTTACAGCAGGATGCTGAGATTCAACAATTTTTATTGCAAACTAGTGTCTTGAGAAAACTGAATGTGGCGTTGGTGATTGCACTTACAGCGAACAATACTGCACAGCAAATGCTAGATGCTATCAGTCAAAAGAGTCTGTTTATACAAGCTTTAGATGATCAAAGAATGTGGTATCGCATACATCATTTATTTCGAGATTTTCTACAAGCGAAGTTTAAACTTTTACAACCCGACTGCTATAAACAAATGCATTGTAAAGCAGCAGAATGGTTTAAGCAGCAACGTTATTTGATGGACGCGATCTATCATGCTCAGCAGGCAGAAGATCAACAACTGATTCTGTCTTTGCTCAATTCAGTTTGTCGTGAATTAATTTTAGAAGGGCGACATTATACTTTTTTGGAGTTAGTCAAACAGTTACCAGATGCTATTTTGCTGCAAAATCCTAAGTTACTCTATGACATTATTTGGTCTCTGGTGCTGACTCATCAAGCGACTTTAGCCAATCATTATCTACAGCTTTGGCATAGTGTTGATCAGCATGAGGCTTTGTTACAACATGAAGACCAATTGGGTTTAGCGCCTTTAATTGCCGTCTTGGAAGATAAGTTGGAACTCGCTTATACACAAGCACAGCAAAACTTGGTACAACTGGCAAGCACAGCCTATTTTTCTCGTGCTCCGCTTATTGGGATTGGGGCGCTCTATCAGATTTGTTCAGGACATATGACTGAAGGGCGGAAGCTACTCTTACAGACGCGTATTCTCTATTTGCAAGGCCATAACTTATATGGTTTAGCGATGGTCGATTGTGTTGATGCTTTATGTGACTATTTGCTTGGAGATTTAACACTTGCAGCAGAGAAATTTAGTCAAATTGGGCAAAGTGACGAATACCGTAATCTAGGCTTAGATGCGGATAATAAAGCGGCCATTATGAATATTCTGAGTAGTTTTAAAGCCGATCTATATTATGAAATGAATCGAATATCGCAGGTTGAAGATGCATTAATTGATTTCAATGGCGGTGACCATTTGGCCATGCCTGATATGGTTATGGTCGGCTATATTCTTCAGATGCGTTTAGCGACTTTGCGCCAAGATCAGGCCGCAATACAGCTGTGTTCAAATCAAGCCCATACCCGTAGTAGTCAATGGTCACTTCCACGACTTGCACATACGGTGCAACTTTATGTGCAACAACAGTTAAACCCTTATTCAGACTTGGTTGACGTTGGACAAGGCACCTTTAAACCTTTTCTAAATTTTACTCATTTGCTACGTGGGGACGATTTAATTCCTATTCGCACGCAAATTTTTACAGGCCAAGTACAGCCTGCTGTAGAGTATCTTAGTCAACAGTTAGACTTTTTTAAGATTTATCCTATACGGCAGGCACGAGTTCAAGTTTTACTGGCATTAGCACTATATCAGTTGAAACAGGCTGAACAGGCTTTAGACCATTTACAACAAGCGCTTGAGCGACTCATGCCCACACACGCTGTGCGCGTCATTTTAGATGAGCATCCGCTCATTTGGGATATGTTAGCTGATTTAAGTCAGCATCTAGCTCGACAGCAACAAAAACATCTGACCACGCTTATAGCGTATATCCAGCACTTACAAAAGTTGCATCAAACTGAAACCAGTGGGGGTGTTTCGTTAAATAGCACGAAGGTTGAACCTTTATCGAAGCGTGAAATACAAATTCTGGAAAAATTAAGTCAGGGCTGTACCGATGCAGAAATATCCGAGTCGATTTTTTTATCCATCAATACGGTGAAGTGGCATTTGCGTAAAATCTATAACAAGCTACAGGTACGATCAAGAATGGAAGCAGTGAATGAAGCCAAAAAACAGGGTTTAATTGAATAATTTGAGATCGCATCAGTTTTGTAGGTGGTGTTATTTGACAAGATCTTCAACAGCTTTTTGAAAGGACATATCACAAAGTATTCAGGGCAAGACTTAGCTCTTACCCTGAAATTTTGATTAGAGTGTTTCGGGTGTTCCAAACAGCTCAGTGAAAGCGTGGTCAGGTCGTGGTTGTTTCATAAAACTTTCACCGACCAAGAAAGCATGGATGTCATGCTCTTGCATCATCGCAACATCTGCAGGTGTTGCAATACCGCTTTCAGTGACCAGTAAACGTGAGGGTTCAAGCAGTTTTTTCAAACGAATCGAGGTATTTAGGTCGACATCAAAGGTTTTTAAATTGCGATTATTTACACCTAACAAACAACGTTCAGAGAGGCGTAGTGCACGTTCAAGCTCTGCTTCATCATGTACTTCAACCAACACATCCAAATTCTGCTCAAAAGCTGTTTTGGACATTTCTTCGAGTTGTTGATCAGATAAACACGCCACAATCAGAAGAATACAGTCAGCATGTAAAGCACGTGCTTCAATCACCCCATAAGGGTCAATTAGAAAGTCTTTACGCAATGCTGGTAGGCCACAGTGAGAACGTGCAATTTGGATGTTTTCATCGGCGCCTTGGAAGAAGTCGGCATCAGTAAGCACAGACAAACAGGCTGCGCCTGCTGCTTCATACTGTTGCGCAATTTCAGCAGGATCAAAGTTTTCACGAATGATCCCTTTAGACGGAGATGCTTTTTTAATTTCAGCAATCACACCAGGTTTTTTACTCAGTAAAGACTGAGCAAAACCACGTACAGGCGTTGCCTCAAGTGCCCATTCTTCAACATCTTTATAGCTACGTTGTTTGAGGCGTGCAGCAAACTCTTCCTGCTTACGATCTACAATTTTGCCTAAAATCGTATTTGCGATATCTACCATGACAAAATCCTGTCTATCAAGCGTCGTATTGTTTAAGAGTTTTAGTGAATTCGGCAAGGATGCTCATTTTTTCTAAAGCCTGACCACCATAGATAATGTCATGTGCCAAAGCCACACCTTGCTTATAGCTGGTGCAAAGTCCTGAGACATACAGACCAGCACCTGCGTTTAAAGCAATCATATTGGCTGCTTTTTCACCTTTTTCAGATTTCTTTTTACCTAAAGCATCTTTAATCAAAGTCAGGCTTTCCGCAGAGTCTTGGATCATCAAACCGGTTAAGGTTTGCGATTCGATACCAACATCTTCAGGTTGGATTTCCCACTCGACCACCTCACCATGTTTTAGTTCAGCCACATAGGTACTTGATGCAAGGCTAATTTCATCCAAACCATCTTTAGAATGAACCACCATGACATGTTCTGCACCCAGTTGTTTCATGACTTCTGCAATTGGACGGCACAATTCAGTCGAAAAGACGCCAATCACTAGACGTTTTACCCCAGCCGGATTCGTAAGCGGGCCGAGTAAATTGAAAATACTGCGGATGCCTAACTCACGACGTGGGCCGACTGCATATTTCATGGCCTTATGATGATTTGGTGCAAACAAGAAACCAACGCCCATTTCACGAATACAACGTTCAGTTTGTTGCATGTTTAAGTCAAGCTGGATGCCTGCTTGTTCTAACAAGTCAGATGAACCTGATTTGGTTGAAACACCACGGTTACCATGTTTAGCAATGGTTGCACCTGCTGCTGCAATCACAAAAGCCGATGCGGTCGAGACGTTAAATAAATTCTGACCGTCGCCACCTGTACCTACAATATCGACTAAATAAGGCACATCACTGACATCAATTTTGATGGCAAACTCGCGCATGACACGAGCTGCGGCGGTAATTTCATCAATACTTTCGCCTTTTAAGCGTAAACCCATCATCAGTGCACCAATTTGGGCATCTGTTGCTTCACCATTCATGATGGTACGCATGACCTCTTCCATTTGCGGTTGGGTCAATTCAATATTTTTGGTGATGTTATTTAAAGCCTGTTGAATATTCATTTTTCACTGCACTCATTTATGCATAAATTTCTAAAAAGTTCTTAAAGATTTGATGGCCATGCTGACTCAAGATAGATTCAGGGTGAAACTGAACGCCTTCAACGGCAAGCGTCTTATGTTTTACACCCATGATTTCTTCAATGGAACCATCTGTTTCATTGGTCCAGCAGGTCACTTCTAAGCATTCAGGCAAAGTTGCTTGATCAATCACCAGTGAGTGATAGCGCGTTGCTGAAAATGGAGACGGCAGGTTGCTAAAAATGCCTTTATTGGAGTGATGCATATCAGACAAACGACCATGCATTACTTTTTTGGCACGAATGATATCGCCGCCAAAAGCTTGACCAATTGCTTGATGTCCTAAGCACACACCTAATAATGGAATTTTTCCAGCAAAGTGCTGAATAGCTGGAATGGAAATTCCTGCTTCTGATGGTGAACATGGGCCAGGACCAATCACCAGATACTTAGGTTGCCATCGCTCAATATCTTCTAATGTCACGGCATCATTACGCACTACTTTTACTTCTTGATTTAACTCGCCAAAATACTGGACGATGTTGTATGTAAAAGAGTCATAGTTGTCGATCATGAGAAGCATTTTGAGCATAACCTCTTGAAATTTATTATAGTAATTAACATTGCTAAATAGTGTTTCTCACAATGTTACTCACTTTGCATAAAGTTATTAATAAGTGAAGGCCTGAAAAAAGCCACTTATTAGGCGGCTACTTTAGCATTTTTACTTTGTTTTGTGACAATTTCATTTACATAACTATCGAGCCAATAACTTCTATTAGGTAGCAATACCGCTATTTATAAAGATGAACTTGTTGGGAATGTCATCGAAGCTATTCAAAGCAGATCTAAACTTCAAAATCTACAAGAAGACATCAAGAAAAATTTGAATGACTATTTTGGCTTTAGGTATAGACAAAAATATTTAAAAAACTGAAGTCAATACTATGAACAGAATAGAAATCGAGCTGGCTCGCCCATACTGGTCATTAGTCTATAACGCTAGCGATAAAACCGTAGATGATGGCTACAGTATGAATTTGGGGGTACTTAAAAAAGTATTTGCGTCCCATAGTGCAGATAAGTTTGCTGCGAGTTTCAACCTGAATAACAAAGGGTATTTATAGCAGTGAAGTACAACCACTGGCGACATGGAAAGAAAATGATTATGTGCTGGTCAAAGTTCATCGCGATAAAGCCAAAGAGGCTTGTACCCAAAAATATATATTGAAGAAATAGATGTTGCTCTACTCAAAGCTGAAATTTCATTTTATATCGGTCAAATACTTGGCTAAATGTCGGTCTTTTTATTGATGTTGTTGTATCTCACTATGCAAAGCGAGCTTAATGGTAGGGCGAAAGTGCTTATGAAATTTTGTATAATTCAGTCTATTGTCTGCTTTGTGATTGCTTTCATTATAGTCTTGGGGCAAACAGCAACTGGACTTGATTTTATGTGTGATTTCGGTGTGTGAATGGCGATAAAGTCGAGTGAAGGTGTAAGAACAGTTCAACCACCAGTAAAATGTCACCAAAACAGAGCATATTTTTTTGAATAGACTGAACTATTCGGCTTGTAGCTACTTGTGTATTACGCTTTGTTGTTTTTTTATTTTATATAAAAACATATACTTGTAATCAATATGCAAGTTTTTTTAGATAATCTTCATTTGGAAATATGTGCAATATATAGAAATAAAGATCAAAATAATGGACGATATACTCGCATATTTTAGAAAAAATGAGTAAAAAAAGCACAGAAAATACAAAAACGCACCATTATGAATCATGCTGAAAATCTTTTAGATTAAATATCATGAAGCATGCGTGAATATGGTGCATTTAGTTTTTAGCTCAGTATAATAGAGTAAAAGCAAACGCTTCAAAACGGTTATTCTAATAAGGAATTCAACATTTTAGCTAAGCTTTTTAAAGTTGGTACGGTAATTGCTTTAAAAGAACCAACTACTAACACGCACTGAAGAGTGCAACAAAAAATCATCGGAGTAAAATGAGCATGGCGAATAAGGTCCTACAACTCATCCAAGAAAGTGGTGCAAAATGGGTCGATTTCCGTTTTACGGATACGAAGGGTAAAGAGCAACACGTAACTTACCCAGCAGATACTATCGATGAAGATACTTTTGAAGACGGTAAAATGTTTGATGGTTCTTCAATTGCGGGTTGGAAAGGCATTGAAGCATCAGACATGATCTTACGCCCAGATGCTGCAACTGGTTTTATTGACCCATTCTTCGCTGAGCCAACAGTAGTTGTTACTTGTGATGTTATCGAACCATCAACTGGTCAAGGTTATGACCGTGATCCACGTTCGATTGCTCGCCGTGCTGAAGAATACCTAAAATCGACAGGTATTGGTGATACTGCATTCTTTGGTCCTGAACCAGAATTCTTCGTATTTGACGAAGTGAAGTGGGAAGTTGATATGTCTGGCGCACGCCATACATTGATCGCGGAAGAAGCTGCTTGGTCTACAGGTAAAGATTACGAATCAGGTAACTCTGGTCACCGTCCACGTGTGAAAGGTGGTTATTTCCCAGTTCCTCCAGTTGACTCTTCACATGACATGCGTGCTGATATGTGTGCGCGTATTGAAGACATCATGGGCCCAGGTCGTGTAGAAGTACATCACCACGAAGTTGCATCTTGCCAGTTAGAAATTGGTGTAAGCTTCAATACAATGGTTCGTAAAGCAGACGAAGTACAACAGTTCAAATATGCTGTTTGGAACGTTGCACATCAATATGCAAAAACCGCAACTTTCATGCCTAAACCAATGGTGGGTGATAACGGTTCTGGTATGCACGTTCACATGTCTATCTCTAAAGATGGCAAGAACTTGTTTGCTGGTGATGAATATGCTGGTCTTTCTGAGATGGCGCTTTACTTCATCGGTGGTGTAATCAAGCATGCTCGCGCATTGAACGCAATTACTAACCCTTCTACTAACTCGTATAAGCGTTTAGTTCCACACTTCGAAGCACCAATTATGCTTGCTTACTCAGCACGTAACCGTTCTGCTTCTATCCGTATTCCTTACGTTTCTAGCCCGAAAGGCAAACGTATTGAAGCTCGTTTCCCAGATCCAATGATGAACCCGTACTTAGGTTTCGCAGCATTATTGATGGCGGGTATCGACGGTATTCAAAACAAGATTCACCCAGGTGAAGCTGCTGACAAGAACTTATATGATCTTCCTCCAGAAGAAGAAGCAAAAATCCCTACAGTTGCGCACAGCCTAGATATGGCTCTTGAAGCGCTTCAAGCGGATCATGAATTCTTACTGAAAGGTGGTGTATTCACTAAAGAAATGCTTGATGCATATATCGAACTTAAAACTGAAGAAGTGCGTCGCTTGAATACGACAACTCACCCAGTTGAATTTGATATGTACTACAGCTTGTAATTCTGAACTGAATTTCACTGTAAAAAACCCGCGCTAGTCGCGGGTTTTTTTGTATCATCTGTTTAACTTGAAAAAAAGTGATGAGAGTGATGGCACAACGTAAGAAGCACACCAGTTTTTATCCTTGGGTTGACCCTAAGAATCATGACAAAGGGTTTAAGTTAAATTTTTCGATGGTGACGTATATCGAAGTTGGTCGTACCTCTGAAGGTTATAAGCAGGCAGAGTTTGTTGCATTGAAAAGCCCTGAGTTGGCATTGGATTATGATTATCCCCAAAGTTTTTATTTGAGTGCCGAAGGTTTTATTTTAGTGAAAACACCACAAGGTACATTTAAAACCATTGCAAAGACAGATAATTGTTAGTGGCTGATCTTAGAATAGCATCAAAGGCATTTTCATAACTCAATAAGCGTGAAGTGCGCAGTAAAATCAATGGTACAGGTAGGCTTATGCAGCAGATTCCAACGGAACTAAAAACATGGTTATATGCTTCAGGTTCACTTACGCAACAACTAACGGATTTGGCAGATGGGGCGTTTAGGGTTCAACCCACCAAAGAGCATTTTCAGCGCCTTCAATTTATTGATGCTAAATGGATGAATATGCCGTATCAGCATATTTCATGGGTGCGAGAAAGTTTTTTATATGGCAGTGATGCAGAGCCTTGGGTTAAAGCTAAAAGTATTTTTCCGATTTTAAGTTTACGGGGTCGTGCTCGACTATTTAAACATATTGGAAAAAAACCTATAGGTTGGTTTTTATTTCAGCGTACCAATCCAGCATGTGAACGCCGTGTTATTTGGTTGGATGATGGCTGGACAAGACAGAGCTGTTATACTTGGCACGGCTGTAAGTTTATTGTTCAAGAAACGTTTTTAGCGAGCTTTGAACAGTTCTTGCAGAAGCAAAATTCAGCAAGTGAAGGACAGTCATGACCGCTGCACATCAGATTACTTGGCGTGAACGTTTAGAAGCCTATTATTATTTATGTCGTTTTGACAAGCCAATTGGTACGGAGTTGGTATTTTGGCCCACCATGTGGGCATTATGGATTGCTAACCGAGGTATGCCGACTCTAAACATCTTAATTCCGATGATTTTAGGCACAATTTTTATGCGTGCAGCAGGCTGTGCCATCAATGATTTTGCTGACCGTAAAGTTGATGCACATGTAGAACGCACCAAGACACGTCCATTAGCAACAGGGATTATTAGCGCTAAAGAAGCAATTTATGTGTTTTTAGCTTTGGTTTTCGCTAGTGCTTGTATGCTGTTGTTTTTACCAATTGAAACGTTCTATTGCTCCTTTGGCGCGTTGTTCCTTGCCTTTATTTATCCTTTTATGAAGCGCTATACCCATTTGCCACAGGTGTTTTTGGGTGCGGCATTTTCATGGTCAATTCCTATGGCCTATACCGCTGTTGGAGAGCCTTTAGGCCTTACATGTTGGTTGTTGTATTTTGGCAATCTTGCTTGGACAGTTGCTTACGATACTCAGTATGCAATCACTGACCGTGAATATGATTTAAAAATTGGCGTGAAATCAACAGCCATCCTATTTGGTCGTTTTGATATTCAAATTATTGCGCTATTACAAGTTGCGAGTGTTGTCTTAATTGGGACGGCACTTTACTTAGAAAGTTTATTGATACCGTTTGGTTTAATAGCATTATTTATGGTTATGCTGGATTTTCTTTACCAATGGACTAAAACCAGAGACAAAAATCCACAGCGTTGTTTTTGGGCATTTCGTCATAATCGTTGGGTAGGTTTGATTATTTTTGTTGGAATCTTTTTAGAATTAAATATTTAAAATAAACTTTTGTTCAAAAAGCATCCTATACAGGGTGCTTTTTTTATGCCTTAATAAAATGGCATGTAGTTTCATGCTTAAAAAACAATGATTAAAAAAGGATATTTTATGAAACATTCGAAAATAGCTTTAGCCCTGACAGTTGCTGTTTCAACACTGTCTTTAACCGCTTGTAATGATGATGACAATTCGTCTAGTTCACATCAACAATCAAGCTATGTGTCTGAAGGGAACTATGCTTTAGATACCGTGGAAAATAGTTCATCTATTAAAGTCATGACTTATAACATGACGAATGTGCAGGGGAAGACAGCGACCGCAACGGCAATGGTTTTATTTCCACAGGTAACTCAACCTAAAGATGGTTATCGTGTGGTGGTCTGGGAGCATGGAACGGTCGGAGGTGCAGATGATTGTGCCCCAAGTAAAAACGTCATTCATCCTCGCTTCAAAATTTTAGCAAATAGCTTATTAGCTGCAGGTTATGTCATTGTTGCCCCTGATTATGAGGGGTTGGGTACACCAGGTGTACATCCTTATTTGAACTTATCTAGTCAGGCTAATTCCGCAATTGCAGCGGTAAAAGCAGTAAAAGAGCATTACGGTAAGCAGTTAAATGGCGCTTGGATGTCGATTGGTCAATCACAAGGTGGGCATGCATCATTGGGTACAGCAGAATTTGCCAATACAGATACAACTTATAAGGGGGCAGTAGCAGGTGCACCTGCATCTAGTCTAGGGCAAATTATTCAAATTTATCTTGATCCACAGTTTAATCTGGATACGAATGGCGTGCCCAAAGCACATGGTCTTAATAGGTTAGATGAGCAATTACAACAGGTTCGCTATGCAGTTGCAAACAAGATCATTACAGCAGAAGAAGGACAAGCGACAATTGATCAAATTGCAGATGGTTATGCTGAACTTTTGGCTTATGCAGCACTGGCAAGCTCAGGTATTAAAGCGTATCAACCTGATTATGATTTAAAAAATATCTTTACCGCTGATGCTGCTGATATTGCAGAAAGTGCGTATGGTCGTAATGGTGATGATGGTGCCTGTTTGAGTTATCCAGAACCGAATAGTGCTAATGGATTACAAGAACAATTTAAAGCTGGCGTTGTAGAGTTTTTGGCAGATCCAACCCATTGGACTTCACAGTATGGTATTGATTTAAATAAAATGAAATCAGATCCAGTGGTTCAGAAATTCTTGGTTGATAATCAGCCTGCAACTAATGCGACTGCTGCGAAAGTGATTAAAACTCCTGTATTTATTATTCAAGGTGCAAATGATCAAGCCGTACTGCCTGTGGTAACACAAGCCTTATATGCAAACATGAAAGCGAACGCGACCAGCTACTTCCCGCAACAGGCTTATGCTGATGGTTATAAATTAACGATTGTACCGAATGCGAGTCACACCCAAGCTATTGTTTGTCAAAATGCAAATGCGGTTGATTTTATACAGACTTATATGTCTGCAGGGACAGGTATAGTGTTAACTGATGCAGAAAAAGATGCGAGTAGCAACCAACATTGCACAGGTATCGTGCCATCATAGTATAGATGGAATGATTTGATTGTAGAAAGAGCCTCATGATTAAGGCTCTTTTTGTTATAGTGTTGGCCCATTGAAATTTTAATATGTGAAAAATAGGCTTATTATGGTGAAATCAGCAAATAAATTAAGCCCAAAAGTCATACTGGTGGCAAGTCTAGGAATTGTGATCCCGCTTTTTATTTTGACGATGGCCTATTTAGCAGTAAAAAGTGATGCGAAAAACCAGGCTGAATATCAACGGATTAAAGAGAAGCAGCAGCAACTCATTCAAGAAAAAATGGCGGCTGAAAAGCGATTAGCAGAACAAAAGGCGAGTGGAGCAGTAGAGCGCTAGCTCATGCGCTTTTTGCAGAAGCAAAATAATCCAGTTGTTTGTGTAATTGTCGTATGCTGGGAATTTCAGTAAAACGTAGAACCATATAACCTGCTTCATTCAACATCGCATCACGCTCAGCATCTTCTTGTTCTTTGCCTAGGTGGGAAGGATCATCCAGCTCAATAATGACCACCACATCCAATTGCTCATTCAATAAAACAAAATCGGTAACTTTACGGTTAAATTTGGCCCGTATTTTATAGTGATCACTGGTAATCAACGAACTAAATGAAACTTGAGCGAGGATATGATAGCGCGGAAAGGCTTCTTTTAAGCGAATAAACATTTTACGTTCAAACGGCGTAATGACGTGTTTGGCATAAAATTTTTGCTTAGAGCGAAACAGGTCAGGGTAGACCATCATCACTAAGATAATAGTGGCGAAGCAGCCGATGATAAAAAAGATGATTTGACTCAGATTGAACACAATATTTTCTATCGCAAAGAAAAAACCCACTCGAATGGAGTGGGTTTTTAGAATTTTGGCTCTCCAACCTGGGCTCGAACCAGGGACCTGCGGATTAACAGTCCGTCGCTCTACCGACTGAGCTATTGGAGAATCTGCATGCATTCTATGTGCCAAAGCACGCAGGGTCAAGTCTTTGCGCTGATATTTTTATGAAATTTACGTTAAATGATTTAAAAATAAACGCTTTAGCTTTTATCGAAGCTGTGCTGAATACTATATCTTTAGCGTCATCAACTTAGCTTAATATTTAATGGTATTGGTCAGTTCTATGAAAACAAGGATTGAGAAGGAGTAGATGTGGGTTTCTTGATTGCACACTGATGATATAAAAGAAAAAAGCCCAAGGCATTGTGCTTGGGCTTTTTAAAATTTGGCTCTCCAACCTGGGCTCGAACCAGGGACCTGCGGATTAACAGTCCGTCGCTCTACCGACTGAGCTATTGGAGAATCTGAAATGCAGTATAGAGAAATTTATACATGGGTCAAGTTACAAAGCCCAAAAAAGCTAAATTTTAGATTAATTGTTTTTTTTCTAAGCAGATTGATAGGCTTATCTGCATTTTTAGGCAAAAGAGAAGGCGCTGATGTTTGAAAAAGTTGATCTATAAAAAAAGCCCAAGTCATTATGCTTGGGCTTTTTAGAATCTTGGCTCTTCCACCTGGGCTCGAACCAGGGACCTGCGGATTAACAGTCCGTCGCTCTACCGACTGAGCTATGGAAGAATAGTGGCTCTCCAACCTGGGCTCGAACCAGGGACCTGCGGATTAACAGTCCGTCGCTCTACCGACTGAGCTATTGGAGAATCTGATGCGCATTTTAGGGAGGAAAGGGAAATGGGTCAAGTAAATAATATAAAGAAATGAATTGTTTGCTTTATAAATATGCGTTTAGGCATCAAAAACAAAAAACCGCTCAAAAAGAGCGGTTTTTTTCAAATAAGACGAATCTTATTTTTCAACGCCAGCAGCTTGACCTGCATATTTCGCGTTTGCATAATCCCAGTTTACAAGGCTTTCAAGGAAAGTCTTGATGTAAACAGGACGTGCATTACGGAAGTCGATGTAGTAAGCATGTTCCCAAACGTCAATGGTTAACACTGCAACTTTACCGTGTGCAAGTGGAGTGTCTGCATTTGAAGTTTTAAGGATAGAAAGGTTGCCATTTACTTCGTCAGCAACTAACCAAGCCCAACCTGAACCAAATTGAGTTGTAGCAGCAGCAGCAAATTCTTCAGCGAATTTTTCGTAAGAACCGAATGCTTCATCAATTTTAGCAGCTAAAGCACCTGTTGCTTTACCACCACCGTTTTTAGCCATACAGTTCCAGTAGAATGTGTGGTTCCAAACTTGCGCTGCATTGTTGAAGATACCTGCTTTAGATGCATCACCAGCAGAAGCTGTGATGATTTCTTCTAAAGTTTTACCTTCAAGGTCAGTACCCTTGATTAGGTTGTTTAGGTTAACAACGTAAGTATTGTGGTGTTTGTCGTGGTGGAATTCTAAAGTTTCTTTGCTGATGTGCGGAGCAAGATCTTCGTAGCCATATGGAAGTGCAGGTAAAGTAATGGTTGTCATGTTTCATTCCTTGCAAATTTGCTGGGTTTTACTTTAAGTGCATTTATTGTAAATGATTCTAGAGACAATAGGGCAGTCTTTTAATACACAAAATATGCAAAAATTTTCGCAAGGAGACATATCGGATACACAAGATGTAGTTAGAGCCTTTTGCACGAAATATGTGCATTTGAGCAGGCTCTAAGCTACTTTAATGGGTTTACTGATCTGAATAGACTGCGATCAATAACTAATCTTTAGATTGTAGAGCCATATCATAACGACGATTAACTTCATCCCAATCGACCACATTATAAAAGGCATTGATATATTCAGGACGACGGTTCTGATATTTTAGATAATAGGCATGTTCCCATACATCTAAACCGAGAATGGGGGTATGCCCCCACATAATCGGGGAGTCCTGATTTGCACTACTTTCAACAATGAGTTTGTTTGTAGGGGTCACGCTCAGCCATGCCCAGCCACTGCCAAAACGGCTAATCGCTGCTTTGGTAAATGCATCTTTAAACGCATCAAAACCATCGAGTTGCTCATCAATAGCCGTTGCCACAGCTCCTGTAGGTTGTCCACCGCCTTGTGGACTCATGACGGTCCAAAACAGTGAGTGGTTGGCATGACCACCTGCATTATTGATCACCATATTTTTAAGATCAGTAGAAACATCATTCACTTTTGCAACCAGTTCCTCTACTGAAAGTTTCTCCCATTCTGTGCCTGCAATCGCGCCATTAATGTTATTGATATAAGTTTGGTGGTGTTTACTGTGGTGAATTTCCATCGTTTTTGTATCAATATTAGGTTCGAGCGCATCGTATGCATAAGGAAGAGTGGGTAAAGAATATGCCATGTGTTTGATTCCTTTAATCATTCAAAATTGTTTATGGATGTTTTTCAAAGCAGTTTTATTATCCGCTTAAAAGTAAATGAGAATCAATATGTTTATTATTTACATTTTTATAGTATGAATTGAAATAAATTTTATGATTCATATTCGTTTGAACCTTAAGCGTATATGAAACAATGATTTTTTGAGTTGATGCTATGCTTTGATACAAGAATAAAAATATTGAAAATAGTATTTTAAATTAATGGCTTGTTTAAATTATGGTTTGGGCTGATATGGTCAGTAAAAGCTTATGGGAGAGCGGGATGAAAAGAGCTTCATCCCAGTGATTGCTTAAATCGGGTTATTTAATTCGAAATAAACATACTCAACATCAAATTGTGCTGTAAGGGCTTGACCTAATCGTTGCACGCCATAGCGCTCAGTCGCATGGTGTCCGCAAGCAAAATAATGCACATCGAGTTCTTTGGCTTCATAGAAAGTACGTTCACTGACTTCACCTGAAATATAGGCATCACAGCCTTGTTCAGCGGCTTTGACAATAAAATCTTGCGCACCACCAGTACAAAAACCGACTTTTTTGATCATGGTCTTGTCTGCAGGAAGATGGGTCACATCAAACTTTAATTTTTCAGAAATGAATTGTTTAAAGTCTTGCACAGGCATCGGTTGTTTTAAATAACCGATATTGCCAATAGGATGACGTTCAGAGGGGTCAAGCGCTTCAATCTGTTCTAGATCGAGCAAATCAGCAATTGCTGCATTGTTTCCAAGACTTGGGTGGCTATCGAGTGGAAGGTGATACGCAACTAAAGAAAGATCATGTTGAATGAGACTCTTAATACGTTTACCGCGCATCCCTGTGATAGGGTAAGCTTCACCTTTCCAAAAATAGCCATGGTGCACCAGTAACAGATCCGCATTTTCTCGAACCGCAGCATCAATCGCATCTTGTGATGCTGTCACCGCAGCTAAAATTTTACGCACTTCAGCCCTACCCTCAATCTGCAGACCATTGGGTGCATAGTCCTTAAATTCGGGAGATTTTAGAGTTTGGTCACACCATTGGATAATGTCTTGTAATTTTGCCATATCGACTTAAAAACTCATTTAAATTGATTAGATCGGAACTTATTGTTTATTGTAACTAAAGCATGACAAAACTCTTGCTTATTTTTGTGCTAGAGGTTGAATTTCGCTTTACAATAGGCATAAATTACTTAGTCATCAATGAATTAAAACATTTTAGAGGGTGAAATCGTGCGCAGGACTTTTTCCTGGTTACCTTGGGTATTACTCATTTTAGTCATTGCTGGATTTTTTGCGTGGCAGCAGTATCAAAAACCAAAAGCGCCTGTAGCTTCGGACGGTATCAAAATGCCTGCTGAAAAGGTCGAACCTTTAATTAATACGACGCGTACGGGTGGGGTGGTTTCTTATAGTGCTGCGGTGAAAGTGGCTGCGCCAGCAGTGGTGAATATTTTTACTACACAGAAAGTTAAACAACTCGATCATCCTCTACTTAATGATCCTGCATTCCGTGAGTTTTTTGGTAATCAAATTCCAGATCAGTTTAGTCAAAATAAAAATGAAAACAGTTTGGGGTCTGGAGTAATTGTTCGCCCAGATGGTTATATTTTGACAAATAACCATGTGATTGCTCAAGCAGATCAAATTGTGGTCGCACTGAATGATGGCCGCCGTGCAGTGGCAAAGGTGATTGGTACAGATCCTGATACGGATTTGGCTGTGATTAAAATAGAACTATCCGATTTGCCTGTCTTACCGTTTAAGTTGAGTGGTAATGAAGTCGGTGATGTTGTATTGGCGATTGGTAATCCCTTTGGTGTGGGTCAAACAGTAACTCAGGGGATTGTGTCGGCAACTGGGCGCTCTGATTTAGGCATTAATACCTATGAAGATTTCATTCAAACCGATGCTGCGATTAACCCAGGTAACTCAGGTGGCGCGCTGATTGATGTTGCAGGGAATTTAATCGGGGTCAATACCGCAATTTTCTCGCAATCTGGTGGTTCTTTAGGCATTGGTTTTGCGATTCCTGCAAAAATTTGTCAACAGGTACTAAATTCTATTCTCAAAGATGGTCGTGTTGTTCGTGGCTGGTTAGGTATTAGCTTACTTCCTGTCGAGCAAGTGAATATTTTAGAGCCGAAAGGACCAGGTGTGGTTGTAGCGGACGTATTGAAAAATGGCCCAGCTGCAAATGCTGGTTTAAAGAAAGGCGATAAAATTATTAAAGTAAATGAAGA
This sequence comes from Acinetobacter halobius, assembly GCF_044130335.1. NCBI lineage: Bacteria > Pseudomonadati > Pseudomonadota > Gammaproteobacteria > Moraxellales > Moraxellaceae > Acinetobacter > Acinetobacter halobius. The sequence continues at coordinate 63,852 of NZ_JBIQOD010000012.1, forward strand.
GGTGATTACTTCAACTTCACATTTAATTAACTTTGTTGCGTTACAAGCTCCCAATAGCACCATTCAAATCTCGATTGAGCGTGATGGAAAACCAATGAACGTTGCTGTGGTCGTGGGGGAGAGAAAAGAGCAAAGTCAAGATTCACAGTTTATACCCTTACCTGAATAATACTGTAAACCATAAAAAATGCCTCTGTACTCAGAGGCATTTTTTATGGATGCTATGAATCAATGTAATTAAAGTTGCGGGTGGGTACAGGTTCTGGGCTTAAGAATCATTTGGTTATTTAGAGTTAAGGAATTGAAGACACTTACTGACTTTTTATCTCATTGTGTATGAGTTGTCCTTAAAAAGATCGAGATGCTTTGGATACTTTCTGCAATTTATAGTGAAATCTATACGAGCCTGTGACAGACAGAGCAGTCTATTTACTTGTAGTTGACTGAAATATTAATTCAAGTTCTTTGAAAAATTGTCTGGGTGGAGACTTATCGAATTTTCATGCAATTTATCATTAGCTCTATTGAATTTAGCTGAAATTTGAACAACTTATCATGATGATGAATCATCTTCGCCATACGGTAAGGCTAAAAAACTATACTTGAGTATAAACGAATCCCCTCGCGTGTCTTGAGCTACGCTACAGTTTGGAGATATTTAGGTTACATATGCCTTTTCTAAATATATTCTTCATCGAATTCAGTTTGTTAGTACAGCGGATGGTTTCCGTTATATGCAATTATGGCTCGATTTTTAGATAGAACAGTCTCTGGAGAATTACTATTTATGAGGTGTTTTATATAAGTGAAGTTGGAGGGTGTTTTGAATCGACAAGCCTGTTTTAGGGATATGATGCGTGAAAAAAAATAGCGACCGAAGTCGCTATTTTTGTATTTAAAAATTAAGCTTCTTGTTGGATACCCGCAACTAACCAGTCTTGGCTAGAACCCGCAGGTTTTACAAAATGCCAAACTTCAGTAAACGGCTGAGGTAAGCTGTTAAGATCTTCACTTACTGTACCCGTAAAACGTACACTTACTACGTATTGACCATTTTCAGTTGCAGAATCTGTAACCATCGCATTCAGGTTTGAAAATTCAGCTACATCTTGATCTTGATTTGCCATGATATCTTGATACATAGACTGATAAAGATCTGGTGTTAAATAACGCTGAATCTCAGAAATGTTACTTGCTGTATTCATAGATTGAATATGGTTAAAACGTTGACGTGCGATACGTAAGAACGCAGCGGGCTCTGTACCATCAGGAAGCTGACTGCCACTGTTGGTATATGCTGCGCCAAAAGGTGCATTGTTCTGCGGAGCAGCAGTTGAACCACCTACGGATTGACCAAAGATGTTGGTACTGTCGTTAGATGTACGTGGTGCAGCTTGTTGGCCAAACGGTGATTGATTAGAACCACTGTTTGGCGCATAAGGATTAGCCGCTACTTTTTTTTTTGCGCCCATTTTACGGAAAATGAAGAAAGCAACAGCAGCGGCAAGTAAAATCCAAATCCAACTTGGAATGCCACCTTTTTCTTCCTGTGCTTGCGCTTGAGAAGCAGAATTGTCATCTGCCAATGCATTTGCAGCAACAGCACCAATTGCAGCACCCGCTACACCTGCTGCAACCATACCCCCTACGCCTGGGCCAGATTTAGCTGGAGCCGTTGCAGGCGCAGTAGGTTGTTGAGCTGGAGTTGCTTGACGAGGTTGTTGATAAGACTGAGTTGGTGCAGCTTGACGGCTCATGCCGTGGCTTTTACCACCACCTGCACGTTTAGCTTCTGCAGCTAAAGGTGCAACTAAAAGAGCCGCTGTTAATAAACCAGCAATCAAGCCACGCTGTCGAACTTCCATCAAATTTTCCTACTCTATAAAAAATAAATATTGACTCTACCTTTATGCAGTCTTTTATCCTAAATTTCAATAAAAAACGTGTATATTTTAGTTGAGTTCATCACTTAAGCTCATTGCTTCGGTTAAAGCTTCATGTAAGCGTGCAACTGAAATGACGGTAACACCTGCAATATCTTTTTGTGGTGCATTACCACGAGGCAGAATAATGTATTTAAATCCATGTTTAATGGCTTCTTTTAAACGTTCTTGACCATTAGGAACAGGGCGAATTTCACCTGAGAGTCCGACTTCACCAAAAACAGCTAACTGTTGTGGCAAGGCTTTCGCTCGAAGACTAGAGGCACAGGCCAATAAGACGGCTAAATCAGAGCCTGTTTCGGTGATCTTTAACCCTCCAACCACGTTCACGTAAACATCTTGTCCAGATGTTTGCACGCCACCATGACGATGCATGACTGCCAAAAGCATATTTAAACGGTTTTGTTCTAAGCCTAAAGCGACCCGACGTGGTTGACCATGCGCATCATCCACCAAAGCTTGCACTTCGACCAAGAGTGGGCGAGTACCTTCACGGCTAATCATCACGATTGAACCGGGAATCGCCTCATCATAACGGCTTAAAAAAATTGCCGATGGATTCGCTACTTCTCTTAAGCCTTTATCTGTCATGCCAAAAACACCGAGTTCATTGACTGCGCCAAAACGGTTTTTAACAGCACGAATCATTCGGTAACGTGAGTCGGATTGACCTTCAAAATACAACACGCAGTCCACCATATGCTCAAGTACACGGGGCCCTGCCAGTGAACCTTCTTTGGTGACGTGTCCCACAATAAACAGTGCGGTTCCACTATTTTTAGCAAAACGTGTCAGTAAGGCTGCAGATTCACGAATTTGAGATACACCGCCTGGTGCAGATTGGAGTGTCTCGGTATACAGTGTTTGGATCGAATCCAAAATAGCCACAGCAGGGCGTTCATGTGCAAGCACTTCACAAATACGCTCAACACAGGTTTCTGCCATAACTTTGAGTTTATCTGTTGGTAGGTCGAGGCGGCTTGCACGTAAAGCAACTTGAGAGAGTGATTCTTCACCAGTGACATACAAGGCTGCGCTATTGGCTGCCGCCATATGGGTTGCTGTTTGCAGTAAAATGGTCGATTTACCAATACCAGGATCCCCCCCGATTAGGACGACAGAACCTGTAACTAAGCCCCCCCCTAACACCCGATCAAATTCGCCTATCCCTGTTGCTAGGCGTGTTTCATGCGAAACTGAAATTTGGTTTAATGTGGTAATTGCTGCGGCTTGACCTGCATACCCCCCGCCCATTTTAGGTTGTGCGCGATGGCTGATAGCAGGGGCAATACTGACTTCATTTAAGCTGTTCCATTCACCACACTCTGAACATTGGCCTGCCCATTTTGGGTGATCTGCGCCACATTGTTCGCAACGATATACACTTTTTACTTTTGCCATGCTCGATTGGGTGCACTATTTTAAGATTAGACTGCTTCACAGCATACAGAGGATTGGATTTGAAATGAATGCTCAAAATCAAAAAGCCACCCGAAGGTGGCTTTGATATACAGACTTGCAAAGGAATTTTCAAAGAGACTTAATACAACTCACCTGATTTTCGTTTTTCGATAAAATCACGTGACTCTTTCACAATGACTGTTGAGAGTAATAGTAAAGCAATTAAGTTTGGAACGGCCATTAAACCATTAAAGGTGTCTGCAAATAACCATACGAGATCAAGAGATGCAACGCAGCCAATGAAAACGGATGCGATGTAAATAATGCGGTACAAGAGGACATACTTTTCGCCCAGTAAATAAGTACAGCATTTTTCACCGTAGTAGCACCAACCTAAAATGGTCGAATAAGCAAAGAACACAATACCAAAAGTCACGATCCAACCACCGACTCCAGGAAGTAACTTATCGAAAACATGGGTTGTTAAAACTGCGCCTGTTTCGCCTCCAAAGCTATTGCCAGCCATGATAAAGCCCATGACCAATACAATCCCCGTAATACTACAAACAATAATAGTGTCAATGAAGGTGCCTGTCATAGAGACCAAACCTTGACGTGCAGGGTGATCTGTTTTTGCAGCAGCGGCGGCAATTGGTGCCGAGCCCATACCTGCTTCATTTGAGAAGACGCCACGTGCAACACCATAACGAATCACCGCACCAATCGCACCACCCGCTACTGCTTCACCAGTAAAGGCATCCCGGAAAATTAGCTCAAGTGCAGGCATAACCAATTCAAGATGGTTAAAGATAATGATCAGACCGCCGAGGACATAGCCGATAGCCATGATGGGAACAATGAAAGAAGCTGCTTTAGAAATAGACTTAATTCCACCCAAAATCACTAAGGCAGAAAATACAGTAATGACGATGCCTGTGATCCATGTTGCAACTCCTGTGCTGTTTTCTATAGCTAGGGCAACGGTGTTGGACTGTACGGAACTACCAATACCAAATGAAGCCAACGTGCCAAAAAGGGCGAAAATTAGTGCCAACCATTTCCATTTTAAGCCACGTTCAATGTAGTACATTGGGCCACCCGACATTTCGCCTTTTTCATTTTTGATGCGGTATTTTACGGCCAGTACACCTTCACCATATTTGGTGGCCATACCGAACAGCGCAGTCATCCACATCCAAAACACAGCCCCTGGACCACCTAAAACACAGGCTGTTGCCACACCTGCAATATTACCTGTACCAATAGTCGCTGATAGCGCGGTCATCAATGACGCAAAATGAGAAATATCTCCTGCATGTGATTTGGCATCCTCGTGTTTTCCAAAAACTTGTTTAAAGGCCAAAGGCAACATGCGAATTTGCCAAAAAAATAAACGTAGGGTGAGAAATATACCTGTCCCAACAATGAGGACCAGCATGTAGGGCCCCCAGACCCAGCCACTGATCATTTCCATAAATGTTTGTAAATTTTCTGTATTCATTTTTCTTTTGATCCTCTATGTTTTAAAACTTGAAATTTCTATAAAAAATTTGAGTTTTATTAAGCAATTGATATGCCATAGTCATGCATCCTGCACGATTTCTTGTCTTTTTTAGTCTTGGTCTATTTGTTGCATGGAATTTATTTTTTGACAAGCATTTTGAGATTTTTTTCTGAACAGCCTTTGGAGCATGATTTATTCCAAGGGAAATATAAGAAAAATTAATTAACTTTTCAAAATATGTTGAAAAAATAGATTAATGCAATTTTGTTTTTATTTTTGTGTTTTTTTCGGGTAATTTTGGCGGTTGGATATATAAGATGACATCAAGAATGAGTTTAGAAAATACAGAATCGACCTCTGAACAAGGCGATTTAAAACGGAGTTTGTCCAATAGGCATTTACAATTAATTGCGATTGGCGGTGCAATTGGTACAGGTCTCTTTATGGGGTCGGGGAAGACCATTAGCCTTGCTGGGCCGTCTATTCTCATCATCTACATGATTATTGGTTTTATGGTGTTTTTGGTCATGCGTGCGCTTGGCGAATTACTACTATCGAACTTGAAATATAAGTCATTTATTGACTTTTCAACGGATTTGATTGGGCCGTGGGCAGGTTATTTTGTCGGTTGGACATACTGGTTATGTTGGATCACGATTGGTATTGCTGACTTATCAGCCATTATTTATTACCTGCAGTTCTTTAATGGAGGCTTGCCTTTCACTCCGGGTGAGGGGGTGATGATCAGTATTGCCGCCATAGTCTTTATCATGGGTTTAAACCTAGTGACAGTGAAGTTGTTTGGTGAGCTTGAATTTTGGTTTGCACTGATCAAAATTATTGCAATTGTTGTGCTCATCGCTGTGGGTTTGTGGATGATCTTCACAGGGTTTACCTCAACAGCAGGTCAGGTCGCATCCTTTACACATCTTTGGTCACATGGAGGGATTTTCCCTACAGGCGTGACAGGCTTCCTTGCTGGTTTCCAAATCGCTATTTTTGCCTTTGTTGGGGTGGAATTGGTAGGTACGACTGCTGCTGAAACCAAAGATCCTGAAAAGAATTTGCCTAAAGCAGTCAACTCGATTCCAATCCGTATCATCATTTTCTATGTGTTGGCTTTAGTGATTGTGATGTCTGTGACTCCATGGAACACAATTGACCCTACAGTCTCGCCATTTGTGAACTTGTTTAGCCAAGCGGGGATTGCTGCTGCTGCCATCATCATGAATTTGGTGGTGCTGTCTTCTGTGATGTCATCCATGAACAGTGGCGTGTTTTCAACTTCGCGCATGTTGTTTGGTTTGTCACGTGAAGAGCAAGGTCCAAAAGCATTTGGTCATTTAAACAAACGTGCTGTTCCTGCCAATGCACTGTATTTTTCTGCAGTGTGTTTGTTGTTGGGTGCAGCGCTTCAATATTTTGTTCCAAATACAGTTGAAGCCTTTACTTTGGCAACCACACTTTCGACGATTTTGTTTATCTGTGTTTGGATTATGATTATCTGGAGCTACATTGTTTACTATAAAACTCGTCCAGAATTACATGCAAAATCAACCTTTAAACTACCAGGCGGTTTATTTACCTGTTGGTTTGTGATTATTTTCTTCATCGGCGTGATTTATGTGCTGTCTTTAGAAGCCGACACCATGAAAGCTTTAATGGTGAGCCCAATTTGGTTCATTATTTTAATTATTGGTTATTTGGGTTTTTACAAACCGAAAAATAAATAATCACTGTGATTGAGAAAAACACCAGTCTTTAACTGGTGTTTTTTTTTCACACACTATAATCTTTAGCGCTTAGTGGTTTGGTCATGTCTCTTGATCAGGTTATACTTCTTCAAAATATTAAATAGGTGGTCAGATGCGTTCTGTCATTTGCTGCATCAGTGTCTTGGTGATGAGTACTGCATTCATTGGTTGTGGTCAATCTGGTGCATTACATATGCCAAATGATCCAAACTACGACAAACGGGCAAAATATTTGCTTTATAAAGATGCCGCTGAAAAACCAGTTGCACAAAAGGAAGACTCAACATCCGTTAAGCAAGAGTTTGCTGCACCTTTAGTTGAAACCAATCAACCTTAATCCCTTAAACGCTTCATAGAAAGGATACATTCATGAGTTTTACCCGCAATCATGGGGTTTTGCAGGCCGAGCAATGCTCACTGCAACAGCTTGCGCAGCAATTTGGTACGCCACTGTATGTTTATTCAAAGGCCACTTTTGAAAAGCATTACACAGAAATGGATCGTGCTTTTGATTTTATTGATCATCAAATTTGCTTTGCGGTCAAGTCGAACTCAAACATTGCAGTATTGAATGTTCTTGCGAAGCTGGGTGCTGGTTTTGACATTGTGACGGGTGGGGAACTGGCTCGAGTGCTAAAAGCTGGTGGTGATGCTTCTAAAATCGTATTTTCGGGTTTAGGTAAAACTGAAGCAGACGTTCAAAAAGCCTTAGAAGTGGGTATTGCATGCTTCAATGTCGAGTCTTATGCAGAGTTGGATCGGATTCAAAAAGTTGCAGCCAAGCTCGGCAAAAAAGCACCGATTTCACTGCGCGTCAATCCAGATGTAGATGCGAAAACGCATCCTTATATTTCAACAGGCTTGAAAGAAAATAAATTTGGGATTCCGTCTGATGCGGTCTTTGAAACCTATGCCTATGCTGCAACCCTACCGAATTTAGAGATTATTGGGATTGACTGCCATATTGGTTCACAGTTGACTGAGACACAACCTTTTGTTGATGCCTTAGATCGTATGATTTTGATGATCAATCAACTGAAAGCGATGGACATTCAGTTGAAACATATCGACATTGGTGGTGGTTTAGGCGTGACTTATAAAGATGAAGTCCCACCAACTGTGTTTGAATATGCCAATGCAATGAAGCCTGCTTTAGAAAAATTAGGTTTGAAAGTGTATATGGAGCCAGGACGTAGTATTTCTGCAAATGCAGGTGTGTTACTGACCAAAGTTGATTTATTGAAGCCGACTGTGCATCGTAACTTTGCCATTATTGATGCAGCTATGAATGACTTGATTCGTCCTGCGTTGTATGAGGCGTGGATGGATATTCAGCCCGTTACACCTCGTTCGGATGTTGAGGAACAAGCGTGGGATGTGGTTGGGGCGATTTGTGAAACGGGTGACTTCTTAGGTAAAGAGCGAATGCTTGCACTGAAAGAAAATGACCTGCTTGCTGTATTGGGTGCAGGAGCCTATGGTTTTGCAATGAGCTCAAATTATAACAGTCGTGGCAGAGCTGCTGAGGTGATGGTGGATGGTGATCAAGCGCATTTGATTCGTGAGCGTGAAACCATTGAGTCACTTTGGGATAAAGAACGTTTATTGCCTGAAGGATAATGCAGATGTTTTTAGAATTTACCAAAATGCATGGTCTAGGCAATGACTTTATGGTGGTTGACCTCATTAGCCAAAGAGCTTTTTTGGATACGGTAACGATTCAACGTTTGGCTGACCGTCATTTTGGCATCGGGTTTGATCAGCTTTTGATTGTTGAACCACCTGACTTACCCAATGTTGACTTCAAATATCGCATTTTTAATGCCGATGGTTCTGAAGTTGAACAGTGTGGTAACGGGGTTCGCTGTTTTGCCCGCTTTGTGCATGAGCGTCAATTGACCACGAAAACCAAGATTAAAGTACAAACCAAAGCAGGAATTGTGGAACCTGAACTCGGCCAAAATGGCTGGGTGCGGGTGAACATGGGCTATCCAAAATTTTTGCCGCAGGAAATTCCATTTATTGCGGATGCGCCTGAAGCTTTGTATGACATTGCTTTGGCAAATGATGAACAGCTTACAATTGATGTGGTTAACATGGGTAATCCGCATGCAGTCACTATTGTTCCTGATGTGATTAGAGCTGATGTTGCAAGGATTGGTCCTCAGGTGGAGTCGCATGAGCGTTTTCCACAACGTGTCAATGCTGGTTTTATGCAGATTATTGATGAAAAACATGCGCGTTTGCGTGTGTTCGAGCGTGGTGTAGGCGAAACACTTGCATGTGGTACAGGGGCATGCGCCGCAGCAGTTTCTGGTATGCGCCGTGGCTTACTGGCCTCATCAGTTGAGATCGAGCTAGCTGGTGGTAAGTTACATATCGAATGGCGTGACGGTGATGTGGTTTGGATGACAGGTCCAACCGCAAATGTCTACGAAGGACGTATTGATCTGAGTTATTACCAAAACTAATTGAGACTCACATAAGAAGCACTGATTCGTCAGTGCTTTTTTTATGCAAAATGAAAGACACATCTAAAAAGCTTAGACAGTGTTACTATGCAAAATATAAGCATTCTTTATTTGACTGAACAATAGAGGCGATTTGTGACCTTTGAGCCCATGCAACTGCTCGCGATGTGGTTAAAACAACGAGAAATACAAAACCAGTCTGCGCATACTTTGCAGGCTTATGAGCGTGATGTGTCTGATTTTTTACTGTTCTGTGAGCAGAAAAAACTTCAACTTAATGATGTTGAAGCAACCGATTTGCGTGAATATGTGGCACAAAAAGTTGAACATCAACAACTTAGTTCTAGCAGTTTACAGCGGATGTTGTCTGCGATTCGTCAATTTATGAAATGGGCTGAGCAAGGGCAATATTTGGCTTTTAATCCTAGTGATGACTTTCAGCTTAAACGTAAACCACGTCCTTTACCGGGCCTGGTCGATATTGAAACCATCAATCAAATTTTGGATCAGGCTTTACCTGAAAAAGAAGTCGAACAGCAAATGTGGTACCGCGACAAAGCATTGCTTGAGTTGCTCTATGCCAGTGGATTACGCCTAGCAGAAGTACAAGGCTTAAGAATTAAAGATATTGATTTCAATCGACAGTTACTACGTATTACAGGTAAAGGGAATAAAACTAGAGTAGTGCCATTTGGTTCTAAAGCCAAAGAGGCAGTGATGAAATGGCTAAGCATTTATCCACTGTGGAATGGGGACTTTGTTCCTGATGCACAAGTTTTTATTACACAAAAGGGCAATCCTTTGGGGATGCGCCAGATTGAAAATCGGGTCAAGTTTCAAGCACAGCGTGCAGGGGTAAATATTGATCTGCATCCGCACTTACTCAGGCACTGTTTTGCCAGTCACATGCTGTCAAATAGTGGTGACTTACGCGCGGTGCAGGAAATGTTAGGGCATAGTAATTTAAGTACTACACAAATTTATACGCATGTTGATTTTGACCGCCTAGCGCAGGTGTATGACCAGACGCATCCCAGAGCACAGCAGAAATCTAAAAATTAGTTCATTGGTTTTTAAAAATAAAGTCACAAAAGTTTGGTAATATTTCGTTGAATGTTTTCAGCCAAAAGTTGATTTAAGTGAGCTAAGAATAAAGTGGATACAAAAAAAGCAGAATATTAATAAAAAATTCGGCATTATTTTTGCTTTGTAATCATTGAAATAAACCCATTTGGTGACTGCGCTTAACTCGAAAAAACACTATTATGAACTTTTGTAGAATAATCATTTAGCAAAAATTAGAGTATAAACTTAAAAATAGGATTGGCTTGTTGTTCCCTGTTCAGAAAAATGGTGACTTTAAGCTTATATTGAAAATGACAAGTGTGAATATAGGTCAGTAGATGATTTCAGATATACAAGCAAAGTATGATCAACTTAGTTCAGCGCAAAAAGATATTTTTGCGGGTTATGGACTACGTCAAGTTAAACACTTTGTTGAAATTAGTTTAGCCAATATTGAGCCAGTACTGCCTGAAAATGCATTTGTTCAAGGGGTTAATGCTGCGGGTAAAGTTCAGGCGTTTAATCCAGAAACTGGACAATATTATCTTTGGATTTCTGATTTACAGTGGCAAGCAACAACTCAGCCATCAAATAGCATTGATTTGAAAGAGGACTTTCTTGAAGTCTGGAAAATTTTTAATCTTGAACAATATGAATTGATTGATTTAAGTCATATTCATCGTGATTTTTTAGAAAGTCAGTTGGCTTAATGCTATAGAGTGTATGCTCAAATAGCGGGCTGTTTTGATCGAGTTTTGGATGATTAAAATAGCCACGATGTTGCATGGCCAGACGTTTCATCATGGCTTCAGAAGCTATATCCTGAACTGCGGTAAAGGCAACGATTTCATTTAATTTTAAAATAGAAAAAGCAAAAAATAAGCAAGCCTGTGCCGCTTCAGTTGCATAACCTTGATGCCAAAACTTTGGATCAAATTGCCAACTGATTTTAATACAAGGTGAAAAATCAAAGCGTTCAGGTTGAATATGTAAACCTGTATATCCAATAAACTTTCGCTTGTACTTCAATTCAACCGCTCAAAAGCCCAACCATTTTGATTGATGAATTGTTGAAATGTTTGCGTGAGCGGACTTGGAAAATAACCTATCACTTGGGCATCGGCATTTAACTTTGCAAACGCATCAAAATCATTTGCATGTCATGATCTTCAGCGTAAACGCTGAGTTTCAATGCTAAAAGGTTTTGATCTGGTCATCAAATTTCATCAAGCGGGAGCTGAAAACTTTGCTTAATAATTTGGCTAGGCAGGTCTGTTTTGACACTGGTAATGCCATTCTTTTTAGTTAAATGTGTCGATTGAAACTTGCGATAGCTTTCTAAATCAGGTACCACGACTTTCAGCATTGCATCGCATTCTCCTAAAATAATGTAGCACTCCATAACTTGAGGGAGTTCTTTCATTGCCTCAATAAAAGTATCAATGGTTTCCGCATCCTGTCCCACCAACCAAATACGTGAAAACAGAATCAATTGCAGACCAATTTTTTGCGGGTCGACCACAGTTGTATAGTTTTGAATGACACCTGCTTCTTCTAAAAGTTTGACACGTCTTAAACACGATGAGGGTGAAAGGCCAATTTCACGGGCTAGGTCATTATTTTGAATACGGCCATTGTCTTGCAAATAGCGAATGATATTTTTATCAATACGATCAAGTTTTATACGCACAGACTTTGGTGATTGTTTCATATCTTAGAATATAATTTGAAAAATACGTTTTATTATAGAATAAATTGAAAGCCAATTTTGTAATATTTCGCACATACTAATTTTCACTTTCTAAAACATGAAAGGGGAAAGGAAATGTCTGTATATGTACTCTTTGCACTCACAGTGCTACCGCTGATTTTTACACCTGGGCCAGATATGTTATTTATTTTGTCTCAAGTTATGGTCAAAGATGCAAAAGCAGGCATGATGGCAACAGTTGGTGTATGTACAGGCTACTTACTCCATTCCATTTTAGTGGCTTTGGGTATTGCAGCCATTATTGTATCGTTTCCTGTTTTGTTTGAAACTATTCGTTGGTTAGGAATTGGCTATTTATTGTATTTGGCCTTTGGTTTATTAAAGTCAGTGTTTAGTAGCAAAAAACTGCAACTGGAACGTCAAGTGGAACGTAATCCAATCAAAAAAGGCTTTTTTACCGCGCTATTAAACCCTAAGGGAATGTTGATTTACTTTGCAATTTTACCGCAATTTATAGATAAGTCAGGTGATACAGTTAGCCAAGGCCTGATCCTTTCTTTACTGTTTATTGCGATGATTTTTGTGGTGTACTGTAGTTTGAGCTTTGTTTTTGCAAAAATCACACAGAAGTCTCAAATAGATGCGCGTAAACAAAAATGGATTGATGGCACTTCTGGAAGTTTGTTGGCTTTGGCTGCAACATGGCTCATTGTGAACTAAGCTGAGATCAAAAGCATGTCTGAATGACATGCTTTTTTTTTAATTGCGCTTTCAATAAAACGTCATAAATAGCTTATATGATGTGATGTGGAAATGCAGAGAGTGTGACTTTAATTTACTCGAAAGCATTTCTATCTTAAATGACAAATTTCAACACCAATACAAAGATGTGAACAGACAGTCAATAACTCGTAGTTGAAGCAAATTCGCAGAAAAGAAATCAGATCTGCCAATAATACAAATCAAATAAAAACATAATAAAAATCAATCCTTAATATATGTATGATTTTGTGCAAATAAACTGCGTATAAAAAAGTATGAACGCGACGTTCAGCTAAAATTACGCATTTTTACAGCTCTTTGATGAATTGTGACTTGACCGAAATGCCGTACACATTGCAAGATAGGGCACCTAAAAAAATTTAAGTGAAGAGTTAAACTAACTTTTCTCAACATTTACATTTGCTAAAACAGCCGAGGATTACATGAAGGCTCTTGTTGCTGTAAAACGTGTGGTTGATGCCAACGTTAAAGTTCGCGTTAAGCCGGACAACAGTGGTGTTGACTTAACAAACGTTAAAATGTCAATTAACCCATTCTGTGAAATCGCAGTGGAAGAAGCGGTTCGCTTAAAAGAAAAAGGAACTGTTTCAGAAATCGTTGTTGTTTCTATTGGTCCTAAAGAAGCGCAAGAACAGATTCGTTCTGCAATGGCGCTTGGTGCTGACCGTGGTATCTTGGTTGAAGCTGATGACAGCCAACTGGGTGCTTTAGAAATTGCGAAAGTGTTGAAAGGCGTTGTTGACGCTGAACAACCTCAGTTGATTCTTCTTGGTAAGCAAGCAATTGATGATGACTCTAACCAAGTTGGTCAAATGCTTGGCGCACTTCTAGGTGCAGGTCAAGGTACTTTTGCTTCTGAAGTTAAAGTTGATGGCGATAAAGTACAAGTAACGCGTGAAATCGACGGTGGTTTACAAACTGTTGAGCTTGCACTTCCAGCAATCATCACGACTGACTTACGTTTGAACGAGCCACGCTATGCTGCTCTTCCAAACATTATGAAAGCGCGTAAAAAACCGCTTGATACAAAGTCGCCTGCTGATTTTGGTGTTACGACAACAACTAAACTGAAAACAGTTAAAGTTGAAGCACCTGCTGAACGTAAAGCTGGTGTACAAGTGAAGTCTGTAGACGAGCTTGTAGAAAAACTAAAAAATGAAGCGAAAGTGATCTAATACAGAAGGATAAAATCATGAGTATTTTAGTTATCGCTGAGCACGACAACAAAGCACTAAATGGTGCAACTTTAAACGTTGTTGCTGCAGCTCAAAAAATCGGTGGTGATATCACTGTATTAGTTGCAGGTTCTGGCGCACAAGCAGTTGCTGATGCTGCTGCAAAAGTTGCGGGTGTAAGCAAAGTATTACTTGCTGACAATGCAGTTTATGCAAACCAATTGGCTGAAAACGTTGCTGCTTTGGTTGCAGACATCGCGAAAGGCGGTTACAAACACGTATTGGCTGCATCAACTACAACAGGTAAGAATATTCTTCCACGTGTAGCTGCACTTCTTGACGTGAGCATGATCACAGACATCATCGCTGTTGAATCTGCAAACACGTTCAAACGTCCAATCTACGCAGGTAATGCGATTGCAACAGTTCAGTCTGATGAAGCAATCATTGTTGGTACTGTACGTGGTACAGCATTTGACCCTGTCGCTGCTGAAGGTGGTTCTGCTGCGGTTGAAGCTGTAAGTGATGCAAAAGATGCAGCTATCTCTAAGTTTGTTGCTGAAGAGATCGTGAAATCTGAACGCCCAGAATTAACTGCTGCGCGTATTGTAGTTTCAGGTGGTCGTGGTGTGGGTTCAGGTGAGAACTACCATACTGTTCTTGATCCATTGGCTGACAAATTGGGCGCTGCTCAAGGTGCATCACGTGCTGCGGTTGACGCTGGTTTCGTTCCAAACGACATGCAAGTGGGTCAAACAGGTAAAATCGTTGCACCTGATCTGTATATCGCTGTAGGTATCTCTGGTGCGATTCAGCACTTGGCAGGTATGAAAGATTCTAAAGTGATCGTTGCGATCAACAAAGATGAAGAAGCACCAATCAATGCAGTAGCAGATTACTGGTTGGTAGGTGATTTGAATACCGTTGTTCCTGAGTTAGTTGCTAAAATCTAATCACGAATAACCGTTTCAAAGAAGTGCCCCTGTGTAGGCAGTTAAACTAAAATTTAACTGCATTCACAGGGGCATTTTCTATTTGTCATTTTATGGATTGAGTTGTATTTTTTTCAGGTGAAAAGATCTGATGTCCCTCATTTAAGTTTGTCGTTTTAAACCATTGTATTTTGTAAAATGTGATCAAAATTAAGAATTCTTTAAGATTGGTGTGTTAGCTCATTTTTGTATTTGTGATATTATTTGCCATCTATTTTTAAGCTTAACTTATACAAAAACTCTTTTGTTAAGTTGGGGGTCACTGTTTTGCTCATTGATACTCGGGTGTCTTGGTCTGTTCTGATCATCACTCTTTTGTGTTTACTTTTTCCCTTTCTCGCAGACTTTCAGTTTCCACTCATTGGTGGTGCCGTTGTTCGTGCTGTAGAAAATATTCAGGCCATACTCTTGTTGACGTTTGCAGCAATTAGTTATTTCTATATGCAACCGATGAAACTGCCTGAGGCTAAAAAATACTTTTGGCTATGGTCTGTGCTGTGGTGGTTACTTTTGTTCGGTCGTAGTATTAGTTGGGGGCGTGATTACTTTCCAGATGTGCCTAAAATGTATTTTCGAGGTATCTCGATTATTCTAATCGGCTCTGTTGTGTTTATGTTGTTTATAAAGCCGTTACGAAAAGAGATTGCGTTTAAAATGAAGCATGTGGCCATTCCAGCATGGGCTATGTTAATGACTCTAATGGGGTTAATTATTTCAGATGGGATTGAGCATAGTCGTATTTATGGTGGGATCTTCTTACATTATGTTGCCTATAAAGACCTCATGGAGGAGCTGTATGAGTTTCCTTTGATTATTGGTCTATTTATGATGGCTTTCAATATTATGCAGCAAGATAAGCAAGTATTAAAATAATAGCTTTTATCAACATGTATGATCTAAAGCCCTCAAAAATGAGGGCTTTTTTACTTTTTATATGATGCCAAAAGACAATAGAGGTAAGCGTGAAAATGAGATCCTATACATGTGTAAAAAATAACCCCTAAATTAAAGAAAATTAACGAGATTAACGACGACTAAGCGACACAAAAATCAGAGTATTTATGCTATAATTTACGGCTATATTTTAGTTTTTAGTTCAGTCTTTTGAATTAATAATTTTGCAAGTTTTACGACATATAAATGCAAGCGGCTTTACGTTTGTAGAATAAGGAGTATGCATGAGCGTATCGGAAATCAGACCGATTGCGATTGAGGATGAACTCAAGAACTCGTATCTTGACTATGCAATGAGCGTGATTGTTTCTCGTGCTTTGCCCGATGTTCGAGATGGTCTAAAGCCTGTTCATCGTCGTGTGCTTTATGCAATGCACGAATTGGGCAATGACTACAACAAAGCTTATAAAAAGTCTGCCCGTGTGGTTGGTGATGTAATCGGTAAATATCACCCGCATGGTGATTCTGCTGTGTATGAAACCATCGTTCGTATGGCTCAAGACTTTAGCTTGCGTTATCAATTAGTTGATGGTCAGGGGAACTTTGGTTCGGTCGATGGTGATAGCGCAGCTGCGATGCGTTATACCGAAGTGCGTATGCGGAAGTTGACTCATGAAATCTTGGCCGATCTTGAAAAAGATACGGTGGATTGGGAAGACAACTACGACGGTTCTGAGCGTATTCCTCAAGTCATGCCGACGCGTATTCCAAATTTATTAATTAATGGGACGACAGGTATTGCTGTGGGTATGGCGACCAATATGGCGCCACACAACATGACTGAAGTGGTGAACGCTTGTTTGGCTTATGCTGAAAACCCAAATATTTCTATCGAAGGGTTGATGGAATATATTTCGGGCCCAGATTTTCCTACAGGTGGCATTATTTACGGTAAAGCGGGTATTGTAGATGCTTACCGTACGGGTAAAGGTCGTTTGCACATTCGTGGTAAATACCATTTTGAGGAAGACCCAAAAACAGGTCGTACCACGATCGTGTTTACCGAGATTCCGTATCAAGTCAACAAAGCGAAAACCATTGAGCGTATTGCTGAACTGGTAAAAGAGAAAAAACTTGAAGGTATTTCAGAGCTACGTGACGAATCTGATAAAGAGGGTATGCGTATTGCCATTGACTTGAAGCGTGGTGAAAACGCTGAAGTTGTGGTGAATAATCTGTTCCAAAATACACAGCTTGAAAACTCATTCAGCATTAACATGGTCTGCCTAGATAATGGTCAGCCAAAGTTAATGAATTTGAAAGACATTGTTGCGGCATTTATTCGTCACCGCCAAGAAGTGGTGACACGTCGTACGATGTATGAGTTACGCAAAGCACGTGAACGTGGTCATATCTTAGAAGGTTTGACTGTTGCACTTGCAAATATTGATGCAATCATCGAAACCATCAAGACATCAGCAAATCCATCTGAAGCACGTGAGCGTTTGCAAGCAGGTGAATGGGCAGCAGGCAATGTAATTGCATTGCTTGAAAAAGCAGGTTCAGTTTCTGTACGTCCAGATGAAATTGAAGGTGAGGATCCAAGTCGTCCGTTTGGTTTGGACGGCCAGATTTATCGTTTGTCACCTGCACAAGTGGGTGCGATTCTTGAACTTCGTTTACACCGTTTAACTGGTTTAGAACAAGACAAGTTACAAGCTGAATATACTGAAATTTTAGGTCAGATTGCTGAACTTACAGCGATTCTCAATGACTTTAATTTATTGATGGGCGTGATTAAAGAAGAGTTAGCTTTAATTTTGCAACAATATGGCGATGCGCGTCGTACCGCAATTGTTGAGTCGCGTATTGACTTCTCTCGTGAAGATTTAATCCCTGAGGAACAAGTCGTATTGACTGTTTCTAAAACAGGTTATGCAAAAACTCAACCGCTGTCAGATTATGCTGCGCAGCGTCGTGGTGGTCGTGGTAAGTCTGCGACATCAATGAAGGAAGATGATTACATTCAACACCTGATTGTGACATCGAACCACGCAACTGTGCTGTGTTTCACCGATGTAGGTAAAGTTTACCGTCTGAAAGTGTTTGAGGTGCCACAAGCGTCACGTGGTTCAAAAGGTCGCCCAATGGTGAACTTACTTCCATTGGATGCAGATGAAACGATTACAGCGATTCTTCCTGTGATTGATGCACCGAAGAAATTTAAAGAGCGCTTAGCTGACTTTAAAAACTTTGTTCGTAGCAATGTGACGACATTACGTGAAAACAGTGTTTTTGAAGCGCACTATGAAGCACTGAAAGCGTCATTTGATGAATTGGCAGAAGATGCGGATGAACTATCTGATGCACTGCGTAAGCAATTGAAAGAGTTAGGTGTTGAGCTTTCAACATCGGATTTGGACAATGAAACGTTGGTGGAATTTGCTGATCTAGCAGAGAAAATGCGTAAGAATTTCTTTGTATTTATGGCAACGGCATCTGGTACAGTAAAACGTGTTGAACTTGAACAGTTTAGTAATGTTCGTTCAAATGGTTTACGCGCAATTGAGCTCAATGAAGAAGATACTTTAATTGGTGTAGCTATTACCGATGGCGAGCAACAAATCATGTTGTTCTCGAACGAAGGTAAAGCTATCCGTTTTGCTGAAACTGATGTTCGTGCAATGGGGCGTTCTGCTAAAGGTGTCCGTGGTATGCGAGTGACCATTGGTTCTGCTCAAGCGGATGAAGTGGAAGAGTCTGATTCGGAAGAAGATGATTCAGATGCAAACTTTATTAGTCGTATTGTTTCATTAGTGGTTGTGCCTGAAACTGGAGAAGTTTTATGTGCTTCTGCCAATGGCTATGGTAAACGTACACCAGTAGATGATTTCCCAACCAAGAAACGTGGTGGTAAGGGCGTAATCGCCATTAAGACCTCTGAGCGTAATGGCGAGCTTGTGGGTGCAGTAGCGATTGATGAAACCAAAGAATTGATGCTGATTTCTGATGGTGGCACTTTAGTACGTACCCGTGCTTCTGAAGTTGCGCAGACTGGTCGTAACGCTCAAGGTGTTCGTCTCATTCGTTTAGGTGAAAATGAAACCTTGGTGGGTGTTGAGGCGATTGAAGCAGTTGAAGATGAAGAGGAAATTTTAGATGAGTCCTTAGATACTGTTGAAGAAACGGTGGCTGATGACACAAATCTAGAAGTACCTGAGAATTCAAGTGATTTGAATACACCAAATGAAGAATAAGTGAATGAAAATGAAAAGGGCGCTTCGGCGTCCTTTTTTATACAAACAATACAGCGATTGTTGGGAAAGATTATGAAGCTAAAATTATTGATACTAGGCTGTGCATTGGCTTTAACAGCTTGTGATAAATTGGGACAAAAAGCATTAGACTCAATTCCAAATCCGAGTCCTGTACAGGAAAAAGTGGCTCAAGACGCCTATCAAGCTTTTACTCGAGGTGATTTTCCACAGCTCTATACTTATTTTGAGCCAGAGTTACAGCGTGAATTTAAAACTCATGAAAAAGACATGCGTAAGTTCGCAAAAACCATTCCTAAACAAGCTATTACGACTCAAAAAATTGTATCGAAACACATTGAGAAATCCACAGAAAAACCGAGCTTATATGCTGTAACGTATGAATATGCTTATAGCAATAAAAACCTAGTTCAGTATGATGTTGGTTTTGACAAAGCAGGCGGAAGTACAAAAATTCGTAGTTTTGATGTGAAACTTTATGGGGCTTCAACGGATTAACAACTGAGACTAGAGTATTTGAGGCATCGGTGTTTAGCGGTGTCTTAGACGCCAATAGGCAAGACCTGAACATACCAGACCAAACACAAATAGGTATAGGAGTTTGGGGAGGACAAGAGCAGTTGGTACACCCATTTGGTTGAGTTGGATAAACATTTGAATCCCTTGGGTGGAAGGTAAAATGTGACCTAAATATTGTATCCATGTTGGCATTGCAGCATGTGGCCATGCTGTACCTGAGAGTAGAAATAGCGGAATAGACGTAAATACAATGACATGTCCTGCACGCTCAGGCATATCGAAAAATGTTGAAATCAACATGCCTAAAGCCACGATACAGCCTATAAAAATCGGTACAGCCAGTAGCATGCCGCTAAAATTCCCTCCATGTGGGTAGTCATTGATCCAGTAAACAAAACCGAATAGATATAAACAACCGAGCATACCAATGGTCAAAATGGCTGAAAAAATAGCAAAAAACTCAGTTGTCGTTGGTCGCCATTTTTGTTCGCGATATCCAGCCAATAACATGCCTAAACCAAGCACGATGGTTTGATGAATAATCAACGGGGCTATCGCTGGAAAAATATAGCTGCCGTAGCCCGACATGGTGTTAAACAGCGGTGTTTGATGAATAGAAATAGCGGGTGAGAAGTGCGCGATATTACCAAATTTTTCCACATGCTCGCGTACAGCATTTTCAATTGAGGTCGCGAGCCCTAATCCAATTTGCTTGGTTTTTAAAAAATTTGCTGCACTGAGATATAGTCCAATTCCACCGACTTCTCCATGCCGAAGACTATTGGAAAGATTCTCAGGTAAAAGCAAAATGCCATCGGCTTGCTGCTGTTTAATCATGTTCTCAGCTTCAAGGAAATTGCCTGTGACAGCTTTAACTTCAACATTTGGACTGAGCGAAACCTGTTGAATAATGTTATTTGTCACAATACTTTGCTCTTCATCCACAATTATAATGGGCAAAGCTTCTGCTTGTTGTGCTTTGTAGGCAGTTGGATAGAAAACACTATAAAAAATCACCGAGAGGATGAGAGTGGTTAGAATCGACTGATTGGCAATGATGTCTTTAAATGTCTTGAGGTAATAGTGCAAAAACAACTTCATGACGCTACTCCTTTGATCCGTTTTTTGAGCAGTAGGACAGAGGTCACAGCGTAAAAGACCACATAAAGGATCAGAATGAATAAAGGCAACAGCGATGAGCTGATTGGGCTACCAATGACCCATTGTTCGGTTTGTAGTTTGGCATAGGGTGTATAAGGGATAATATTGGCCCAGAATTTGGTAAACAGTGGAGCGTTATTTAAGGGGAGGGTCACTCCTGCAAAACTGAGTGATGAGCCTCCATAGACCGCAATTAAACCAAAGGTTTTAGATAAATTATTGGTGGCTAAAACAATGCTGCTACTGATTAAGGCATAGGCACTATAAAATAAAAGCTGTGCCAGCATGATCAACCAAAGTTGACCTGCAACAAACCAACCACGAATTTCGATTAACCAAAACATCCAAGCCCATGTCCAAAGACTAAAAATGAGTACATAGGTCAGGTTTTTAGAAAGAATAGCTGTAAAAGCCGATTGTTTGTTTAGCCAATTTTGTGCTGTCTGGAACTTAAATTCCTGACCAACTGAGAATGCGACACAGCAACAGAGCAGTAAATGCAAAATCGCAGGAATCATAAAGGGTTCTAAATAGAACTCATAACTCAAGTTTGGGTTATATAAGGTCGAGACTTTAACGTGGGGTGTCGGTATATCTAGGTAAGGAGTGATATTTTCTAAATAACTTTCACCAGCATAGTCTGCCATGGCTTCAACTGTGCTGACTAACATGGCTGATGAAATGGTGTTACCTACACTAAAGTAACTTTGGTTATAGGCGATGCTGATTTCAGCATCTTTAGCTTGCACAAAACGTTGTTCGGCACCATTGGGGATACTGACATAGCCCCAAATTTTGGTTTGGTTCAGTAACTTTTCGACTTCTGTGTTTTGATCGCTGATGATGACTACATCTAAGGTATGGTTGAGTCTTAAGTAGCGTTGTATATTTTGGCTTAGCTCACTTTGGTCTTGGTCAATAATTGCAATAGGCAAATGTTCAGGCTTGCCTTGGGCAAACATGCTGGAAAACAACACGATAATAAACAGTGGGGCAAGCGTAACTAAACATAAATCCCACTTATGTTTAAGTAAATAATTCAGTTCCCGCAGTAGCCCAATTAGCATTATTTGCTCTCTTTGACTTTAAACAGCACACTCATGCCGACTTTTAAGTCAGGAATGTCTTGGGCAGGGGCTAAATGAAGTTTAAAACTGCGAATGTCGTAGCCCCCTGTTTGACGGGTGGTTTTAATGGTTGCAAATTCACCTTCGGCATCAATACTTTTAATATCAAAGTTGGCGTTTAGGTTTAAGGCTGGAATAAAGCCTTGAATTTGTTTTGCTTGGTAAATGTTGGCATATTGGTCTTCACGAACGTTGAGTGACACCCAAAGCTCGCGATCTTGAATAATACTCACAATCGGCACACCCATTGCTACTAGCTCGGAGGGCTTACCATAAGTTTTAGATACGGTGCCATTAATTGGCGAGAGTAGTTTGGTTTCGGCTTCAAGCGCATTCGCTTCTGCAACTGCTGCTTTTGCAATTTGAACTTGTGCATCGGCTGAGCTTTTCTGTTGTGGTGTACTGCCACGCTGTGCACGTTCATATTGTTGATATGCCGCTTCTGTCATTTGAGTCGCGGACTGAGCAGCAGCATGCATTTCATCACGACGTTGGCGTGAAATAACACCTTGTTGGTATAAGTTAGCCCCACGTTGATAGGTGGTTTGCGCTAAGTTTTGCTGTGCTTTGAGTGCTTGCCAGTTGGCATACAAACTGGCAATATTTTCTTCCTGAGAACCACGGTCAGCGGTGGATTGTAGTGCTAAAGCGGCTTGTAAACTGGCAAGAGCTTGTTGTTTTTTTGCATCAACTTCTGGGCTGTACAGTCGAACGAGTTCTTGGTTTTTAGTGACCTTTTGTCCATCATGCACATAAATTTCTTCGATTCGGCTTGGTACTTTGGTACTTATATGAAGCGTTTCAGCTTCGACACGGCCTTGAATATCAACAGTTTTAGGTTGTTGATAGGCTTTCCAAAGACCAAAAGCAATTACGCCCAAAACTAGGATGAGTGCTACTGTGCCGAGGACTTTAATTCTTTTTGACTTTTGATTTGTGTCGGTCGTATCTGATGATGAATTATCCTGATTTATTTTAGTCTGGGCTTGGTCTTCTCGTTGCTCTGTTGTTAACTCATCTTGTGAGGGCGCTATTTGATCTTCTACTGTTTCAGATTTTTGTGGATCGGGCTGATTTTGATCTTGATTCATTAAATGGCTCTCATCAAAGAATTAACGAATAAATCGTGTATTGGGTTGTAGAAGATAGGTTTGAAATTGATCAATCGAACCGTGGCTCTGTAATAATGTTGCCAGTGACATGACATATTTATAGGCATTGAGTGCAGTTTCTGCTTTTAGAGCACTCAGCATGTTTTGTGCATCAATCACCTGAGTGGCGGTACCCATATCTTCTTTAAAGGACAGTTCTTGTATACGTAAATTTTCTTGCGCTGCTTTTATATTTTGCTGCAATAGCTGATCACTTTGCTGCGCTGTGGTGGCTTCGCTATACGATTTATAAATTACATTTTCAATTTCTTGCTTGGTTCGTGCTGTCATCAATTCAGAAGCATAGCGTTGTAACTCTGCTGCTTGGACATTTTTATTTTTATCAATGCCTGAGAACAGATTGTACTGTGCGGCTAAACCAATAATCCAGTTGTTTTTATCATCTAAACTATATTCACCGAAGGCAAAAATATGCGGTTTTTTGGCGGCATTTTGTACCTTAACATTGGCTTGAGCCAGTTGTGTATCCATTTGCATTTTCTGTACTAAAGCAGAGTGATCTGTATACGATTTGAGTAGTGCATTCAAATCTTGATTTTGTGTACTGTTAATGAACAATGGTGTGGTTAATTCTGTAATTTGGCTGCTTTGTAAGAGATTATTCAGTTGAAATAAACTGGCTTTTAAATTGGATTGGCTCGCTTGTTCACTCCGCTGGGCATTGTTTTTTGCCACTTCAAACTGCATGCGTTGCCCTTTACTGATAAAACCTTGTTGTTCAAGCTTGAGTGCATTGTTGTAATGTTTTTGCATGGACAGCAAATTATATTGACTAGAGCTCAATAGTTGCTGTTGCAGTTGAACATTGAAATAGGCTTGAATCAATTCAAAGCGTTGTAGGTCTTGCTGTTGTTTTGTATTGAGTTCGCTACGTTTGGCCTTAATGTTGGCGACTTGTTTTGCACTTGAGGTTAATCCACCTGTATAAAGTGGCATCATTGCTGAAATGCTCGGGCGAATGACTTGATCTTCTAAAGTGACCTGTGAACTGTCTGGAATCAGTCCTACGCCTTGATGGATGGTCTGATCAATACCTTGTTGTAGACCGCTTAAATCGCCTAAATTAGGGTTTGAATTTTGCCATTGATCAATTTGTGTGGCTACACCATCAGACAGTGTTTGTTCTAAATTATTTTTGAGTGCTCCAAGCGGTATATCAAGCTCATTATGAAAGGCATAAGCACGTACGTTCAGATCGACACGAGGTAACCCCAAGCCTTTTACTGCTTCAGCTTCAAGTTTTGACGCTTGCTGCAAGGCTTGAGTGGCTTGTGTGCTATAAGAATCTTGTAACACATTTTGTTCAGCTTGCTGGTAGCTGATGGACGCTGCAAAAGCAGTAGAGTTAGTGCCAAAACTAAAAGCTAACATGCTGAATGATAAGATTGATGGCAGTGATATACGCAATGAGAATTTGTTGGTCGGTGTGTTAAGCATGTTGGATAGTCTTTGTGGCATGGACACGACTCTTTTCTATGTTTTGCACATTATACGCATAATCTAGTTATGCTGAATGTTGACTCAGTTATTGAATTGTTTAATTTGCAAATGTATATCAATAGATTAGCGATATTTTTACACAAAATAAATGCATTTGCCTTGGCGTAGATAAATGGCTGATACCTTTCTGTAGGGGATGTGGCTTATGGTTCGTTAAAATTGGAGTGTTGATCTTGATTGAATTTTTGACTGTAAAGGTGAGACAACATTGAAATTTTTCCGTTGAATTTACTGCAAGCCCCGCCTATCTGTGGTTAAATGCCATCATTTTATTGTGTTTCACTTTGAAAGGAAAAATCATGCGCGCGTACAACTTCTGTGCTGGTCCTGCTGCATTACCTACTGCCGTTTTAGAAAAAGCTCAAGCTGAAATTCTTGATTGGCAAGGCAAGGGTCTTTCCATCATGGAAATGAGTCACCGTAGTAAAGACTATGTTGCAGTTGCGGAAAAAGCAGAGGCAGACTTACGCAAACTCATGAACATTCCAGAAAATTACAAGGTATTGTTCCTTCAAGGGGGAGCATCACTTCAGTTTTCTGCGATTCCTTTAAACTTGTTGGGTAAAAACAGCAAAGCGGATTATATTCATACGGGAATTTGGTCTGAAAAAGCGTTAAAAGAAGCGCAGCGCTATGGTGATATCAATGTCGTTGAAGCGGGCACGCAGATTGATGGAAAACTAGCGATTGCAGACGCAAGCACTTGGAATTTGTCCCAAGATGCGGCTTATGTGCACTATGTAGACAATGAAACCATTGGCGGTCTTCAGTTTGCGAGTGTTCCAAAAGCTAATGCTCCACTGGTTTCAGATTTCTCTTCAAGTATTTTGTCTGCACCAGTTGATGTTACTCAATTTGGGATGATTTATGCAGGTGCGCAGAAGAACATTGGCCCTGCGGGTTTAACCTTAGTGATTGTTCGTGAAGATCTGCTAGATCAAGCTAAACCTGAAATTCCAAGTATTTTGAAATATTCTTCACAAGCGAAGAATGATTCAATGGTGAATACACCATCAACTTATGCATGGTATTTATCTGGTTTGGTGTTTGAGTGGTTGCTTGAACAAGGTGGTGTCGAAGCAATTCATAAAGTGAACCTTGCAAAAGCAAATCTGCTGTATGGTTATATTGACTCAAGCGATTTCTATGCAAATCCAATTGCTGTGCAAAACCGTTCGATTATGAATGTACCATTTACTTTGGCAAATCCTGATCTAGAGAAGTTATTCCTTAAAGAAGCTGAAGAAAACCATTTGTTGAATCTTGCAGGTCACCGCTCAGTTGGTGGGATGCGCGCAAGTATTTATAACGCGGTTCCATTAGAAGGCGTTCAAGCACTTGTGAACTTTATGGATGACTTTGCGAAACGCAATGCTTAAGCCATAGAGCCATTAAAGCCAACTTAAAAGTTGTAATGCCAGTCAGTTCAGAAACTGACTGGCATTTTCTTTTAGACTTTATCAGATACGCGGAAGCGTCATCCGCAACCTGTCTAACTTTTAGCTTGGGCTGTTTTTTTTTAACAAAAGTTGTTCAAACGACGCAAGTGAACAGGTTTTGCGGATGACAAATGTTTTCCTTGCGAAGCTTCGCCTCTCATTTGGCTAAACAAAAGAACAGAACGAACTCCAAAAATTGATTTAGAACAGTAAGACTCCGTTGAGAATAGCCCAACAGTAAATGCATTTACTGATCAGCCGTACATCGTTTGATGGGCTTTTTTTATTGGTTTTTTCACACATTATCTAAAAGAATCGTTACATTTTAGTGTCATGCCAATGAATGATTCATTTTAGGTATTGCCTAGTACGGACGTCCACCAGCAAGACTAATCCGTTTCAGTAAGCGACGTTGATCGACGGGAAAGGGGCGGCGTGAGTGCAAAGTCACTTGATTATCCCAAAAAACAATATCACCTGTTTCCCAATGATGCTCATAACGAAACTCTGGTTTCAATATGTGCGCACGAAGTTCAGCAATCAATTCACTGCCTGTCGTATCATCGACATTGACCAATTCAACTTCCGAACGCGTATTTAACCAAAGTGCTTTTCGCCCAGATTCTGGATGTGTGCGGACTAAAGGCTGTGGATAGGCATGCCCTAAAATCGGTTGATCTTTAAAACGATAATAAGGTGAGTCTGCATAACCTGAATTGCCTGTATTGCTCTGCGCACGGACGAATGGGTTATAGGTAATCAACTGTAGCTGGTCGATCTGCTTTTTGATATCATTCGATAGTGCATCATAGGCTTTGATGGTATTGAACCACGATGTTTGTCCGCCATCTTGAGGAAGCTCAAGAGCATAGAGCAGAGAGCCAAAAGAGGGAAGAGGCGTCCATTGATGATCGGCATGTGGTGTGAGTTCGCCGTGACCTGTGTAGTCGCCTTGCCCAACTGCATTAGAGACAGGAACCACATCGGGTGGGACGCCTGTGTCGGACTGGCTGGCGAGTACCGGATTGTCTGCACTTGGGCGAAAAATAGAGCCAAAATAACTGGCAAAGGCTAAATATTGTAGATCATCCAGAGTTTGGTTTTTAAAAATTAAAATCAGGTGTTCAGCCAAAGCTTGTTTTAAGCGATAGATGGTTTCTCCAGCTTGGGCTTTACGGGCATCTAAACCCAAAACCACCGCGCCTAAGGCTTCTTTCGCAAGTGGGATAATGTGTATTTCTTCTGGGTTTTGAAATTGTTCAGGTTGATGCCAACGTGGGGCATCATGAATTGCTTGTGAAAGTTGGGTTAATATGGTCATGTTGATTATTTTCTCTAGATATGGGGTCTAGAGAAAATGTAGTCAATATATGTACAAGCTTAAAATTAAAAGAAATTCTAAGCTTATGAGAAAAATGCTAAAGCAATGATTATTTTACTTTTTATTTAAAACGAAATATGTAGTTCAAAATGTGCAGATTTAATGTGCGCAAAATGCCTGATTAAAATACTCAAACAGGTCTGGCGTATTTAGCCAAAGAGCAATGGATAAGCCGAATAGTGCAACCATTGAAAGACCAATACTACACTTCAGCCATAAAAATGAATTAGTCATGGACAACCGCCTTTTCATCGACAAAGAAATGTACCAGTACACCCAATACACTCAGGGCGATAGAGAACAACCAAATCAAGTCATAATTACCTGTAACGTCATGATTCACACCACCTAGCCAGCCACCGAAAAATGAACCGACTTGATGGGTAAAGAACACAATACCACTCAACATGCTCAGGTACTTAATGCCAAACATATTGGCCACAATACCGTTAGTTAAAGGTACGGTAGATAACCATAATAAACCCATCACGACGCCAAAGCTATAGATGGTGAGTGTGCTCAGCGGTAGCAACAAGAAGGCAATAATCGCAATGCCACGGAGCCCATATAAACCCATGAGTAACTTCGGTTTGGAATATTTACCGCCTAGCCAACCTGCGGTATATGTGCCGACAATATTGAATAAACCGACCAATGCCAAGAACACTGTTCCTGTGGTGGCATTAAAACCATGATCAATCAAATACCCAGGTAAATGGATACCAATAAACACAACTTGGAAACCACATACTAAAAAACCGAGTGCTAAAAACCAAAACGGTTTATGGTTTTTAGCAATGATGAGGATATCTTTAAAGCTGAGTTGAACTTGGTTGGTTGGTGCATTGGCTACAACAAAAGCAGGGGCTTTGAGCATCCAGGCTAAGGGCACAATAAATGCGATCAAAATGGCACTCACGACCAATGCCACCGACCAGCCATAGTCTTGTAGTAGAAGCAGAGTGGAGGGCAGCATAATGAACTGACCAAACGAACCTGCTGCACTGGCAATCCCCATAGCAAGGCTACGTTTTTCAGGTGGTGCAGCACGCCCCACCGCAGACAAGAGTACCGAAAAAGAGGTGGCAGATAATGCTAAACCTAAAATAAGGCCGACACTTAGGTTGAGTAGCCAACCTGTGGAGCTGATCGCCATCAGGAGTAATCCGATGGTATACAGAACACCACCAATAGCTACGACAATTTTAGACCCGTACTTATCAGCTAAGGCTCCTGTAAAGGGTTGTGCAGCGCCCCAAATCAGGTTTTGCATGGCAATAGCCAAACTAAAAACATTATGTCCCCAACCAAATTCATTGCTCATAGGAACAAGGTAGAGTCCAAAACCATGCCGAACACCGAGTGAAAGTGCCAAAATCATGGCACTGCCAATGAGCATATAAATCAAAGGTTTGGAAAATTGACTCTGAGACATACGTTAGATGCGCAATGAAGATAAGAATAGTCGCTATTGTACGTAATATATCGAAGTAATTCGATATTTGAATGAATTATTTGAAAAGTGTTATAAAAAATTTGGGTCATTAGGCAGAAGTTGCCCAGACCTGAATGTATCAATTAGCCTACTTCCAAAGGGAAAAGATGCTTACATATCTCATTTGTAAACTGAGCCAGACAGAACTGTGGTGCATCGAAAGGAAAATGAGATGTGTAGTGCATGTTTAAACAGAGACTTTGCCTACTTTGGGCTAAACAAAAGTAGGCAAAGGATTAAATTGAATGAGAACTCGATATTCAGATGAAATTAGTATTTATAATCGAGTTGTAACCAGAATTTATCGGTATTTACGCCATAGTCTTCAGCTTGATAGCTTGAAAATTTGCCGAGTGCGGACAAACCTTTGAGTGGAAGAGGGTGGGTAAATGACACAGCAAACTCTTGTCCATAATCCATATTTTTTTCATCGCTACGATAATGGTGATATTCCGTACCTAGCTTGCCTTGCTTTAAAATATTAAGGTTTGAGCTGAGGTACAAATCAGTTAGACCATTTGCAGGTGTATTAAGAAAAACATCTGACCAACCATTAAATTTATGTTTCGTTGCTAAAGGGGTTTGAAAGCCAATTTTTCCGTCATCACTTCCGAGGACTTCGTAGCCAATTGCAATTTCACCTAATGGTTTAGCTGCACCTACGTTATAGCCAAGTTCGAAGGTATAATAGTCTGCATCATAAGATGTTGGTTGGTCAGCATATTCAGATTGTTTGGCATATTCAGCCACATAACGTAAATTTTTATTTTTGCCTGTTAAACGTAGACCATAGGTTTGATTTGACCACGCTGGTAGGTCTTCAAAATCCATGAAATAACCATAAGCTGTAGCATTCAATAGTGGATTGTAATTAAATTTAGCTTGAATTAAGTGAATTTCACTGTCTTGTTCGCCATCTTGAGCGACTACATATTTGGGCTTTGGCTCTTCACTTCCAAAAATGGTATTGACCTGATCTATGTATGCATAATACAAGCCCAACTGTTGTGTTGGCTTAATATTTAAACTGACTGCATCGAAAGTTTGGTCGTTTTGACGCCATGCAACAGAACCCACAAAACGTTGATTATCTAGATTAATTACTTGACGACCAACCGTTAAATCGGCCTTAGGACTATAAACGTACTTTAAATAAAGCTGATTTAATTGTAGGTTTTCAGGGTCAGGTACACTGCTATAACCTGTTTCAGCATTACGTGTACTGTTAAAATGATCATTAAGTTCAAGTGTTCCTTCACCTTGCACAAAGCCGCTTAATCCATGCCAACTGCCTGTTTGTAGTGCAGGACGAATGCGGAGAGTAAAAGCTTCTGCGTTATCAAGTTTATTATCTTGATCTACCATTTCATAGCGTAAGCGCGTGTCTAGTGAAAACTTGGTTTGTGATAAAAAGTTATCGGCTGCATAGGATGTCGTTGCTGAAATGCAGGCAAGTGAAAGCGCAGAGAGAGTACGTAATTTCATAGAAATTCCCCTGATTTTTTTTAAAGATAAGTTTAGAAAGTTAGGGGGATGGTGTGTCTTCACCATCACCCTAGAAAAGGCATGAAAGTTTAAGAGGCGAGGCTGTTGCGCTCTAAGACAGCTTGTTCAAATAATTGTTTTTCTTTTGCTTTATGTTCAACTGAGAAGCGAATTAGAATTACGCTAAATGCAGCGACAGTGACCAAACCACCTAAAATAAACAGGCAAGTCTGAACATCTAATACACCTTTAAGTAAGAAGCCTGCAGCAACAGCACCCACGTTACCACCAGCACCAATAATGCCTGCTACACCACCTAGAGCATCACGATCAATGAAAGGAACCAGAGCGTAGGTTGCACCACATGCCATGTGGGTAAACAGGGCGAAAACGGTCATGCTAATAATGGCAAGCATTGCTGTATTCATCTGTGAGAATACGATTAAGAATAAGCCTTCAAGTAAAACCAATAAGAATAGTACTTTAGTGCGACCATCTAGGCCTTTAGAGATAGCAACTTTGTCAGATACGATACCCCCTAAAGCGCGTGCAAATAATGCAAGTAAACCAAAGATACCAGCAGCTAAGCCTGCTTCTTTTAAGCCCATGTTAAAGTGATCGGTATAGTACATTGCTGCAATATTGTGGATGAAAATCTCAATACCGAAACATGCTCCATACGATACAAATAGGATCCATACACGGTAGTTACGAGCAGCTTGAAGTAAAATTGCTGTTCCACCTTTTTTACCGCTACCCACTTCAATTCCTTGAGCGCGAAGTTCTTTAAAGTTCCCTTGTGGACAGTCTTGAGTAAATTTCCAATACAGCATCCCAACGATCACCATCATGATCCCTGGTACAAGGAGGGCAATACGCCAGCCCATTGCTTGTTCAACACCAAACATTAGGATTGCACCCAGAATAAGTGGCATTAATGCTTGAGTTGCGCCTCCACCTGCATTGCCCCAGCCAGCAGCCGCAGCATTTGCAGTACCTACTACGTTGGGTGCAAACATCACACTAGTATGGTATTGGGTAATAACAAAACTTGCTCCAATTGCACCAATCAGCAAGCGGAAGAATAAAAATGATTCATAGGTATTGGCAGAAGCAACACCAAACACAGGAATGCTGCCTAATATTAGAAGTGCTGTATACGTTTTTCTAGGGCCATATTTATCACATAATGGACCAACAATAAGACGGATTAGAATGGTAATGGCAACCGCAGCAATATTAATATTCGCGATTTGGTCTTTGGTTAAATTAAATTCGCCTTTAATCACAGGCATCAGCGGTGCACAGGCAAACCATGCGAAGAAACAAACAAAGAATGCGAGCCAAGTCATATGGAAAGCGCGCATTGCTGGCGTGGAGAAACTAAAGAGTTTTATTTGTGTTGCTTTTTTTGCTTCGCGATTAATTGTTGAAGACATAAGCCATCCCCTGAACTGAACGTAAAAGTGATTGCAAATAAAAGATAATTTGCAAACCGATCAGAACGGACATCTTTGGCCGTCTATATAGTTGAGGAATCTACGTTGATTTCTCATGTTGTCTAAAAAGCAAACAGTATGCCAACACATAAAATAAATGAAAAAAATCGGCTTTATTGGCGATAGAACGCGTTTTTAGTGGGATGTTTAAACATTTTCGTTGGGGGAAGGGAGTGTCTTAATCACAGTTTGTGGATGTGATTTAATGATCAAAAATAATTCGTATGAAAAAATGGTCAATAAAAATGCATCATAAAAATGCATATTCTAAAATGATTTGATGATGTGCATCTTCATAACACTCCATGATTCATCATAATCCTCATGGAGCATTTGAGGTTCAAATATGTAAGCTTAGAAGCGATAACCTAGGCCTGCATAGGCAAGAATCGGGTTAATTTCGATATCTGCTTTTGATTTAATCAACTCGCCATGCGTGGCATCTTTTACTGTAATAGTCGTTTCATTTTTAAGATGGGCATAAGATACAGAACCCACTGCAAACCATTTATCATTAAAGTCATAAGTGAAACCAACGGTTGCAATGGGAGCAAAAGCATCGGTTGCTTCCAACTCCACTTTAGGGTCCGCTGAACTGGTTTTACCCTCAAGTGATGCGCCTGCATTACCTTCTTTAATATTGGCAATCATATGACCTGCTGCAATGAGATCTTTCTCTGTTTGCGGGTTAATTTCCAACTCATTAAAGTAAGCGTACATCAACCCAACACCAACATAGGGGCGGAATTTATTTACCCCCGTTTTACCAAAGTGATATTGGAACTCGAAAGCAGGTGTCCATGCACGTGCTGATGCTGCTGGACCATTTGCTTCTAAGTCAGTAATGAAAATATCATTTTCAAGTTCTAGGTTTCCAAACACTCCGCCTAAGGGTTTCGCTATCGCAGAAAAAGGTGCATAAATTTTCCCTTTACCTTGTAAGTCAACTTTAGGTGGAATCCCAGCTTTCATTTCAAAAGAAATATTATCGGTAAAGAAGTAGTTGGTCATGATGCCAAGCGTTGTAACATCATCAGCTTCTAAACCAGTACCCGGATTATCCCAACTTTCTAGGCCGTGAATTTCGGCTGTGCCACTCAAGGCACTTGGAATGGTATCTAAAGTATTCAGAGCGACTTGTAAGACTGGTGAGGGGGTAAAGCCCTCTTTTAAATTGTCTTTTACCGTTTGGGATTGGACATCTCCGACTGTTGCTGTCTCACCTTCTTTAACGGCTGTATTGACACGGAAGGGTTGGGCTTTACCTTGTGGCATAACATGTAAAGCACCGACAGATACAGAGAAACGTTTAAATCCATCACCATCTTGTAGACTAAAATAAGGTGAATCTGCATGCGTGAGTATAGGTAAGGTAGCAATAGACGTTGCTACGCAAAGCAATGTTTTTTTCATTTTGGGACTCCATGTCCAATGAGCTATTCGTTTTTATAGAGCGTATTATTAAGCTTGCAATTAGAATAAAGCTGTTGTTTTTAAAGGATATGTGTTTTTGATATTTGTGAATGTCAAAATGAGATTTGTGTGATCGTGTTACTTAGTTGCACGCTTTGTTACAGAAAACTGATCCTGTTTGAACATGGATATTCAGGTGTTACAGCAACTAGTTAGCTGTAAATTAAGAAATAAATGTAAAGTAAAATGTTTAACCCGCCATAAAAAAGACCACCATGTGGTGGTCTTTTTGACAGTCGGCATTGTATTTCATGCCAATGACAGCATTTAAGCTTGAAAACGAGATAAATCTTCTTCAGGACGCGCTGTTAAGATTTCAGCGCCTGTTTTAGTCACTAAAATGGTATGCTCGTATTGTGCTGACAAACTATGATCTTTGGTGACGACTGTCCATTTATCGCCCAATAGTTTGGTTTTCCAGTCACCACCATTGACCATAGGTTCAATGGTAAAGGTCATGCCTTCTTCTAAAATCATGCCTGAGTTGGGTTGACCATAGTGTAAGACTTGAGGTTCGTCATGGAACACAGTCCCAATACCGTGACCACAGTATTCACGCACCACGCCAAAACGCTCTGATTCGACATATTGTTGAATGGCATGACCAATATCCCCAATGGTCGAACCTGGCTTCACTGTCGCTATTCCACGGTACATCGCTTCTTGTGCTACTTTACATAACCGATTCGCAAGAATAGAGGTTTCACCACCCACGATGTACATCATGTTGGTATCGCCGTGGAAACCATCTTTAATAACCGTCACATCAATATTTAAAATATCGCCTTTTTTCAACACTTTTGCATCTGACGGAATGCCGTGACAGACCACATGGTTTACTGAAGTACAAATCACATGTTGGAACGCAGGGCGACCCGGCGCTGCGCCGTAACCTAAACATGCTGGAATAGCGTCTTGTTTATTGACAATATAATCGTGACAAATCGTATCTAACTCAAGTGTAGTTACACCTGGTTTAATATGTGGCTTGATCATATCCAAGACTTCAGCCGCCAGTCGTCCAGCGACACGCATCTTTTCGATGTCTTCAGCGCTTTTGATGAGTCGACGGGGTGCTTCGTAAGTACTGTTCATGATCTCTAAAAACTTTTGGAAATTTGTGTGTGACTATGGTATAAATAGCCGCCCATTTTATCAAATGCTTTTTCGTGAATATATTTATGTCAAAGTGATGAATGGGCTTTAAAAATCCGCACATATATCGACACATTTCTCTGGGTGCCCTTTGGGGTGGAGGATGCGGATATATGGAGGCCTAACCCAAACTTTAAGGTAAAGAAAATGGCAGATTACAACGTAAGCATGCGCGACCTTCTTCAAGCAGGCGCACACTTCGGTCACCAAACACGTTTCTGGAATCCAAAGATGCGTCAATACATCTTTGGTGCGCGTAACAAAATTCACATCATCAACCTTGAGCACACTGTTCCTGCGTTAAATGATGCTTTGAACTTTGTTAACAACCTTGCTAGCAAAAAGAATAAAGTATTGTTTGTTGGTACTAAACGTGCTGCTTCTAACATCATCCGTGAACAAGCACAACGTGCTGGTCAACCTTATGTTGATCACCGTTGGTTAGGTGGTATGTTGACGAACTGGAAAACACTTCGCCAATCTATCAACCGTCTTAAAGACCTTCAAACTCAATCTCAAGATGGTACTTTCGCTAAGCTTACTAAACGTGAAGCTTTAGAGCGTACTCGTGAGATGGAAAAACTTGAACGCGCTTTAGGCGGTGTTAAGAACATGGGTGGTTTACCTGACGCATTATTCGTAATCGACGTTGATCACGAAGCTATTGCAATCAAAGAAGCTAAAAACCTTGGTATTCCTGTAATCGGTATCGTTGATACAAACTCTAACCCAGACAACGTAGACTACGTTATTCCGGGTAACGACGATGCGATCCGTGCAGTTACTCTTTATGCTTCTGCTATGGCTGATGCGATTCTTGCTGGTAAAGAATATGCTCAATCACAAGCAAATGCACAAGCTAAAGGCGAAGAAGCACCTGCTTCTGAGGCTTAATGCGTTTGACGTAAGCTTGTCATTTTTGCGACATGTGATGGTGGCAAAGTAAGCGTCATGTATGCAGACGGCCCAAGAGATAGCTCTGGGCCGTTTCTGTTCTAAAAAGAATTCATTTTCTACCGTATTTTAGGAGATTGACATGACTGCAGTTACAGCAAGCATGGTTAAAGAATTGCGCGATCGTACTGGTCTTGCAATGATGGAATGTAAAAAAGCATTAACAGAAGCGAATGGTGACATCGAGCTAGCGATTGATAACCTTCGTAAATCTGGTCAAGCTAAAGCTGCTAAAAAAGCAGGTAACATTGCAGCTGACGGTGCAATCACAATTGCTCAAGAAGGCAATAAAGCAATCCTTTTAGAAGTAAACTGTCAAACTGACTTCGTTGCTAAAGACGAAAACTTTGCTGGTTTCTCTGCTCAAGTTGCTGCTGCTGCGTTAGCTGCTGGTGAAACTGATGCTGCTAAAATTGCTGAATTGAAACTTGCAGATGGCGTAACTGTAGAAGAAGCGCGTATCGCTCTTGTTCAAAAAATCGGTGAAAACATCCAAGTTCGTCGTGCAACAATCGTTGAAGGCGACAACCTTGCAGTATACAAACACGGTCTAAGAATCGGTGTTGTTGTATCTTACGCAGGTGATGCTGCAACTGGTAAAGGTATTGCAATGCACGTTGCTGCATTCAACCCAGTGGCTGTAACAGAAGCTGACGTATCTGCTGAGCTTATTGCTAAAGAAAAAGAAATTGCTGAAGCAAAAGCAATTGAATCTGGTAAGCCTGCAAACATCGTTGAGAAAATGGTCACTGGTTCAGTTCAAAAGTACTTAAATGAAGTTGTACTTGAGAACCAAATGTACGTTATCGACAACGATAAAAAAGTTTCTGATGTGCTTAAGTCAACTGGTACTACAGTTGCTCAATTCGTTCGCTTTGAAGTGGGTGAAGGTATTGAGAAGAAAGCTGAACTTTCTTTCGCTGAAGAAGTTGCTGCTGCTCAAGCTGCTGCAAAATAATTGAAAAATTATTTTGAGTAAAAAAAGCCCCATTGGGGCTTTTTTTATACAATAAAAACGAAATAAAGGAAAAATACATGGCAAATAAAACAAATCTAGGTATTGGTGCAGTGATCGTGGTTTTGGTTGCTGCATATTTTGGGATTGATCTTCAAGAAAAACAGCTTAATACTTCAACTTCATCATCCAATCTAGAAAGATCGGCTACACATCGGGAAGTGCAAAACTCTGGGTCTGATGATGCTACAAAAATTGCTCAAGCCTTTCAAAACCAAAAAAGTAATGTTCAAGTTCAATCTCAAGGGCGAGTGGTGGCTGTACTGAAAGATGACAATGATGGCTCTCGTCATCAAAAGTTTATTTTAGCGTTGCCGAATAATATGACAGTTTTAGTTGCGCATAATATTGATCTAGCTCCAAGAATTGATCGTTTGCAAAAAGGGGATACGGTCAGTTTTAATGGGGAATATGAATATACTGAAAAAGGTGGGGTCATTCACTGGACGCATCGTGATCCACAGCAACGTCATGTGGATGGCTGGTTAAAGCATCAAGGAAAAACCTATCAGTAATAGAGCAATTTTGTTCTATACGTTTTACTGAATCACAGTATGCTGAGTGGTTCAGGAGAAGCTAACTCATGCACAAAATCAGATCCAGTGAATTTGTAAATTATCATCATGTTCAAGAACTTGGTGGTCTTGAGATGTTAAAAGCCTCCTATCAACATACTCAGTTTTCAAAACACACGCACGAAGGCTACTGCATTGGTTTGATTGATGAAGGTGCGCAATCTTTTTTACGCACAGGAAATCAGCATATTGCACCGCAAGGAGATATTATTTTAGTCAATGCGGATGAGGTGCATACGGGTTCATCTGCTGTTGAAACAGGTTGGTGTTATCGAGCAATTTATCCGACCCCTGAAATGATTCAAGATATTAGTCAGGATTTCTTTCATGAAACTGGTACTATGCCGTGGTTTCCACAAGCTGTGGTGCATGATGAGGGACTGGCAGAGCAGTTGAATTTACTGTTTGATTTGTTATTGCAGCCTAAAAATATACTGTTCAAGCAGAGTTTGTATATTTCAACTTTAGCATATTTATTAAGTCGTTATAGCCAGTCTAGGAAAACATTAAAAGATTTACCTGAAGCGCAGCGTAAGGTCGTGCTGATTCAGGAGTTACTCGAAGCCGAACCAGAAAAAGAGCACCAACTTACTGAGTTGGCGGCTGTGGTGGGGATGAGCCCTTGGCATTTGCTACGTCAATTTAAAAAGTTTACTGGACTTCCACCTCACGCATGGTTGATACAGTTTCGGTTACGTAAATCATTATCTTTACTAAAACAAGGTTGTGAGATTGCGACAGTAGCACAACTGTGTGGCTTCTCCGATCAGAGTCATTACACACGTCATTTTAAAAAGGCATTGGGCTGTACACCAGCACAATATATGGCACATAAAATCTAAAATAACAGCAATTTCATACAAGAAAGTCATTTCCTCAATCTTGCATATTAATTCCTATGGATAGAAATCATAGGGTTTTTCATGCAACAACAAGCGATACAACCGCAAAGTCTAAGTTTTCTTCGGGGCGTACAGGACATGCTACCTCTGTCTGTTGCTGTGATTCCATGGGGAATATTGGCTGGCTCAGCTGCGATTAATGCGGGATTGAGTGTGATGCAAGCTGTGGGAATGTCAGCTTTGGTATTTGCTGGTGCTGCTCAATTGGTCAGCTTGAGTATGCTGATGACAGGTGCATCTTTGCTGAGCATTATTTTGACGGTATTTTTTCTGACTAGTCAGCATTTTATTTATGCGTTGAGTTTAAGAGAAGATGTGAAGCCATGGTCATTAAGCCGGAGACTCAGTATTGGTTTTTTGCTGACCGATGAACTCTACGCCACCGCGATGCTAAAACAAAAGCCATCTTATGCTTATATGTTGGGGGCAGGATTCAGTTTTTATGTCTGTTGGGTAGGGTTTAGTTTAGTCGGCATACTGCTTGCAAATACAGTGCCTGATCTTTCAAATCTACATTTGGAGTTTTCAATAGTGGTGGTGTTCTTGGTGATGGCGGTAATGCTGATCCAAAATAGAGCTGCAATTTACGGTGTCATTGCATCATCACTCTCTGTTTTGCTGTTGAGTTGGTTGGGTGTGAAATCAGCCATCTTGTTAGCCGGTTTTACAGGTATGTGGGTTGCTGCGATGTTTGATCGTTCGGAGTGCTGAAGATGACTTGGTTATTTGTTTTTAGCTTAACTTGTGTGACTTTTTTTAATCGGTATTTATTTTTAGAGCCTAAAACTCAAATTCGACTGCCTAAATTTGCGACACGCATGCTGAAATATGCAGCGCCTTGTCTCATGGTTTCGATTTGTTTGCCGCTGGTTTTTTTTGAGGGTTCACAGTGGAAAGGGATATTTCAAAATAGCTATTTTTATGGGGCAATTTTTACCTTGTTGATCACCCTTTTGAGCAGAAAGTTATTGCTCAGTATTATGCTGAGTTTGGGGTTTTTTTATGGTCTGAATCTGTTATTCGATTTTTAGTCATTCATGCGTAAATCGACCCATTAAATACCGAAAAATGGATGAAAAAGTGCAAGAGTTTGATCTTTTTCATCGCTTTTAAATTTATATTGCTCTAAATGCGCACTGTTTGCGATTTTTACACTGTTTAGCAATTTGACGTAGCTTTGATTGGGAATATGAAAATATTGAAAATTGAGCAAATGAGGGGTTGTTTGAGAACTTTGAAGAAAGAACAGCATTTTCTTTAGCGTTTGTGAGCATAAAATGCTTCTATTTATACAAAAATCAGTAGAGCTATAACACCTGCCATATCGTAAAAAAGAAGCTGAATTCACATGCGAATTTGTTAAATAGCTCTGAATTAGAGAGTAGATAAAACCACGCTTCAAAGTGGATGAAAAATAGCTTTGAATATACAAAAAATGAATTAAGAACACATTAGCTCAGCTAAACCTACAAAGTTACCAAGATTGTGAGCACAACCAACTCAAAAACTGGAGTGATTGGATTTTTTTATTCGATGTAAACATGGTTTTGAGCGATGTTAAAGCATCAAGCTAGAACAGCTAAGGATCATCTGCAGTTATTTGTATAAAGACTAGGTATTAAAAAAGCCACATTACTGTGGCTTTACTGTCAAATACGTGTTGTAGGTCTGAATCTTAAGAGTTTGGTCCATCAATACGTTCAATGCTAACTTTCGCAGTACCTGAATTAGTAATACCCAATTGTTTTGCTGCGCCGTAAGATAAATCAAGTACACGGTTACCGTGGAAAGGACCGCGGTCGTTAACTTTAACCACAACGCTCTTACCATTGGTTTTATTCGTTACGCGGATATAGCAGTTTAGTGGCAGGCTACGGTGTGCAGCAGTTAATGCATTCATATCGAATGTCTCACCACTTGCAGTTTTACGACCATGGAACTGACGACCATACCAAGAGGCCATACCGGTTTGGCTAAACTTACGTACTGTATTTGATGCAACAGTATTTAACTTTTCAATCACTGAAGGCTCTTCTTCAGGGATTTCAATTTTTGCAGCGATTGTTTCGCGGCGAATTTTATCGCCTGAACGTTCAGTGATTGAAAGGCTATTTAAATTTGAGAAGTGTGAGTTGAAGCCTTGAGCATCTTTATTTAAGACACGTGCAGCTAGACGAGAGTTATCATTATCATTGGTAAATGATGACTGAACCATCTCTGCTTGCGATTGGCTCAGCACGATGGTCGAGGCA
>NZ_JBIQOD010000013.1:0-99405 GCF_044130335.1 Acinetobacter halobius
ACGGTATTCTGATGTGACAAAACCTGAGTCCTTGTAGTTAAAGTGTTTGTTCGCACTTATATTTTAACTATTTTGGACTCAGGTTTTTTATTTAAACAAAACTATGGGACAGCAGTGAGCCGAAGCTTCCTTTTAAATGAACGATTTTAGTCTTGTGCATCAATACTTTGACCATTCATATGCAAACTGTCATCGCCCATCAAGTACAGATAGGCAGGCATGATATTTTCAGGTGTGGGCAATGTTTTTGGATCTTCATCAGGATAGGCTTTGGCACGCATCGCTGTGCGGGTCGCCCCCGGATTGATACAATTAAATCGGATATTCGGTGCGGTATTTTCTTTGGCGAACAGTTGACTGACCGCTTCAATCGCGATCTTAGACACGGAATATGCGCCCCAACGTTCACGCGTTTCGCGCCCGACACCTGAGCTGGCAAAAACCACAGAGGCATGCTCAGATTTTTTCAGGAGGGGCATTAATTCTTGAGTCATAACGAATGGCGCACGTAAGTTGACCGCCATCACGTCATCCCAAACATCGACAGGATA
This sequence comes from Acinetobacter halobius, assembly GCF_044130335.1. Classification (NCBI taxonomy): domain Bacteria; kingdom Pseudomonadati; phylum Pseudomonadota; class Gammaproteobacteria; order Moraxellales; family Moraxellaceae; genus Acinetobacter; species Acinetobacter halobius. The sequence goes on from NZ_JBIQOD010000013.1 coordinate 552, forward strand.
ATTTTCCAGTTCAGTACGCTCACCTAAAATACCTGCATTATGCAAAATGCCATCTAAGCGCCCAAACTGACGTTCTAGGGTGTCGACCAATAATTCATAGTCACGAGGAGAGGCACTTGATAGCTGCAAGGGTAAGATTGCAGGTTGCGGCGCACCTAAGCCTTCAATTTCATCATAAATGACTTCGAGCTTATTTAAGGTACGCCCATGCAGCACCACGGTTGCGCCGTGTAGGGCATAACTTAATGCAGCAGCACGACCAATACCATCGCCCGCACCTGTAATTAAGATGATACGATCTTTGAGTAGATCGGGGCGAGGTTGATATTCTGAATATTTCATCATTACCTCCTCGTTATTGTGATTTTTTAATTGTGATCAAGTCAGTGAGCTTGCTTTTGATGTCTGGTTGACAAGGGACTGAATGACCTCATCTAACTCAACTACATTCTTCACTATACAATCTGCTTGCCAAGCTGTTAAGTCATCTTTGTGCGCGAATGGTAAATAACCATAAGCGGCCAAAATGGTATACATCTGCGCGTTACGACCTGCATCTATATCACGTGGATGATCCCCGACGTAAATACAGTTTTCAGGTGCAATCGCAATCTGTTGGGCTGCCAAATACATTGGTTCAGGATCAGGCTTGGTTTTGCTGACATCCTCTGGGCAGACCAAAACAGCGCAGCGTTTTGTCAAATCCAGCGCGTCTAATAATGCTTCACTGAGCCAACGTGGTTTATTGGTGACAATGCCCCATGGAATTTCTTGGTTTTCAAGTTTTTCAAGTAGCGGATACATGCCAGTAAATAGGTCGGTATCTACCGCAATATCCGCCCCATAGGTGTCTAAAAAACGCTGACGATGTGCCAGAAAAATTGGGTCTTCGACTTCCAGTTCTGGATAAACCAATTTCACCATAGCCCGTGCGCCTTCAGAGACTTGGCTACGGATCAGGTTTGCATCGACCACAGCAACACCTTTTTCACGGCACATGTTTTGAATAATGCGAATAAAGTCGGCAGCCGTGTCGATCAGTGTGCCGTCAAGGTCGAATAAGACGGCTTTCATGCAGCACCTTCTTTGACAGTGTAGACCATATAGTTGACATCGACATTCGGCGCTAACCAATAGCGTTTGGTCAATGGATTGTAATGTAAACCCGTCATGTCTTTTAGTTTGAGTCCAGCACCGCGAATATCATGTGCAAGCTCTGATGGTTTAATGAATTTATGATAATCGTGGGTGCCTCTCGCTAACATACGCAGTACATATTCAGCACCAATAATGGCAAACAGATAGGCTTTGGGATTACGGTTGATGGTTGAAAAGAACACATGACCACCTGGTTTAACCAGTTTATGGCAGGCTTCAATGATTGAAGCTGGATTAGGTACGTGTTCCAGCATTTCCATGCAGGTCACGACATCGTATTGTCCCGCGTGTTCTTCTGCGAGCTGTTCAACTGGAACTTGGCGATACTCGATATGCTTAACACCTTCTTGCTCTGCATGTAAACGCGCCACATTCAGTGGGGCTTCGCCCATATCAATACCAAGAACATCTGCACCACGACGTGCCATACTTTCAGCCAAAATGCCGCCACCACAGCCGACATCAAGGACTTTTTTCCCACTGAGTCCACCAGCATGCTCATCAATCCAGTTTAAGCGTAATGGATTGATCATATGTAAAGGACGGAACTCCGAGTGCTGATCCCACCATATGGCAGCAAATGCTTCAAATTTGGCAATTTCTTGTGGATCAACATTCAGTTGCGACATCATCGTCACCTCAATCAGGTTGTAATATTTAAAAAAATTCAATAGGGCTTAGTGTAGCGTTTATTCTGGAAAAAGCGATAAAAGCCTGAAAAAAGTTCACAGAATGAAAACGAATTTGGCATATTTGATTTATAGTATTTGCATAAACTTATCATAATGATTTTGAGGACAATAAGTTCAATGAAAAAACTCCTTTTGAGTGGACTAGCAACCGCTGTTTTCGCTATTTCTGGTAGTGCTTTGGCTGCAAACTTTGTAGCAGGTCAGGACTATACTGTGGTACCAACGCCAGTACAGGTCGAAGTACCTGGAAAAATTGAAGTGCGTGAGTTCTTCTGGTATGGCTGCCCACACTGCTTTAAACTTGAACCGCATATGCAGACTTGGTTAAAGAAATTACCTAAAGATGTACGTTTTGTACGTACACCAGCAGCGATGAATCCACTTTGGGAGCAGGGTGCTCGAGCTTATTATGTGTCTGAAGCTTTAGGTGTGCGCAAGAAGACACACCTTATGTTATTCCATGCGATTCATGATCAAAACCAACCAATTTTAGAACAACCTGCTTTAGCTAAGTTCTATACTCAATTTGGTATTCCTGAAGCGAAATTTAACACTACGTATAAGTCTTTTGCGATCACTTCAAAAATTGCTCAAGCGCAAGATTTAGCGAAACGTTATCAACTGAGTGGTGTCCCTGCGGTCACAGTCAATGGTAAGTACATTGTTCAAGGCGAAAATGAGAAAGTTGTGCAAGTTGTAGAATATCTCATCGAAAAAGAACGTGCGGCAAAATAATGAGCGTATAGCTCGCCCCATAAAAAAAGCCTGCTGATGCAGGCTTTTTTTATGGGGTGACAAAATTTATTGCACACTTGATGTAGGCTGTAATAAATCCTCATAACGCAGATCAATTTTTCTTAAAGTTTTTAAGCGCCAAAGTTGGTGACGAGCCTCAGCCTCATAGCCATTGAAAGCCAAGAGTTTAGCAAACTTGGTTAAATCATAAGGAATCGGGTAGTTCAACACCATTTCCTCATAGTCCCGAATTTGCTCAGGGCTGACTTTACTATACGGATTTAACTGAATCCATTCGATACGACGGTTAAACTCAGACAGCAGTAAAATTTGATCGTGATTGGTGAATTTTTCAGGTGTTTTTTCATAGCGAGAGGCTTGATTTAGCTTCGGCACCATCAGTTCATAATCACGGATAATGAGTCCGACCAAGATCACACAGACTGTAAATACCACTGGCATAACATAACTTGCTACGGTCCATGTTTTTACTTTTTGCTGGGCTTGAATAATCCCGAGAATAAAGCCGAGCGGCAACAAGAAATAGGCATAGAATAAAGGAAATTCGAGCATCGCATGAATGAGTACAGCCCCTACCATGAGCAAACCCACCACAGATTCGGATGAAGTTGCATGCTTTTGTAGTTGATAACCCCAATAGCTTATGTAAGCAAAAAATGGAACTGCAATCAGTAGCCCATTCCATAAAATGAAGTCGAGAATGAAGTTGTGCGCACTTTTCACCCAAACTGGACCTTGGAACTGATCACTAATCAATGTGTAAGCGACACTGGTTTGATGCCAACCATAGCCAAACCAAGGGCGTTCTGCGATTGCATGTAGCATTTGCTGCCAAATGGCAAGACGTGACATATCCCCCTTGGTTGCTCGAGCAACGACATCGCGAGTTTGTGTGACATCAACATTAGAAAGTTGAGCCAACAACTGATTGAGCTGAGGAGTTAACACAATTAAAGAAACAAAGAGCACAAACCATGCAAGAGCACTATACCATTTGAGTTGTAGTGTGCCTCTGTATTGTTGATAGAGTAAATACAGTAGTACACAAATACTCGCGACCCATGATGTGCGAGATTGACTCAGTGCGACAGCAAACAACATCAGTACGGCACTAGTGCAGAGAAGAAGAGTATTGAATTTTTTCTTCTCAAATAAGTAAAGAGTACCCAGTAAGGACAGAATTAAGAAGCTTGCCATATTATTCGGCTGAGCGAAGTTGGCATACGGGCGATCACCTTTTAATATGGTCATCCCCGGTATTTTCTGTTCAATATTGAGCCATTGGCAGATGGCAATCAGAGCAGTGACCACACCAACCAACCAAAAAACCGTACTTAAACCAGCAAACAATTGTTCACGCGCGAGCGGTCTTTGACTGAGGTTAAAACCTAAAACAATACTGAGCCAAAAGGCAAAAATGTATAGGCCGCACATCAATGCTTTGCTGAAAAAGAACAGCTCACCAAAGCCGTACTGTATAAAGGGTACAAGGCTTAAGAGCAATAGAGGTAGTGTGATCTTGGGGAATAAAACTTTTTCTTTTAGAAACAGTGCAGAAAGCGTAAATAATGACAAAAAGGCAAACAGCTCACCTGTATAAGTGACCCATGGTCGATAATGAATGGGCAAAAGCCATGCTAAGGCCATACATACACTGGCAGCTAAAAAAAGAAAAAAACGCATAAGAGGTACAGATGAAAAAACTGGCTCTATGATAGTGAAAAAGCGTCTAAGTTTGAGCAAACAGTGTTAAAAAATTTGTAATGTATTAAAACATCATTCTAGCTGGAGTTTAATGCAGTGTCGGGTTGGCTTGTTCTGTTTGTATTGTTGGTCGATGCCAATTGGAAATACCACGAAACATGAGTTGAATCTGTACCACTGTTTGCATTTTAAAGTCATGTTGTTGCTGTTGTAATTGTACTGATGGTACATCTCGGCTAAAACCCATCCAGCGCATGGCCCAGTTAAAAGAGGCGTTCATTAGAATATTGGCTAAAACGTTAAGGTCTTTTGAATCGCGGATATGCTGCATACTTTCAATACGGGTGAGAGCATAGGCAAAGTCGTCGATTAAAAACGTGATCTCTCGTTCGATGGCTTTACGAACCAATGTTGAGCCTCCCCAACGCTCGCCGATGAGAAAGATCCATTGTTCGGGGTGTTGCTCAACGGCATCAAAGAATAAATCGAGGCTGTGCTCAATGGTTGCATGTGGGCGGTAAACATAGCTTTGGCCTAATTGGGTCAGCACATTTTTGATATGTAAGGTAGCTTGGTCGACCAGTTCAAGCCCTAGTTCATCCAAATCACTAAAGTGTCGATAAAAGGCGGTTGGCACTAAACCGACTTGACGGGTAACTTCACGGAGACTGATCTGACTAAAGGAGCGACCAGAGGTGCTGAGCTGTAAGGCTGCATTGAGCAATGCTTGGCGACTTTGTTGTTTGCGCTCTTCACGAATCGACATAGATGTGGCCTCAAGCTCATTTGTCTTTTAGTTTAACAAAGAATCAAGATCTAAAGTGAGGTTGGCGATCAATTACAAAAGCGAGCTTGTGGAGCAAATGCTTTGGCTTTGCTTCTGCTATACTATGCGCCAATCAACTTAGTCAGATGAAGGACGTATTATGCGTATCGACCAACGAGCATTAGATCAATTACGTGATGTTACTATTACGCGTAACTATACACGTTATGCAGAAGGTTCGGTATTGGTTGAGTTTGGTCATACCAAAGTTCTTTGTACGGCGAGCATTGATAACTCAGTTCCGCGTTTTTTAAAAGGTAAAGGTCAAGGTTGGGTAACAGCAGAATATGGCATGTTGCCACGTTCAACCCATACCCGTAGTGACCGTGAGGCGGCACGTGGTAAGCAAAGTGGTCGTACTCAAGAAATTCAACGTTTGATTGGTCGTAGTTTACGTGCCATGGTGGATTTAAAGAAACTCGGTGAAAATACGATTACCATTGACTGTGATGTGATTCAAGCAGATGGTGGTACGCGGACTGCTGCAATCACTGGTGCTGCGGTGGCCCTTATTGATGCGATGAATACGCTGCTTGAGAAAAAGAAAATTAAGCAGGATCCACTCAAAGGTTTGGTTGCTGCCATTTCAGTCGGTATTTTCCAAGACGAAGTGCTTTTAGACTTGTGCTATGAAGAAGACTCAAACTGCCAAACGGATTTAAACGTGGTCATGACCCAAGCGGGCGAGTTTATTGAAATTCAAGGTACGGCAGAAGATAAGCCGTTTACCCGTACACAGTGCAATGCCATGTTAGAAATGGCGGAAAAGGGTATTCAAGAATTGGTGAAAAAACAGCAGCAAGCACTGGGCTGGTAAGTTGTAACGCAAAAAAACGCACTATCTAGTGCGTTTTTTTATGGCGTGTTGACTGAATGCAATCTTTTCAAATTAAGCATTAAAACGCATGGAAAGATCGACGGCTTTGACATCTTTGGTCAACACACCCATCGAAATATAATCCACGCCTGTAGTTGCCACTTCACGTAAGTTGTCAATGGTGATGTTGCCTGACGCTTCCAATTTACAACGTCCTGCGACATGCTTGACCGCATCAATCATTTGTTGCTGGCTAAAGTTGTCTAACATCACGATATCCGCTTGGGCTTCTAATGCTTGGTCTAATTCAGCCCATGTTTCGACTTCGACTTCGACAGGTTTGCCCGGGGCAATTTGATGCGCTTTGGCAATCGCTTGAGCAATGCCACCAGCTGCCATGATATGATTTTCTTTAATTAAAAAAGCATCGAATAAGCCTAAACGATGGTTTTGCCCCCCGCCGATCGCGACTGCATATTTTTGTGCAATGCGCAGACCCGGTAGTGTTTTACGGGTATCTAGCAACTTGGTATTTAAGCCATCCAGTTGTTTGACATATTCAGCCGTTTTGGTTGCAACTGCAGACAGGGTTTGTACAAAGTTGAGTGCAGGGCGTTCAACCGTAAGTAAGCTGCGTGCTGAACCCGCCAGTTTAAAAAGGGTTTCATTGGCACGAACCAGATCGCCATCGTTTTTTAGCCACGTGATTTGTACACTCGAATCAAAAGCTGCAATTAATGCATTGACCCAAGGTTGACCTGCAAGAATCATGTCTTCACGGCTAATAATGGTCGCAGTTGCTTGCTCATCTTCAGGCGTCAAAAGTGCCGTAATGTCGCCATCACCGATGTCTTCTTGTAATGCCTGTTGAATATTCAGTTGAATAGATTGTTCAAGCAGTTGCTGCGATATGCTCATCCGATTGTCCGTATCTTTATAGAAGCCATGAAAATTGCGCAATATATTAGCATTTTTCCTGAAAAGGCGTAAAAATTTCTAAAACGAAACACCATAGATTTGTGAAATGATAGGGAAAGATTTAGCATGGACAACAAAGCAAAAATATTGCCCGAAGGGCGCAATGGGTTTAAGGAATAAAAATATGCAAGGCATTCCATCGTTTCAAGTGCAAGCTGGTCAATTGCAGGGAGCGAGACAAATCCCATCGCCTAATTTTAACGCACGTCCTGCAGATGCTGATATTCAACTGATTGTCATTCATAATATCAGTTTGCCCCCCTCACAGTTTGGTGGTGGCTATATTGAACAATTTTTTCAAAATCAATTGGATTGGTCAGTACATCCATATTTTCAAACTATTCAAGGCATGCAAGTCTCAGCACATTTACTGATTTTAAGAGGCGGGGAAGTCTTACAATTTGTTAACTTTCATGACCGTGCATGGCATGCAGGGCGTTCGAGTTATTTGGGCAAAAAAGAGTGCAATGATTATTCGATTGGCATTGAGCTTGAGGGCAGTGATGACATGCCTTTTGAAGATGCCCAATATGAAGCATTGGTACATGTGACTGCCTGCTTACAGCAAACCTATCCTCAAATTCAACAGCATTTGGCGGGGCATTCCGATATTGCTCCAGGTCGAAAAACGGATCCTGGCCCATTTTTCGATTGGTACAAATATAGAAGCCGTTTGCAGCAGTTAAAAAGTCAATAAATTGAGTGCAGACAACAACATTAAACAATCAAATATTCGTTGAAGTTTCATTACAATAGCGGCAAATGAAAAACTAGGTGGATACGATGGCGCTGTGGCGGTCAACCGTAATTGTAAGTGCAATGACCATGCTTTCTCGGGTCTTGGGTTTGGTACGAGACATTGTTTTACTGAATGTCTTTGGTGCAGGTAAAGATTTCGATACCTTTGTGGTGGCCTTTCGTATACCGAACTTCTTCCGTCGGCTGTTTGCTGAAGGGGCATTCTCACAGGCGTTTATTCCAGTACTGACCGAATATAAAACTGGGCGTACCCATGCGGAAGTTCAAATCCTGATTAGTCGAGTCTTTGGTTGTTTGATGACGATCATGACAGCTCTAACTTTCTTGGCTATGGTCGCGGCGCCTGCCGTATTGTATATTTATGCACCGGGCTTCCATGCTGACCCTGAGAAGTTTGATCTTGCAGTTTCGATGTTCCGCCTCACTATTCCTTATTTATTGTTTATGTCGCTGACAGCCTTTGCCAGCAGTATTCTAAATAGTTATGGTTCCTTTGCTTCACCCGCATTTTCACCAGTATTGCTGAATGTGGCGATGATTGCAGGAGCATGGTGGTTGACGCCGTATATGGCGGAGCCGATTATGGCACTCGGTTGGGCAGTGATTGCTGCGGGTGTATTGCAATTAGCGATCCAAATTCCTGAACTTTGGCATAAAAAATTACTGATTCCGCCGAAAGTCGATTTTAAACATGAGGGTGTAGATCGCATCATGAAATTGATGTTGCCTGCACTATTTGGTGTTTCTGTTACGCAAATTAATTTACTCCTGAACACCATTTGGGCTTCGTTTATGCAAGATGGTTCTGTGTCTTGGTTATATAGTGCAGAACGCATGACTGAATTGCCTTTGGGCTTGATTGGGGTGGCGATTGGTACGGTAATTTTACCGGCATTGTCGACCCGTCATGCAGAGCAAGATATGTCGAAGTTTCGTGGCATGATGGATTGGGCTGCGAAGGTGATTGTTTTGGTTGGCGTGCCTGCCAGTATTGCACTGTTTATGTTATCGACCCCTATTATTCAGGCCCTGTTCCAACGCGGACAATTTACCCTTGAAGATACTCAAATGACGGCTTTAGCGTTGCAGTGTATGAGCGCCGGGGTGATTTCATTCATGTTGATTAAAGTCTTTGCACCTGGGTTTTATGCACAACAAGACACCAAGACTCCTGTCCGTGTGGGGCTAATGGCCGTTGCTGCGAATGCGATTTTAAACGTAGTGTTTATTGGTTTCTTTAAATTGATTGACTGGCATGCAGAGCATATGGCACTGGCTTTAGCGTCTTCTGGGTCTGCACTTGTAAATGCAGGAATGTTGTATTTCTATCTACATAAGCGTGATATTTTCCGTTTTGGTGCTCACTGGAAAAAACTGTTTATTCAGTTTGGTATTTCTAACGCCGTGATGATTGCAGCATTGTGGTACGGACTGACTTGGTATAATGGCGAAATGTCACAGTGGATTCGCGTTGCTGAAGTGGTTGGGCTGTGTGTGGTCGGTGCGGTGGCTTATGCCGTTGGTTTATTCATTACGGGTTTTAGACCACGCCATTTAAAGCATGAAGCATAAAACAAAAAGCACTACTTGATTTTATGCTGCAAGACCAGTGAAGCGCGTAGCTTAAAAAAGCATGGCTTGATTTGAGAATAGATTGTAATTCATAAAAAGTGTAATCAATAAAAAGCCTGATCACATGTCAGGCTTTTTATTTTATCTCTAGAATTATTTTGCCTAACCGCCTTAGTTTGGCAATACTGCAATCAGTTCCACATCAAAAATCAGCGTGCTGTTCGGTTCAATTACATCACCTGAACCAATTTGACCATAACCCAGTTTAGATGGAATAAAGAAACGGTATTTCGCTCCTTCTTTCATCAGTTGCAAACCTTCAGTCCAACCTTGAATGACTTGGCTGACTTGGAATTCTGCAGGCTGTTGGCGGGCAATCGAACTGTCAAAAACCGTTTGATCAATCAAACGTCCTTCATAATGGACTTTGACTCGACTGTTGGCCTTGGGTGACTTGCCTTGACCTTGTTGTAAAACTATATATTGCAGTCCTGAAGCTGTAGTTTTCACCTCAGGTTTTTTTGCATTCTCAGCTAAAAATGCTGCACCAATTTTGGCATTTTTGTCTGCCAATTGTTTGACTTCTAATAATTGTTTCGCTTCGGCTTGACGCTTATATTGGGTGAGTACACGCGCCATATCTTCATCACTTAATGAGGCAGTTTGGCCTTTAGATGCTTCTCGTAACCCTTGGACAAAAGCATCTATATCTAAATCTTGAATAGACTCTGCATTACTGCGACCCATCAAATAACCAAAGCTATAACCGACCTGTTGATGAACACTACTTTTATTGGTGATAGGCGCCGCGAAAAGAGGAGTTGAAAGGAACAAGCCACAGAGTAATGTTGTTTGAATTTTCATAAATTGTTCTCAATAAAAACAGGAGAGCAAAAGCTCTCCTTGAGTTGGCATTGTTATTTTACTTTGATCAGTTCTACATCAAAAATAAGTGTGCTGTTGGCTGGGATCATACCGGGTACCCCTTGTGGACCATAACCTAAGTTGGACGGGATATAGAGGGTCGCTTTGCCACCTTCTTTCATCAGTTGTAAACCTTCAGTCCAACCTGGAATGACTTGATTCAATGGGAACTCAATTGGCTCGCCACGCTCAATTGAGCTGTCAAAGACTTTACCATCGACCAACTGGCCCTTGTAGTGTACCGTCACTACCGAGTTTGCATTTGGTTGCTTGCCTGTACCTTCTTGGGTGATTTTGTACTGTAAGCCTGAAGCTGTAGTTTTCACCCCAGGTTTTTTTGCATTTTCAGTTAAGAAATTATCGCTAGTGGTCTGTGCTTGCTGAGCAACATTAGCCTGTTTTTGTTGCATTTCTTGTTGGAACTGTTCATAGGCTTGTTTTAATTCTTCTTCTGTATACGCGGGTTGGCTACGTGCATGACCTGCACGAACACCAGTGACAAAACTGTTAATGTCGAGTTCTGGTGGGGTTTGATGAGCAACTTCATAGCCTAGTGCATAGCTAATTTTTTCTACGGCAGATGCATTTTTTGAAACTTGCGCTTCAGCCGAAGCAGGGTGTTGAGATGCATAATAAACGGGAACAAGTGCAGCACCGCCTAGAAGAACAGCTACAGCAATCGGTAAGGCTTTACTCATGTGAAATTTTTCCTAATTCTATTACATTCAAAAAGTTTTCAGCATCTTAGCAGACTTCATGAATCACGTGTTTTGTACCTAGAGTACATTTCCAAATTAATATATGCCGAAGTCCTTAAAAAAACTATAAGGATTTGAATATATAAACGTTTGTCATACAAAATAAAAAGCCAGAACTGTCATTCTGGCTTTTTATCGGCTAATAGCTGTCTTTAGTCTGATTCTTTATTGGCTTTATAAGCATAAGCATAATTGTAGCCATAACCTGAACCAGCTGTACGTTGAATGTCATTCAGAATGAAGCCATTGACTTTAACACCTGCTTGTTCAAAGCGATTGATGGTTAACTCAAGCTCTTTCATTTGTGTTTTCGCATAACGCGCAATCACTAAATTAACGCCTGTATATTGAGAAATAATAATCCCATCCGTTACAGCCAGTACTGGTGGTGTGTCGATGATCACATGATCGAACTTTTCAGACAGTTGTGCCAAGACGTTCTTAAACTGAGCCGAGCTTAAGAGTTCAGATGGATTGGCTGGACTTTTACCTCTGGAGATGACGCTTAAGCCAGGTACTTCAGTATTTCGAATCACTGTCTCTAAGCTGTGTTGGCCATTGAGTAATTCAGTGAGACCTGGTTGAGTGTCGTAGTTAAAGTATTTATGTAAATATCCACGACGTAAGTCAGCATCTACAATCAAAACACGTTTATCGCTTTGCGCCAAAATTGTGGCTAAGTTGGTCGAAATAAAAGATTTCCCGACTTCTGGTGCTGGGCCTGAAATCATAATCAGGTTATTTTTTGCAGAACTTAAAGCAAAATGAATGGCGGTACGCATACTACGTAAGCTTTCAATCGCAATATCATCACTGTTTTTAACAGCCAAAATAGGAATATTCTTTTTCTTCTTCAAAATATTGATGCGACTTTCTTGCACGGGTGAACGAGGGACTGTTGCATACACAGGTAGATCCAGCTCATTTTCAATTTGAGCGGAGTCTTTAATGCCTGAGCGCATCATATTGCGTAATAATGCTAACAGCGTACCAAGGAAACCACCGACAAAGAGCGATAAAATTAGAACGATAAGTGTCTTTGGCTTAACTTTTTCAAAAGGCTTAACGGCTGTATCGACAATACGTACATTACCAATCTCACCTGCATTTGCAATTTTCAACTGTTGATAGTTGTTTAGCAGAGCAGTGTATTGTTCTGCATTGACTTTAACATCGCGATAAAGCTGTAAATATAAGCGCTGGGTTTCTGGAAGTTGTTTCAAAGCTTGATTTAACTGTTCTTTTTTACCAGTCAACTCTTTCAACTGAGCATTAATTTCTGCCATTAAAGGGTGATCATTGGTATATTTTGCAGAAAGTTCAGCTTGTTTTTGCTTGAGCTCAATCATTAAGCGTTCAAGCTCAATATTTTGTTTCAGCAACAGTTCAGATTCTTGGGTCACATCAATGGTGTTGTATTTTTCACGGAATCTATTGAACTTAATCTCAGAATCTTCGAGTTGCTGCTTAAGTAAAGGTAATTGTTTATCTAAGAAAGCAAGTGTTTGCGTTGATTCTAGGGACTTTCTTTCAATATTTTGTTTGTGATAGACACTCAGAATATGATTCAGAACTTTGGTAATGTGTGCTTTATCAGTGCCTTGGTAACTTAAACCGACTACACCTGTCATTTTTCCACGTTCAGCAACACCATAATTCAACATTAGGTTTTTCATTGCTGTTGGTAGAGCGTATTTTGTGATTTTAAGTTCTGGGGCTAGATTGTTATTTTTTACAATATACACTTGCCACAAGCCATACGGACTAGGCACTTGATTCTTGACATTGGTTTTGCCTTCAAAAACAACTTCATCTTTATGTAGTAGTTGAAATGTGTTTGATTCGTTGAATTTTAGTTGAAGGGGTTCATCTAGATAGAAATCAGGGACATTCAATTGTTTAATTTGAACTACGGATGATTTATTTTGATAAACCACTTCAGTTGGAGTGTAATCAACTGTTGACTTTTTCTCTGAAATCAAACGATTAAATGCGGAGTCTTCTGGGGCCTTGATTTCAATATCAAGGTTGAGATCTCGAATCACTTGTCCCAAAACCATGCGAGATCTTAGAACTTCAATTTCTGCATCGGCTGGTGATTTTTGCCCCATCGCTCCTGAGAGTTGGCTTAACTCGCCTAATAGTGCTGCTGAGGCAGCACTTTTGCTGTCTTCAACGAGAACCATCGCATCTGTAGCATAAATGGGTTGAGTGACTCTTAAATAAAGTAATGCACAAATTAAACTGAAAATAATACAAAGAGCAATGAGTTTCCACTGAGCAATCAGAGAAAAAAATAACTCTTTTAAGTCGATTGTATCTTCGCTAGTGCTAGAGTTTTGATTCATAATTTAATATCGTAATAATTTAAAAATGTGATTTCCAATCAGCAACAAAGCGTTGAATATTGCTACAGGTTATATCAAAAAAAGCTTGATCATGCTGGTAGGGGTCAGCAACATTTTGTTTTTGCCAATGACCTAGGCGAAAGACTTTACCTTTAGCAAAAGGCCACTGTTTTTCTATATGTTGAGCTTGGTTGTTACTCATCACCAAAATCAAATCGGCAGCTTTAATGAGACTGGCATTGATCTGTTTTGCGACATGCTGACGCATATCAATCTTAAATTGATCCATACAATGAATAGCCTTGTCATCGGCACCATGTCCCACCATGGCGGATAGACCTGCAGAGTCAATATTGAGCTGTGGATTTTCCTGTTTGAGGAAATATTCCGCCATTGGACTTCTACAAATGTTTCCAACACAAACCACTAAAATATTTTGTATCCCCATGACTTATTTTCCAAGTTGATCAAAACTATATAAAGCACTTGAGAACGGAACAATTTGATTCATCACACGCTGCCAACGAGTTAAACCTGTTGCATCAATATAGACAATATCGTTCTTTTTCATGTCGAATTGATTGGCTAAGGCCAAATTACCCAGACTACTCAAGTTTAAATGATAAATGGTTGATTGTTTGGACTTTAAGTCTGTGCGCATTACATAAATTCGTGCTGCACTTGCAGAATATGGATTAATACCTTCACTTTCACCCAATACATCACTTAAAGACATGCCTTGATCTCTTAAGCTAATTGCTTGGCTTTTACTCGACTCACCCATGACATATAGTTTTTGGTCTTGTTTGGTGTTAACGAAAATGGTGTCGTCAGGTTGGATCAGTAGGTTATGGAGTGATAAGCCTTGTTTTTCTAACTGAATGGTATTGAGATTATATGTTTGACCATTTCGGATGAGTTGAATATTGGTCGTATCTCCAGTCTTGGTGTCGATCCCGCCCGCTTGACCTAGGGCAGTATAGAGACTGATTGGAAGATCATTGATGGTGTATTGTCCACTTTTAAGCACTTGCCCGTTGACATAGTAGCGTTTTGCTTCAAAAGACAGAACGCGGACAATCACGTCAGGATTCTTGAGATACTTGCTAAATTGGCTACGCAAGAATGTATGTGCTTCAGCAAGCGTTTTTCCAGCAATTTTGACAGAACCAATTAAAGGAAGTTGGACATTCCCGTTTGGATCAATCGGGTAGCCTACAGTTCGTACACTGGTCGCATCTTGAATAGGTGGAGTAATTTCTGGATATGCCCAAAGTTGGATAGATAGGACATCACCATAGTTCAAGCGATAAATACCTTGTTTTTTATTAAACAAAGTTCGAATATCTGAAAAATTGTTGACAGGTGCTTGCGCTATATTAGAGATATTCTCTTGTGTTAACTGTACAACATTAAGTTCAGCACCTTGATTTGTTTTATAGGAGCCTTGTTCAGGAAGATCATAAGTTTGAAGTCCTGATGTTACGGCACAACCAGTTATGCTTAAACTGAGTGCTAACAATATGCTATAGCGGTAGTAACTCACTCGAAAATAAACCCTATTTATAAATAATTTGAATAATGGATCAGGGCTATGACAACCCGAAGAATTTATATAAAACAGTTAGATTTTATACCAATTAATATCTTTAACATAGCCTAAGATGTTGGTGAAACGTACTGTTTCTATAATTAATCGAATAATTTTTTGAGGACTAAGTAACATAATTTAGTCATTAAAAGAAATCAAATTTCTGCTATATTGTGCAACGTTGAGATCTCTGCTCCTATCCTATTCAAATTGCACAAGGCTGTACCATGCTACAACTCGCTGATCTAAAAATTGCCATCATCGGATTAGGTTATGTTGGTTTACCTCTGGCTGTAGAGTTTGGTAAAAAAGTTTCTGTGCTGGGTTTCGATATTCATCAGAAGCGAATTGATGAGTTAAAGTCTGGTCAAGACCATACCTTGGAAGTGTCTCCAGATGAGTTGATGCAAGCAACTCAGTTGAGTTATAGCGCAGATTTAGAAGATCTAAAAAGTTGTAACTTTTATATTGTGACCGTTCCAACACCGATTGATGAATTTAAACAACCCGACCTCACCCCATTAATCAAAGCATCACAAAGTATTGGTCAGGTATTATCTGCGGGTGATATCGTTGTCTATGAATCGACCGTTTACCCCGGTGCAACAGAAGAAGCCTGTATTCCTGTCTTAGAAAAAGTATCAGGTTTAACATTCAATCAAGATTTTTTTGCGGGCTATAGCCCCGAACGGATTAATCCAGGGGATAAGCTCCATCGGGTTACGAATATTCTAAAAATCACCTCAGGTTCTACACCCGAAGTCGCTGATTTTGTCGATGAAGTATATAATCTTATTATTGAAGCGGGCACGCACAAAGCGCCAAGTATCAAAGTCGCAGAAGCAGCAAAAGTGATTGAAAACACGCAACGTGATGTAAATATTGCTTTAATTAATGAACTTGCTTTGATCTTCAATAAAATGGGCATTGATACAGAAGATGTACTCACAGCCGCAGGAACGAAATGGAACTTTTTACCATTCCGTCCAGGTTTAGTGGGTGGGCACTGTATCGGGGTTGATCCGTATTACTTAACTCATAAAGCACAGTCGATGGGTTATCATCCTGAAATTATCTTGGCAGGTCGTCGTCTGAACGATGGCATGGGTGCTTATGTCGTCACCCAACTTGTTAAAAGTATGGTGAAAAAGAAGATTCAGGTTGAAGGCGCAAAAGTTTTAGTCTTGGGGCTCAGTTTTAAGGAAAACTGTCCTGATATTCGTAATACCCGTATCATCGACATTGTGAAAGAACTTGAAGAATATCATATTGATGTTGATGTATATGACCCGTGGGTGAGCCCAATTGAGGCTGAAAGTGAATATGCGATTAGCCCAGTACAGTCTTTAAATCAGCAAACGTATGATGCAGTGATTCTTGCGGTTGCCCACCAGCAATTTAAGGTGATGGGCGCTGATGCAATTCGTGCTTTAGGTAAAGAAAGCCATGTCTTGTATGATTTAAAATATGTATTAGATCAATCAGAGTCTGATTTACGTCTATAATTTATTGAATGTTTTTGGAAAATTTACGATGAACCAATATCAAACGGTCTGCGAGCAGTTACAACAAGCACCGAAGACATGGCTAATCACGGGCGTTGCTGGATTTATTGGTTCAAATTTGCTTGAAACATTATTAAAGCTGGATCAGATCGTGGTCGGGTTAGATAATTTTGCGACAGGCTATCAACATAATCTTGATGAAGTGAAAGGATGTGTCTCAGAGGCGCAGTGGTCAAATTTCAATTTCATTGAGGGTGATATTCGTCAGTTTGCAGACTGTCAAACAGCTTGTACTGGTGTGGACTATGTTTTGCATCAAGCTGCTTTGGGTTCTGTACCACGTTCGATTGTTGATCCGATCACGACCAATGACACCAATATCAGTGGCTTTTTGAATATGCTGACCGCAGCACGTGATGCGCATGTTTCAAGTTTTAGTTATGCGGCAAGCAGTTCAACCTATGGTGATCATCCAGGATTACCTAAAGTTGAAGAAAATATTGGAAATCCACTTTCACCCTATGCCGTAACTAAATATGTGAATGAGCTATATGCAGATGTGTTTGCCCGTAGCTATGGTTTTAAAGCCATTGGATTACGCTATTTTAATGTTTTTGGACAACGTCAGGATCCAAATGGTGCCTATGCAGCCGTGATTCCCAAGTGGACTGCGTCGATGATTGCAGGGGATGATGTTTTCATCAACGGTGATGGGGAAACCAGTCGCGATTTCTGTTTTATTGATAATACGGTGCAAGCTAATATTTTGGCAGCCACAGCCCCTGACGAGGCCAAAAACCAAGTTTATAATGTAGCTGTGGGTGATCGTACCACCTTGAATGATCTATATGCTGCAATTCAAGTTGCATTGCTTGAAAACTCAATTCGCTATGAAAAGCCTGCAGTGTATCGTGAATTTCGTGCAGGGGATGTGCGCCATTCACAAGCCAGTATTGCCAAAATTCAACAGGCTTTAGGATATGCGCCTGGATACCCGATTGCTGAAGGCATTCAGTTGGCAATGCGTTGGTATGTCAACAATTTGACCTGAACGGGTTGACATGATTGCGCGCCTGTTCGCCAAATACCAGTCGATTGGTTTAATCACCAGCAGTTTATTAGTGGGTGCGATAATGACATTTATCGCCCTGCCTTTTTTAACGCGTTTATATTCGGTTCAAGACTTTGGTGAATATGGTATTGCTTTAGCCATCGTTAGTGTCTTATCGACGGTAGCGAATTTGCGTTTGGACCAAGCGCAATTGGTGGCCGAACAACAGCATCAAAAAAGTCTGATTTTCGAAGGTGCGATTTTTGCCACCATTATTTCCTTGCTTTCGGCAGGTGTTTTGAGTTGCTTTTTTGATGGAGCAATGGTTGGGGCAATTTGTAGTGGAATACTTGCCAATACTTTGATTCAAAGCCTTTATAACTATAAGTTTTCAGTACATGCCGAATATTTTTGTGCAGGGCTGAATATTTTTAGAAGCCTGATTGTGGTGGTGGTGCAGTTAAGTTTACCTTTATGGATGAGCATTGGCCTGGTGAGTAGTTATGCGGTCAGTTCAGTGATCATGCTTATGATTGTGGTGCTTTATATTCTAAAAAATCAACTCTATAGCGTGAGTTGGCAGGCGTTTAAGCATTATAAAGATTTTATCTATAGCAATACACCACATGCACTTTTAAATAGTTTTTCACATAACTTGCCATACTATGTGGTTTCACATTTTGTCGGGGTGCAGGCAATGGGTTTTTACGCCATTGTTGAACGTACGCTCCGTGTCCCAATTAACCTAATGTCGCAAACCCTTCGCCAATTTTTTATTCGCAAATTTAAACATGCACATACCAATCGTCAGGCTTTGCATAGCAGTGTGATTTTAAGCCTGATTTCGCTGCCATTTTTTGCAGTATTTTTTGTATTACCTGAAAGTGTTTATTTGTGGGCTTTTGGCCATGAGTGGGTCGGTATTTCAACCTATTTCCAAATTTTGGCATTGGGCTATTGGGCGGTCTTTTGTAATCCGCCCAGTTCAGCTTATCTGATTGCGAAACGAAACAGCCAAGTTTTGTTTAGACTGCAAATTGTGGAATTGATTTTAAAGTTCATTTTGTTTGCTGGGCTCTATGTCATGATGAATGATAAAATTTATATGCTTTTGGCTGTTCCTGTAGCACTCATTTTTTATAATTTTTCCATTTTATATGTGGTGTGGAGAGCAAAATTGTGATGTTTTTTAAAACTTTGAAGTTGCTCAACTGGTTCTCTGCACAGTGCCGTAAGATGCTGTATAACATGGCGTTTTCAAGTCGGTTTAAATATTTTGGGAAGCGGACTAAGCTCGATATTAGCGGTGTCGTGAGTATTGGGGAAAATGTCTATATTGGGGATGATGTCACGATTATTGTGGAAAAGGGCGCCACGCTTTGTATTGGTGATCACAGTTTTATTGGTGAAAGCTGTTATATCAAGTGTTTTGGTGGCAAGGTTGAAATTGGACAGAATGTCAGTATCAACTCCAAATCTTTTCTCAATGGCTGTGGTGGTCTAAGCATTGGGGATAATACCCGGATTGGCACGCAAAGTATTATGATCGCCAGTAACCATAAGTTTGATGATCCTGAGGTTTTGGTCAAAGACCACATTACTAAACAGGGGATTCAAATTGGTGAAAATATTTGGTTTGGTGCTCGAGTAACCGTGCTTGATGGCGTCAATATTGCCAATAATGTGGTCGTGGGCGCCTGTTCATTGGTGAGTAAAAGCCTTCCCGAGGCGGGGGTTTACGTGGGAACACCTGCAAAAAAAATAAAATAAAACTCTGTTGGACAGAGCATATCCGTGTTGCACAATTGAGAGTAAAATAGCCCGTTGCAGTACTTTTGTTGCACATTTATCTATTTATCTTGGGTCTTTTTGATACATGGCATTGATTCGGTCAATTTTCAACACAGTGTTTGATTTAGCCTATTTTATGTTCAAGGGCAGTATTGCTTATGCGCGTAAAAAAGGTGTGACTATCGGTGAGCATTGTCGAATTTATATCAAGAGCTGGGGCTCTGAACCTTTTCTGATTCACCTAGGGAATCACGTTACAGTCACCTCAGGCGTTAAGTTTATTACGCATGATGGTAGTACCTGCCTTGTTTATGATGCGCAAGGCAAGCGTTATCAACGTTTTGCCCCTATTCATGTGGGTTCTCATGTTTTCATTGGGGTCAATAGCATTATTATGCCGGGGGTCACGATTGGTTCAAATGTGGTGATTGGCGCAGGTTCAGTGGTGACTAAAGATATTCCTGATAATAGTGTAGCAATTGGAGTACCTGCCAAAGTGGTGAGCAGTTTTGATGACTTTCAAGCCAAAATTAAAACCACTTGTGCCAGTGACTCTGAGCTTGCAGGGATTCAGGACTATACTCAACGTGTGCAGCGTGCGATTGAGCTTCAAGCACAAAAACAATCTCAGCTTTAGCTTTAAGTGGATTTTATGATGTTGAATAAAGTGATGTTCTTTTTACCAACACTGGGTGGTGGAGGGGCTGAGCGAACCGTCATCCAGTTGGCCAATAGCTTTGCTGAGCAAGGTATTCAGGTGGATTTGGCTGTATGTAATATACAGGGTGAAAAGGGAAAATTACGTCCTGAGGTCAGCCCTAAAATCCAACTGCTTGATTTGAACTGTGGGCGAGTGGTGAATGCTTTGATGCCACTGAAACAACAATTAAAAACAGGGCAGTACCTTGCAGTCGTTGCCACCCAAACCCATAGCAATATCATTTGTGCCTTTGCCAAGAAACTGGCAAGAGTCAAAACCAAATTAATCTTCCGTGAAGTGTCGACACCTTCGAAAAATATGAAGTTGCAAGGTTTTGCCAAGTTTGTCTTGAAAAGCCTCGTGAACTATAGCTATCCCATGGCGGACCGAGTGGTTTGTGTATCCAATGGGGTGTTGGAGGATTTTCGCAAATACTATGGCTATCAACAGTCTAATTTAGTCACCATTTACAACCCCGTGATTGATGACAGTTATTTTACTAAACTTCAAGCACCTGTAACGCATCGTTTTTTTGAGCCTAATCTTAAAGTCATCATGGCGGTTGGACGTTTAACAGAAGCAAAAAACTTTGCTAATTTAATTCGTGCTTTTGCTAGGTTATATCAACAGCAGCCCAATACCCGTTTGATCATTTTGGGTGAAGGTGAGTTGCGTCAGGAACTGGAACATTTACGTGCTGACTTGGGTCTACACGATGTTGTGGATTTACCCGGTTTTGATGCCAATCCTTATGCTTATTTTAAATATGCTGAACTGTTTGTGCTGAGTTCAAATTGGGAAGGTTTGCCAGGTGTGCTGATTCAGGCGCTCGCTTCAAAAATTAAAGTGGTCAGTACCGATTGTCCAAGTGGCCCGATGGAAATTTTGGATAATGCCAAATTCGGCTTATTGGTGCCTTGCGATGATGCACCTGCATTAGCAGAGGCTATGCAGCAAGCGCTTTGCGCAGATGGTGTGCAATATACTGCGGCTGAATTTGAACAGCACTGTCAGCAGTTCCATAAAGATACGGTATTGCAACGCTATGCTCAGATGATGGGGTTGGCAGTATGAACAAACCTGTGGTTGTACATGTGATTACCAACTTCGCAGGTGTGGGTGGCGCTGAAATGATGCTGTCCCGTTTGGTTGCGCAAACGCAGGCAGAGTATGAACACATTATTATTTCATTAATGCATGTATCCAATGTTTATGCCGAAACCTTGAAGCTGTGCTCTTCACACTACAGTTTAAATTGGAAGGGTATAAACAGTTTTAGTGTCATGCTTAAACTCAGAACACTACTGCAACAGATTCAACCGAATGTGGTACAAGGTTGGATGTACCATGCCAATGCGATGACCAGTCTAAGTCTGTTGGGCATGCAACAAAAACCACCTGTTTTTTGGGGGGTTCATCATTCACTGGCATCACCTAAAGAAGAGTCGCTGAGTACCAAAGTGGCATTAAACCTCAGCAAGCTTTTCTCTCAGCAGCCGAAAGGCATTGTGTATTGTGCGCATTCATCCCTTGAGCAACATCAAGCGTTTGGTTTTAACAATGCAAATCAGCAGGTGATTGCCAATGGTGTTGCCTTAGATCAGTTTCAAGTAAATGAGCAATTGCATGAACCGATCACAATTGGTTTTGCAGGGCGCTACCATACAGCTAAAGGATATGCATATTTATTGCAAGTGATTGCTGAACTTAAAGATCAGCCGATTGTATTTAAAATTGCGGGGAGTGGTGCCAATTTAGACACCCCTGAAATCAAACAAGCCTTTGCTGAGCATCAGTTAGATCCACAAAAAGTACAGCTCTTCGATCAGGTTTCGGATATGCCAGCTTTTTATCAATCGTTGGATGCTTTTTTGATGACTTCGATTACGGAAGGTTTTCCCAATGTTTTGGTCGAAGCGATGGCATCAGGTTTACCCTGCATCACGACGGATGTTGGGGATGCTAAATATATTGTAGAAGAGAAAGGTTGGGTGGTTGCGCCACGCGATGTAGCAGGGTTGAAAGCGGCGATTTTAGACTATGTAAAATTGTCACAGGCTGATAAGCGCAGTTTAAAGCAACAAACACGGGCGCGGGTAGAGCAGAACTTTAGTATTCAGCACGTAAGCCAGCAATACATGACGGTATGGGGACAAGGTTGATGAAATTTTTGATGATCAGTAGTTATCTACCGTCTGTACTGAACTTTCGCGGTAAATTGTTAGAGGCGATTCATGCTCAGGGTTTAGAAATACATGTCCTAGCGCCTGATTTACACGATTATCCTGATGAGTTGAATAAACTGCAGCAATTGGGTTATCAGGTACATACGCTGCCCATGCAACGTACAGGAACCAACCCAATCCAAGACCTCAAAACCTTAAAAGCGATGTATCAGCTGATTCGCCAAATTCAACCTGATTATGTGCTGTCTTATACCATTAAGCCCGTGATTTATGGCACATTGGCTGCAAGCTTGGCAAAAGTGCCCCATCGTTTTGCATTGATTACGGGTTTGGGGTATGCCTTTCAAAATGCGGAATCGGGTCAACGCAGTATTTTTCAAAAAATGGTGCATGGTCTGTATGCGCAAGCGCTCAAGCATGCACACAAAGTCTTTTTTCAAAATCCCGACGACTTAAAATTATTTCAAAGCATGCAACTCCTATCACCTCAAAAACCGATGGTGGTGGTGAATGGTTCTGGGGTGAATGTGCAGGATTTTGCAGTACTGGATTTACCTAAAAATGAACATGGCCAAGCAAAGGTTTCTTTCTTGCTGATTGCTCGTTTATTGGGGGATAAGGGGGTGCGAGAATATGCAGAAGCGGCTCGCATCATCAAAGCAAAGCATCCAGAAGTCGAGTTTCATTTGGTGGGTTGGATTGATGAAAATCCTGCTGCGATTGCGCAAGCTGAACTAGATGCTTGGGTGGCAGAGAAAGTCGTCAATTATTGGGGTAAACTCAGTGATGTACGACCTGCAATTGCAGCCAGTTCGGTTTATGTTTTGCCATCTTATCGTGAGGGTACACCTCGCACCGTACTTGAGGCTATGGCGATGGGGCGTGCCATTATCACCACCGATGCCCCAGGTTGCCGAGAAACAGTGATCCATGGTCAGAACGGGTATTTGGTTCAGGTGAAATCGGTTGAAGAGTTGGTACACGCCATGCAAGCTTTTATAGATGACCCACAACTGATGGTACAGATGGGGCAGCGTTCGCGTGAAATCGCTTTAGAGAAATATGATGTCCATCAAGTGAATGCCCACATGATGTCCGAGATGGGAGTTTAAGCATGCTGAAACGAATTTTAGATGTCGCGATCGCCTCAACTGCTTTGGTGCTGCTATCTCCTGTCTATGCGTTGGTGGCGTATAAAGTAAAAAAGAATTTGGGTTCTCCTGTACTTTTTCGCCAAACCCGCCCGGGTTTACATGGGCAACCGTTTGAAATGATTAAGTTTCGTAGCATGAAAGATGCACTGGATACAGCAGGCAATCCGCTACCCGATAGTGAGCGTTTAACGCCCTTTGGTAAAATGCTCCGCGCCACCAGTTTGGATGAAATGCCAGAGCTATGGAATGTGATTAAAGGGGACATGAGTATCGTGGGACCACGCCCGTTGTTGATGGAATATTTGCCTTTATATAATAGCGAGCAAGCCAAACGCCATGATGTACGTCCCGGCATCACGGGCTATGCGCAGGTGAATGGACGTAATGCCATCTCATGGGAAAAGAAGTTTGAACTCGACACATGGTATGTCAACAATCAGTCCTTGTGGCTCGACTTTAAAATCATGCTGAAAACCGTCAAAAAAGTACTCGCGAAAGATGATATTAGTGCCGAAGGTGATGTCACGATGCATAAATTCACAGGCAGCAAACATGACTAAGCTTTATGCCGTATATGGTGCTTCGGGGTGTGGACGTAGTTTGATGCCTGTAGCACGTCAACAATTAGCACGTCAGCAAGAGCCTGCTGAAATTGTGTTTATTGATGATGCTTTGACTGAAATTACCATAGTGAATGGTCATCGTGCCATGAACTACCCACAATTTAAAGCGGAGCCTGTATCTTTCAAAGCGGTACTGATTGCAATTGCCAATAGTCAAGTACGTGAAAAAATTGCGCTGAAACTGGAGCAAGATGGTCTTCCATTGTGGTCAGTGCAGGCAGATAATACGCTGCTGATGGATACGGTAGAACTTGGCGCAGGTGCTGCGTTGAGTCCTTTTGTCACGATTACATCCAATATTAAAATTGGCAAATGTTTTCATGCCAACTTATATAGTTATGTCGAGCATGATTGTGTAATTGGTGATTTCGTCACGTTTGCACCGGGCGTAAAATGCAACGGTAATATTCATATAGAAGACCATGTTTATATTGGTGCAGGTGCCGTGATTAAACAAGGCACACCTGCGCAACCTTTGGTGATTGGTCGTGGTGCTGTGGTGGGTATGGGCGCTGTGGTGACCAAAAGCGTGCCTGCGGGCGTAACAGTGGTGGGAAATCCTGCCCGTATACTGACCAGTAAATGATAAATTTAGGAAAAACTCATGTTAAACACTGCATTTGAACCGTGGCCAAGTTTCACCTCAGCTGAAGCAGATGCGGTGTCAAAGGTCCTTTTATCCAATAAAGTCAATTATTGGACAGGACAAGAGTGCCGTGAGTTTGAAAAAGAATTTGCAGCATTTGCACAGACGCAGTATGCCGTCGCTGTAGCGAATGGCACAGTCGCACTGGATTTGGCCTTAAAAGCCCTTGGCATTGGCACAGGCGATGATGTGATCGTCACTTCACGGACATTTCTTGCATCTGCCAGTTCAATTGTGACGGCTGGTGCCAATCCTGTTTTTGCCGATGTTGAACTGGATTCACAGAATATTTCACGCCGTACGATTGAAGCTGTGCTTACTCCGAAAACCAAAGCCATTATTTGTGTGCATTTGGCGGGTTGGATGTGTGATATGGATCCGATCATGCAGTTGGCTGAGGAAAAAGGGATTTGGGTCATAGAAGACTGTGCCCAAGCCCATGGTGCATTCTATAAAGGTCAATCCGCAGGTTCAATCGGGCATATTGGCGCATGGTCATTTTGTCAAGACAAGATCATGACCACGGGTGGTGAAGGCGGTATGGTTACCACCAATGATGAAAATTTATGGAAAAAAATGTGGTCATATAAAGACCACGGTAAAAACTTTGACAGCATTTATAACAAACAGCACCCGCCTGGCTTTCGTTGGTTACATGACAGCTTTGGCACCAACTGGCGCATGATGGAAATGCAGGCTGTTATCGGACGTTTACAACTCCAAAAAATGCCAGAATGGACGCAAGTGCGTAATGCGCATATGCGTCGCGTTTTAGCAAGTTTTGAAAATAACCCTTATTTTACTGTGGCAATGCCACCTGCGAATTATGTTCATGCGGCATATAAGGCTTATGTCCAAGTGAATACAGCACAATTGCCAGAAGGTTGGTCGCGTGATCGCATTATGGCGGAAATTAATGCACTGGGTGTGCCATGCTTTAGTGGTTCATGTTCAGAAGTGTATTTAGAAAAAGCCTTTGATGGAACACCATGGCGACCTGAGCAACGATTGGTCAATGCCAAAAGCTTGGGGGACAGCAGTTTAATGTTCTTGGTACATCCGACTTTGTCCGACAGCAACATGCAAAAAACGGTGGATAGTATCCAACAGGTGATCTCACAAATCTCCATGTGAAACAGCGTATAATTTGCCATGCAATTTTTTGCCTTCATCTAGCCCGTTGAGTCCATCGTGAAAGACATTATCCGAGTTATTGCATCATTACCGCGCCGCCAAAAACAAGTTGTTTTAGTGGTCATGGATATCTGTGTCCTGCCTTTGATGATGTGGCTGGTTTATGCCATTCGACTAGCCAAACCAAATGTTCCGGTGATGGAAGGTTTAGATTTTTGGTATCTGTATGTCGGTGTCATTGGTGTCGCAATTTTTGCCTTACTCGGTATTTATAGTGCGATTGTGCGCTCCTTCAATGAAGATTATTTGCTACGGATCTCGATCGCGACATTTATCCAAATTGTTGGTTTATATGCAGTTAAGAAGCTCGGTTTAGCTTTTATTCCCATGAGCATTCCACTCATGTACGGCTTTGTGCTGTTTTCTTGGATGTGGTGGAGCCGTGCTGTAATTCGCTATGCCACACTGCGTACTTTTGTGAAAAAGCAAAACCGTAAGCGTGTCGCGATTTATGGTGCAGGGCTTGCGGGGCAGCAAATTGCGGCCGCATTATATCGCTCTGATGACTATTTGCCCGTCTGTTTTATTGATGATAAAGCTTCGTTACAAGGGCAGTCTTTAAGCGGACTAAAAATCTTTTCACCGAAAAGGGCGCTTACCGCATTTCGTAAGTTTCACATCGAAGAAATATTACTGGCTATGCCATCTGTAAGTCGTGCACGTAAAAAAGCAATTATTGAGTCTTTTGAACCGTCTAATGTCAAAATTATGGAACTGCCAGGGGTCACCCAACTGGTGGGCGGGCGAGTTCAAGTCTCCGATATTCGAGAAGTCGATATTATTGACTTACTGGGGCGTGATCCAGTACCACCCAAGTTAGACCTTTTAGAAAAAAATATTAAAAATAAAGTGGTGATGGTAACTGGTGCAGGTGGATCAATTGGTTCAGAACTTTCCCGTCAGATCTTGAAGCATCAACCAAAATGCCTTGTTTTATTTGAAATGTCTGAATTTGCACTGTATTCCATTGATCGCGAATTACAAAACGCAGGTGTAGAAGTAGTGGCTATACTAGGTTCTGTAACTCACCAAATAAAGTTGGAACGTATATTGCAAAACCATGCTGTGCAAACGGTTTACCATGCAGCAGCTTATAAGCATGTTCCCTTGGTTGAGGCCAACCCCTTTGAAGGGATCTATAATACTTCAATTGGTACGGCCCGTAGTGTTGACGCTGCTGTGGCTCAAGGGGTTGAAACCTTTGTCCTGATTTCTACTGACAAAGCTGTACGCCCAACCAATGTCATGGGTGCATCGAAACGGATGGCAGAATTGTATTGCCAAGGTTTAGCTGCCACAAAACCGCAAACACAAATCAGTATAGTTCGTTTTGGTAATGTATTAGGTTCATCAGGTTCTGTCGTTCCTTTGTTCAAAAAACAGATTGAAAAAGGTGGACCTGTTACAGTAACTCACCCTGAGGTGACTCGTTATTTTATGACTATTCCTGAGGCTGCGCAGTTGGTGATTCAGGCGGGGGCAATGGGAACAGGCGGAGATGTTTTTCTACTGGATATGGGTGAACCCGTTAAAATTGTTGATTTGGCTAAACAGATGATTCGTCTAAGTGGGTTTAAACCTATGGATGAAAAAGGCTTAGGGGATATCGCAATTCAGTTTACTGGCCTACGTCCAGGTGAAAAACTATATGAAGAGCTACTCATCGAATCTGAAAATGTGACTAAAACCGACCATGAACGAATTTTAAAATCGTATGAGCATTTTTATCTTTTTGATCAAATTAACAGCGTATTTTTGCAGTTATCTGATTTATCTGAACAAGGAGAGAATCAGGTAAAAATTAAAAATATCCTACAAACCTATGTAGAGGGTTACAAAACCAAAGATTTGCACAAGAATTGATATATTTTATTGATGTTCATTTGATAAAGCCTAACGTGTTCAATTAAAATATTTATACAATTCATTCACATATTTTGAATAAAATACTGAAATAGTTTTAGAAAAAAAGAAACATCTTATTTATCTATAGATAACCTAAAATTATTTTGCTATCAATCAATTTAAATTAAGAGCAGGAAAATATGAAATTATTGGTAACAGGCGGTGCTGGTTTTATTGGTTCAGCAGTCGTTCGCCATATTATTCAAAATACACCCCATCAGGTACTCAATGTCGATAAACTCACCTATGCGGGTAATTTAGAATCGTTGGCATTGGTTGAAAATAATGAACGTTATCAATTTTCCCAGACTGATATTTGTGATCGCATTGCATTAGATCAATTATTTGAAAGTTTTCAACCCGATGCTGTGATGCATTTAGCTGCTGAATCGCATGTCGACCGTTCAATTACTGGCCCTGCGGCGTTTATTGAAACCAATATTATTGGTACCTACCAACTACTTGAGGCAGCACGCCATTACTGGAATCAACTAGATCAAAATAAAAAACAAGCATTTCGATTTCATCATATTTCAACAGATGAAGTGTATGGCGATTTAGAAGGTACAGAAGATCTGTTTTTAGAAACAACACCTTATGCTCCAAGTTCACCTTACTCTGCCAGCAAAGCCAGTTCGGATCACTTGGTTAGAGCATGGTACCGCACGTACGGCTTACCAGTTGTACTGACCAATTGTTCAAACAACTATGGGCCGTTCCATTTCCCTGAAAAACTCATTCCGCTGGTAATTTTAAATGCACTGGCGGGTAAGCCACTACCTGTATATGGAAACGGTACACAAATTCGTGACTGGTTGTATGTAGAAGATCATGCCCGCGCACTTTATAAAGTAGTCACAGAAGCAGCAGTGGGTGAAACTTACAACATTGGCGGTCACAACGAGCAAAAAAATATTGATGTGGTAAAAGCAATTTGCGAACTTTTAGAAGAGCTTGCTCCAAACAAACCTGAAGGTTTAGCACGTTATGAAGACCTCATCACTTATGTGACAGATCGTCCGGGACATGATTTGCGCTATGCGATTGATGCAAGTAAAATCCAAAAAGATTTAGGCTGGGTGCCGCAAGAAAGCTTTGAGACAGGCCTTAGAAAAACAGTGCAGTGGTACCTAAACAACCAAGCGTGGGTACAGCATATTCAAAGTGGTGAATACCAAAACTGGATTCAGCAACAGTACACAACCACCGAAAAAATGAATTAAGTTGCGTGAAACTATGAAAATACTGTTGCTTGGAAAAAATGGTCAAGTTGGGTGGGAGTTGCAACGCGCACTCCAACCGCTTGGTGAAGTGGTTACACTTGATCGTAATATGTCATCTGAGGGCTTCAGTGGCAATGTTGCAGACTTCGCTGCCATTTCTGATGTGTTTGATAAAATTAATCCAGATATCGTCGTGAATGCCACTGCATATACTGCGGTTGATAAAGCCGAATCTGATCAGCAACAGGCACAGCTTATCAATGCGCAAGCAGTGAAGCATTTGGCTAGTGAGTGCAAAAAGCATCATGCACTGTTGATTCATTACTCGACTGACTATGTTTTTAGTGGAGATGGTATTGCTCCATGGAATGAAGATGATCAAACCGCACCAGTGAATTACTATGGCCTCACCAAACGTGAAGGCGAGTTAGCACTTGAACAGAGCAATGTTCGGTTTTTAAACTTTCGTACCTGCTGGGTATATGCCGCACGAG
This sequence comes from Acinetobacter halobius, assembly GCF_044130335.1. NCBI lineage: Bacteria > Pseudomonadati > Pseudomonadota > Gammaproteobacteria > Moraxellales > Moraxellaceae > Acinetobacter > Acinetobacter halobius. The sequence goes on from NZ_JBIQOD010000013.1 coordinate 29,907, forward strand.
GCAATAACTTTATAAAAACCATGCTCAAACTGGCTCAGACCAAAGAAGAACTGAGTATTATTCATGATCAGGTTGGGGTGCCTACAGGCGCAGCACTGATTGCTGATGTTACGGCTCAAGCGATTCGCTATTACACCTTACAATCTGAAACTGAAAAACAAAATCTGCATGGTCATTATCATTTGGCGCCAAAAGGTGAAACTACATGGCATGATTACGCTCAATTTGTTTTTGCACATGCACGACATGCAGGACAAGTTTTAGCTTTAAATAAAGTAAATCCAATTGAAACATGGGCATACCCAACACCGGCAAAACGCCCGCTTAATTCACGTTTAAACACCAACAAGCTAGAACAAAATTTTAAATTGCATCTTCCTCACTGGCAGCAAGGTGTAACACAAGTATTAGAGGAACTTCTTACATGACTCAAACAAACCGTAAAGGGATTATTTTAGCGGGCGGCTCTGGCACACGCTTGTATCCAATTACCATGGGTACATCAAAACAGCTACTTCCAATTTATGACAAACCCATGATTTATTATCCACTGTCTGTACTTATGCTTGCAGGGATCAATGAAATTTTAATTATATCTACCCCAGAAGATGTACCAAACTTTGAAAAACTTTTAGGAACAGGTGAGGAGCTTGGAATCAAACTCTCTTACAAAGTTCAACCGTCTCCTGATGGGCTTGCTCAAGCATTTATTTTGGGCGAAGAATTTATTGGTCAAGATAATGTCACCCTAATTTTGGGTGATAATATTTTCTATGGTCAACATTTTAGTGAGCAGTTAAAGCGTGCTGCTGCTCAAAATAATGGTGCGACAGTATTTGGCTATTATGTAAATGATCCAGAGCGTTTTGGGGTGGTCGATTTTAATGCATCGGGTAAAGCTTTAAGTATCGAAGAAAAACCAGAGCACCCAAAATCGAATTATGCAGTGACGGGTTTGTATTTTTATGACAATTCAGTGATAGAAATTGCCAAAAATATTAAACCATCACATCGCGGGGAGCTTGAAATTACCGACGTAAATAATATTTATTTACAGCAACAAGCACTAAATGTAGAAGTACTTGGCCGAGGTTTTGCATGGCTAGATACAGGTACACATGATTCACTGATTGAAGCCAGTCAGTTTGTACAAACCATTGAGCATCGTCAGGGGCTAAAAGTTGCCAGTTTAGAAGAGATTTCTTTTAACAATGGCTGGATCGATTTAAACCAACTTAAAGCACGTGGTGAATTTTTTAAGAAAACTGGATATGGTCAGTATTTGTTGAAATTGCATCAAGAACACTCAAAATAAGTGTAATCAGGGCATTATGTAGATCTGCATGATGCCTCTTATATCAAGGTATACTGGACGTCATTATAATGAATATTGTTGAAACCAAAATCAAAGGTTTACTCATTTTAGAGCCGCGTGTGTTTGGTGATGACCGCGGCTGGTTTATGGAAAGTTTTAATCAAAAAAACTTTGAGCAGGCGCTTACTGAGCGTGACTTAGACGTTCCACAATTTGTACAAGACAATCACTCGTTTTCACAAAAAGGCGTATTGCGCGGTTTGCATTATCAGCTTAATCCTCATGCGCAAGGTAAACTGGTACGTGTGGTACAAGGCCGAGCGTGGGATGTAGCAGTAGATATCCGTGAAAACTCACCAACATTTGGGGAGTGGGTAGGAGTTGAGCTTACAGGTGAAAACCATAAGCAATTTTGGATTCCTGCTGGTTTTGCACATGGCTTTATTGCGCTTGAAGATAATACTCAGTTTTTATATAAGACCACGAATTACTACTCTAAGGAATGTGAAAGAAGTATTGTATGGAATGATCCAGATCTTGCGATTGAATGGCCAATAGATATTATTACCGAATTAAAACTTACTGAAAAAGATAAATTAGCTTCACCATTTAGATTAGCTGATCTATTTTAAAGGTAAGTCTTTATAATGAGTATTGCTAAAAACAGCTTCATTAATATGGCCGGGTATTTGGTTCCAGGGATATTATCAATACCTGTATTAGGATACATGGCCAGAGCAATGGGTGGAGATTTATTTGGTTTATTTACATTGATACTTTCTATTGTAGGATATGCAAGTATTTTTGATGTGGGTATTTCGAGATCAGTTATAAGAGAGGTTGCAATATATAGGCATGATAATGAAGAGGTTTTAAAAATACTTTCAACTTCGACAGTTGTGATGTTGTTTCTAGGATTATTTGCAGGAATTTTGATTGTCACTTTTAATAGTTATATCGTTGAGTTTCTAAATGTAAGTCCTTATGTTTCAAATGATTTTTATCTTTCATTAATAGTAATGTCAATTTCAATTCCATTTTTTCTTTTGGTTCAAGTATATTGTTCATTATTAGAAGGATATTTAGAGTTTTTAAAATTAAGTATATTTAAAACTATCTCAAGTAGTCTTATTGTTGTTATGCCAGCTATAATGCTACTTTGGAATATTAGTTTGTTTAACGCAGTGATAGGTCTACTTATCGCTCGAATTTTTTCATTTTTTCTAATAATTTTTTACTGTAAAGAATATATTACAAAAAAATCCTTAAAATTTTATAAATTAATTTTTTTTAGATTAATAAAGTTTGGTGGCTGGGTTGCTGTTAGTAATATCATTAGTCCTGTAATCTCGTATTTTGATAGATTTATCTTGTCTAACAAAATGGGAGCTAATGTAGTTGGGTTTTATACAGCACCATCTGAAGCAATATCAAGATTAAGCATACTGCCCGTTGCAGTTGCAAAAACTATTTTTCCTATGCTATCAAGAGGAGATGTTGATAAAAAAAATACTAAAAAAATATCATATTTTTTAATATGCATATCTAGTGTTCCATTGGGACTGATTTTTATTTATTTTGGACGAGAAATTATAACTCTATGGTTAGGTCAAGATTATGCAGAAAAATCAACTTTAGTTTTTCAGATATTAATGCTTGGATTTATTTTTAATGCAATAGCGCAGATACCTTTCACCAGTATTCAGGCAAAAGGAAAGGCTAAAGTTACAAGTTTGATACAGGTAGTTGAGTGTGTACCTTATATTTTTCTTCTTTTGTATCTAATTAACTTATATGGTCTAGTTGGCGTAGCTATCGCATGGACAACAAGAGTTTTTATTGATTTGTTGTTATTGATATTTTTCGATAGATTTGAGTAGATTAATTATGTCTGATACTTCAAATAAAGTTTTTAAATTTATAAATAGACTAAATTCTTTTTTTTATTTATTAAAAACACAATTATGGTATAAGATATTTTTTGAATTAATTGGTACTAATTCAAAAATATTTAAACCAATGATGATTATGAATCCTGGGAGAATTTCAATAGGAAATAATGTTCTGATTAGAGATTGTGCTAGATTAGAAATTATTGATAAAGGTCGGATATTAATTGGTGATAATGTTTCTATAGAACAAGGCTTTCATATAGTGTCTGCAAATAATATTGAAATAGGTAAGGATACAACAATATCATTTCATGTTATGATTGCTGATATAGAACACTCATATGAAGAAATTAATGTACATATATTAAAGCAAAATGATAAAACAGTTCAAACAACCATTGGTGAAAATTGTTTTATTGGTGCGGGTTCTTATATACAGCCTGGTACAATTTTAGGTAAACAGTGTATTGTCGGAACAAATTCTGTAGTTAGAGGTCATTATCCTGATTACTCAGTAATAGTTGGATCACCAGCTAAAATAGTAAAGCGTTATGATTTTATTCAAAATACATGGCGTAAAACTGATACTCATGGCAATTTTATATAATTTAAGTAGGATTTAATATGAAAGTTTTAATTACTGGCGGCGCTGGGTTTATTGGTTCAAATCTTGCTTTAAAATTAATAGACTTAGGGCATGAAATTACAATATTAGATAATTTGAATAAACAGATTCATGGTGATGATCCTGAAAAAACGTCTGAACTTTATCAATCTGTAAAAAATAAAGTGAAATTTATATATGGATCAGTTTGTGATGAGCAACGTTTAATTGAAGCTGTTAATGGTCAGGATGCTATCGTCCATCTGGCAGCAGAGACTGGCACTGGTCAATCGATGTATGAGGTAAAGAGATATGTAGATGTAAATATTGGCGGTACTGCTCTTTTATTAGATATATTGACAAATCAACAGCATACAATAAAAAAAGTAGTTGTTGCATCATCTCGAGCAATTTATGGTGAAGGTAAGTATTTATCTCATGAAACAGGAGTAGTTTATCCGGATTCCAGAAAACAGGAAAACTTAGAGAAAGGAATATATGATCCAATTTGTGAAGTTTCAGGTCAGCCATTAAATTTACTAGCAACAGATGAAGATTCAAAAATTCATCCATCTTCTATTTATGGAATAACGAAACAAAACCAAGAACAAATGGTTATGGTTTCATGTGCTGCTAATGGAATTGCTGCCTCAGCTTTAAGATACCAAAATGTATATGGACCAGGTCAATCACTAAAAAATCCGTATACTGGTATTTTATCTATTTTCTCGACTAGTATTTTAAATGGTAACAATATTAGTATATTCGAAGATGGTTTAGAAAGTAGAGACTTTGTTTATATAGATGACGTAGTAGATGCAACCATACTGGCACTTACCAAAGATACTGCAAATGGCGAAGTTTTTGGTATTGGATCTGGCATCCCTACATCAGTTAAAGAAGTGGCCGACAAGTTGATAAAAAGTTATGGAGCTGCAATCGAAGTTAAAATAACTGGGAATTATAGAATAGGTGATATTCGCCACAATTATGCGTGCCTGAAAAAATCAAAGCAATTACTAGGTTATGAGCCAAAAGTAAGCTTTGAACAAGGTATAACCAATTTTACTAATTGGGTTAAATCTCAAGAAATTGGGAATGATTTGTATCAACAATCTATTAATGAATTAAAATCACGAGGTCTATATAAATGAAGAAGATGGCATTAGTAACCGTTTTATATAGATCTGCGGATGTACTAGAACCTTTTATTCAAAGTTTGGTAAAACAGACCAATAAAGATTGGATACTTTATGTTGTCGATAATAATGAAGATAACTCTGATAAAGATGAGTTTTATAAATTAGCAAGTAAGCACGATTTTAAAAATTTTGAATTTATCTCAAATTATCGTAATTTAGGTATCTCAAAGGGAAATAATCAAGGCATTGAAAAAAGTTTAAATAATGAATTTGAATATACATTATTACTAAATAATGATATTTATTTTGATCAAAATACTCTTGAATTAGCTTTAAAATATTCACATGAGAATAATATAAATATTTTAGTTCCAAAAATTTACTATGCAGGGACGAATAAAATTTGGATGGCTGGAGGAACTATTTCAAAATTAAAAGGCACTACAATTCATCGCGGCGATACTCAAGAAGATCAAAAGCAATTCAATAAGATAGAAATTACTGAATATGCTCCGACATGTTTTATGCTAATTAATAATGAAGTTTTTAAAAAAATAGGATTAATGGACGAAAGATTTTTTGTTTATTATGATGATACTGATTTTGTTTTTAGATTAAATAAGGTGGGATATAAGATAATTTATTTCCCTGATATTTTAGTACATCATATGGTCAGTTTTTCAACTGGTGGGAGTGAAAGTATATTTACGATATATCAGGGTAATAAAAATAGAATAATATTTATTCGTAAAAATTTTAATATTTTAGAAAAATATTTTTCATTATCATTTTTTCTGCTAACACGTATAATTAAATATTTTAAATATAATTCTACGCAAAGACAAAAAATGATAGAAGCTATTCGTGATGGGTTTAAAATTAAGTTGAGATAAAAATGAATTATATTTTATTTTCTGTGGATATAAACATATCATGAATCATAAAGATAATTGCTTTGATGTAATGAGACATTTTGCAGCCCTACTTGTGCTATTTAGTCACAATTTTGTGGTGTTTGGATATGCTGAACCAACTTTTTTTAATATTCAGACGTTAGGTGGTTTTGCGGTAATTATATTTTTTTCAATTTCAGGTTTTTTGATTGCTAAAAGCTGCATATATTCTTCTTCTAATGTAAGTTATTTGAAAAAAAGAATTTATAGATTATTTCCAGGATTAATTTTTTGTTCTTTTTTATTAACCTATTTTTATTGTGGAATATGGGGACGACAAGAATTTTTAGGTTGGATTTCATCTTTTGAAGCCTTTAAAACTTTTATTTTTTATTCAACGACTGCTAGAAACGAATGGTTAATTTTATCTGAGTTTTTTCCATCTCTAGAGATTACTTCAAATTTTATCACTAATAGATTTGCTTATTATCCTCTACTAAATGGTCCACTATGGTCTTTACTCTACGAAATTTTTGACTATCTATTGTTGTTGATAGTTTTTTCTTTATTTTGTAATAAATTGAAGGTAAGTATAGCTATTGTTATATTATGCTTCTTAATACAATGTCTTTTATTTTTATTCGGTGCTCCAGAAAATCAAGTCTTTCAAAATAAATTTTTAAACTACTTTGCAAATGAATTTTTATATAAAATTTCATTACTTAGTATTCCTTTTTTTATGGGAGCAATTATCTATCTGAAAAATGATTATGTTTTTTCGAAAAAATTTTTTTTGATTCTAGCTTCAATCCTTTCTCTATCTATTTCCATAATTAATCCTAAGTTGATCATGTTCTATTCTTTAGGATTACCATTATTAATTATTATTTTTGGTTTAAGTTTCAAAGATAGATTTATAAAAGGTAGATTTGACTATTCTTATGGTATATACATTTATGCATGGCCAATCCAACAGTTTTTTTCAAATATATATAAAGTTGGCTTTTTTGAATCCTTTTTTATAGTTTTAATTTTTACTTTAATTTTCGCGTCTATATCATGGCATTTTGTGGAAAAACCATTCTTAAATTTTTCTAAAAAAAAATAACGATTTAATCAAGGATTTTATTTGAAGAATCAATCCAAATTTTTAGTAGTTAAATAATTTTGTTACAAAAGGAACTCTGTAGTGGCTTATTCAGCAGTATAATACTCAAGTCAATAGGCCTATACTTAAATCTATCGCACAATTAAAAGGTTCTTCTGCAATCGTGTATTGATGAATTGAGAAAATCTCTCGATGTGGGGTCAATGATATACACAGCAAAAAAGCAAACACAGACAAAAGCAAGTTTATTCTGATGTGGCTATTTAGTGTTTTCTTATATAATCAAATCACAATTTCGACTTTCTTTGCGTATTATCATTGGCTCTGTTCAGAGCCTTATTATGCTTTATAGACTAGGTTGTAAAGCTCTAAATATCAGTGATATTCTTACTCGACTATTTGTGGAAGAAAAAAGTCTATTGATATTCAAATTCGCTATCAAGAAAGTCGCGATGGTTTTCATTTACTTATAGACTTAACTTGACTGTGTTGCACAAACCTTTTAAAGGTTGATTTTACAAAATCTTACCAAATATAAGGCATAATTTGGATGTTAGGTGTGTATAACTTCTTAAATTTATTTAATACTGCCGCACGTATATAAATTCTCCTTTATTTAGTTTTGATAGTTCCTAACGCTGAGCTTATTGCCTAGTAATTTGATATATTGCATCTTGTTTTCAACCAAACTTCGGTGATGATAATCTGATCATTTTTTCCATAGCCTCCTGCCTAAACGTTTAATCTTTTTAAGTAGTTCATTTCGCTCTCGCGACTGAGCTTTTATATACTTCCAAGATTTTGCTTTTTTTCTTGACGGAATCACTGCATTTGCTTACCGATCTGCAATGAGCTGACGATATTTTTTTTATGTCATATACACGATCTGTATAAACGGAATCTATCTGCTCATCCAATGAGATTTGATTAAGTAAATCATCCAGTACTTATGAATCACTCTCATTATTCGTTATGAGTAGAATAACCCGTATTTGTAGAATTTTATTATCTATACTAATATGGAATATACGCCATCGACGACGATATTTAGGATGATTTTTCTTACGTTTAAATCTAAAAACTTTAAACTTATGGAATCGATAAATAGATTTAATCCTTTGCAACTCTTTTTCATAGCTAATTTGAATATCAATATACTTTTGTCTTCTGAAAATATTTGAATAATTTATCATCGTCCAATCTAGCGCACACAGTTTAATAAGACTTTAAACAAATTCCATGTTCATATTTAAAGAAAGACGAAATATAGATTTAATTATTAAACAGCATTACGTGACTGTATCAGATTAAGCTTGATTTCGTCCGTGCCTACCTTGTGATAGTGCATATTATTGAGTTTCAGAATCAAACCAGATTGAAATATTTACTCGCTTGATTATATGAGGAACAATTGGTTGTACGGTAGATTTTAGGTACAGGCTTCTCCATCTGAAAATTATATTGCTGAAGAAGCCTTTAAGAATAGATTTATGCAAAGAAGCCGTTTAATAGTAATTATAAAATCAATTTTTTCATATATCCTAATCATTAAGTATAGTTAGGTCTTAAGTTTCTTATTTATTTTAATTTGCCCAACAGCTAAACCTAGAAGCATCCAGTAATATGGCCGAAGGAAACTTGATTCTATCATCATAATTATCATAATAACTATTAAAGAACAAGTTATTACAGAATCACTTTTTTGAGAATTAACATTTTGTTTAATTATGTAGAAATGCCATAACAACCAAACAGCTAATGCTAACCATCCGCAGGTAGCTGCGATTTCTAAGTAAATATTAATTGGCGGATAACCTATAGGTGATAAATAGTCTGGAAGATATGAGAAATTAGAAAAATAATGATTAAGGCTATATTCATCCATCGTACCAATACCAACCCCCCAAAAATTTTGTAAAGCAATCTCGTTGGTTAGCTGCATTCGTGGCCATCTATTACCAGTTCTTTCAAGTAAAGAGGTTATAACATCACCAGAGTCTATGATATTTTGAAAAGTTTTTGAAATTAGATCATCTGAATTACTTATATAAAATTTGAATGCTTGATAGATAACTGAACCCAACAATGAAAATATTAATAAATTTCTTAATTTTCCTTTTTCAAATGCGAATAATATGATTGGTACCAAAAAGCAAATGATAATTAAATTAAAGCTTTTCGTGATAAATATTGCTAAAACTAGAAAAATTATATCTGAGTGAGATGTATATTTTTCATTGTTATCTGTATTGTTATTAATATACTTGCTAAAAATCATCACAATATAGGGAATTAATGCAATAGCAAAATAAGATGGCTCATAAAATAATACTTGAGCACGTTCTTGAATTCCTGAAAAGTATAAAAAACATCCTACTATTATTTGAAGCTTGTAGGCATCTCTTATTCCAATAATTGTTTCATATTTAGATTTTTGTATTAATTGAGAGTATACTATTAAAATTGAAAGATAATTTAAAAAAATCCAAAATATATATAACGAAGATTTTATAATATTTACTGTAAATAATAATGAAGGTATACATAATAAAGCGAATAAAAATACATATAATGTGTTTTTATCTATTGAGTTGTTTTTTATAAAAATCAATATCCCAACGAATAAAAGTGGAATTAAAGTAATTCTCAAACCTGAAAACTGAATGACATCAACACTTATTAATAATGTTATTAAGAAGCTAAATAGTTTTATACTATTAATTTTCATCTTATTTATCCAGAAACGTGAGAATTTTTTAATTCTTCAATTAATAGTAACTTACTTTTATTCCAGCAAAAAGAAGATGAAATATTAATATCACTGATTTGTAGATCATTAGAGGTTGCTTTCTCAATTGCTTTACTTATTTCTGTAATACTCAGAGGGTTAACTAAGATACAAGAATCATCACTTATTTCAGCTAATGAAGTTGTATTCGACGTAATTACAGGTGTTCCACATGCCATCGCTTCAATTACAGGAAGCCCAAAACCTTCATAAAGTGATGGAAAAAGTAGGCAGAGTGCGCCTTTGTAGGTAGATGCCAGTTCATCTTCACTTAATCGCCCGAGAAACTTAACTCGATCTTCAATTTGAAGCTCTTTCGCTGTATTTACTAATTGATCAGAAGGTTTACCCGAAAATAAAACATGGATATTTTTATCTATATTTGCCTGTGCAAAAGCTCTTAAAGCTCGGTCTTCATTTTTATGTAGCTTTCGATTACCCACTATAAAAATATACGGAAAACCCGGTAGGTAGGGCTGCACATCTTGATGAAAAGCACTCGATACACCGTTATACACTACTTTCACCTTATCTGGATTGATACCCGACCAGTCTACAATTCTGCCTTTTGAAAACTCAGAGACGGTAAATATCAGTGCAGCTTTTCTACATGCCCTCTTAAGAACAATGTTGTAATAGAGTTTCTTTAAAAAGGATGTATTGGCATCTACATCTATATGGTTGAGATCATGGATAGTAATTGCTGTTCGATGTAAAAAGAAAAAAGGTGCATTAAAACCAGGTGAAAAAAAGAAGTTTTTATTAAAAAACAAATATATAGTAAGCTTAATAACATCAAAAATTGATACAGGGTTGCCTTTTAATTTTATTGGCTGAAAGAAATCTTCGTCATAAACTTCTGTCGCAAAACGCCCGATACCATGCTCTCCAAACCAACGTGTATCGAAAATTACTTTATTTTGTTGATTTAACATACAATTTTATTAAACGAGATTTTAATTACCTCGAATTATAATGAAATCCTATCGGAATATAAATGGTATATACTTGCTAACTTCAAAAATTCAATTTTTTTACAAAATTATGGATGAGTAAGAACTTCCTATGATAACAGAACCAAAAACAGCTTTAGTTGCAGATTGGCTTGTCACCTATGCGGGTGCTGAGCGCGTAATGACTGAAATATTAAAAGTTTTCCCAAAATCAGATCTATTTGCTGTAATTGATTTTTTAAGCGATGAAAGTCGACAGCATTTTTTAGGTAAACACGCCCAAACAACATTTATTCAAAAATTTCCTAAAGCTGAAACAAAATACCGCAATTATCTTCCATTTATGCCTTTAGCCATTGAGCAGTTAGATGTCTCTGCCTACGATGTGATTTTATCGAGTAGCCATGCAGTAGCCAAAGGTGTGCTTACGGGGCCAGACCAACTGCACATTAGCTATGTTCACTCGCCTATACGCTATGCATGGGACTTACAGCATCAGTATTTACGTGAGTTGGGGCTCACCAAGGGCATAAAAGCCATTATTGTACGTTGGTTATTACACAAAATTCGGATGTGGGACTACCGCACCGCCAATGGGGTAGATCACTTTGTTGCAAACTCTAAATTTATTGCGCGTCGTATTCATAAGGTATATGGCCGCGATGCAGATGTGATTTATCCACCTGTAGATACAGATCGTTTTACACTACGTGAAAACAAAGATGATTTTTACTTTACCGCTTCACGTATGGTGCCTTATAAGAAAATTGATCTAATTGTTGAAGCTTTTTCTCATATGCCCAATAAAAAATTGGTCGTGATTGGAGATGGCCCAGATATGCAAAAAATCAAGTCTAAAGCGACATCTAATATCGAAATTTTAGGGTATCAACCGAACAGCGTGATGCAAGATCATATGCAGCGCGCTAAAGCCTTTGTATTTGCAGCGGAAGAAGATTTTGGTATTACACCTGTTGAGTCTCAAGCATGCGGTACACCCGTGATTGCTTTTGGTAAAGGTGGGGCACTTGAAACAGTGAATTGTGAGGTTGGATTGCATCCGACAGGAACTTTTTTTCAAAAGCAAGATGTCCCTAGCGTAATTACTGCGGTTGAGTATTTTGAAAAAAATGAGAATTTGTATTTACCAGAAAATTGTCGTACTAATGCTTTGAAATTTTCAAATCAGCGATTTGAGCAAGAGCTAGAAATTTATGTACATAGTAAATGGCAAATGAAGCAAGAGGAAATGAGCACTTTATAAAAATACGCCTAGCAGTTGCTAGGCGTATAAAATTTAACATCTACCATATAAGTCTTCGAATCGGACAATATCATCTTCTCCAAGATATGAACCAGATTGTACTTCAATTAGTTCGAGAGGAATTTTTCCTGGGTTTTCCAGTGCATGAATTTCTCCCAAAGGAATATATACAGATTCATTTTCTGTAAGAAGGAATGATTCCTTGCCTTTATGAATTTTTGCAGTCCCATTGACAACAATCCAATGTTCTGCACGATGATGATGCTGTTGTAGTGAAAGTTTCTGCCCTGGGTTAACAACAATACATTTGACTTGATAACGGTCACCACTGTCTATGGAATCGTAATTACCCCATGGTCGATATACTTTTCTATGTAAGTCGACCTCAGTCCTTTGCTGTGCTTTTAATATTTCTACAATTTTCTTAATATCTTGAACTTTATTTTTATGTGCGACAAGTACGGCATCAGATGTTTCAATGACGACAATATCTTCTAGACCTAAAACACCCACTAAACGACTTTCAGCGTATACCAGTGAATTTTGAGTATCGTGGATGATGGTATCGCCGCGTAATGCATTGCCTAAAGCATCTTTTTTGCTGACCTCCCATACGCTTTTCCAAGCTCCAACATCACTCCAATTGGCATTTAAGGGAACCACAACAGCTTTATCCGTTTTTTCCATAACAGAGTAATCTATGGAGTCTTCAGGGCATTGCTCAAAACTCGGTTTATCAAGTCGAACAAAATCTAAGTCATTTTTGCTTTGCTGGACAGACTTTCTAGCATTCGTAAGAATTAAAGGATTGAACTTTTCAAGTTCTTGCAGATAAACGGAGGCTTTAAACATAAACATGCCACTGTTCCATAAATAAGAGCCATTAGCTAAATATTCTTGAGCCGTTGTTAAATTTGGTTTTTCAACAAAAGTCTCAATCTTATATGCTTGTAGTGGTTTATTCGGTTTTACAGGGTTACTTGATTTAATATAACCATAACCTATTTCGGGTGAGTCTGGGACAACTCCAAAGGTTACCATTTTCCCAGCTTCAGCTTCAGCTAACCCGACTTCGATTGCTTGATTGAATGCTTGTTGTTGTTGGATAATATGGTCAGCAGCGAGAATGAGTAAGACAGGATCTTCCCCATAAGATAGTGCAAGTTCTGCAGCGGCTGCAATTGCGGGAGCTGTGTTCCTTGCAACAGGCTCTAACAAAATTTTAGCTGTCATTTTTTGTTGGCGAAGTTGTTCAGCAACAATAAAGCGATGATTTTCATTGGTTACAATGATAGGATTTTGAAAGTTAATTAAAGATGCATTTAAGTTTGAAATACGATCTAGAGTAAGTTCGAATAATGTTCTTTCGTTTGTGATTGGTAAAAATTGTTTTGGATAGCTTGAGCGAGACAACGGCCAAAGTCGTGAACCAGAACCACCAGATAAAATTACAGGTATCATTGAAAATCTCTTATTTGTGTTTCATGTGCTATTTATATGGTTTTTCTAAGAAAAATCGAATATTGTTTTTGTAAAAACAACAAAATAGTGATGAATTTTTACTTAGATTAAACAATTATAGATAAAACTTGAATTATTGCTACAGTAAGTGTCAACAGACCCTATTTTCAAATGCAATATCGGGGTTACAAATTAAAAAATAGTCACTGTCTTTTGCATATTGTTTGATGGCTAAATTATGGCCATAGCCAAAACCAAAATTACCTTGCGACTTTAAATAAACAACTTTTTCATGAACGAAAGTATTTGCCCAGTCACTTGCTGAATTATCTACCAAAATGACTTTATGAATAGATGGGGCACCGAGTAAAGAGTCTAATGTTGGCTTAAGTTCTTGATAACTGTGGTTATATATTACAATAGAGGCAATGACATTGATATTTGAAGTCGTTGTTTGGTTTGGAGTATCAGTTGCCATTAATATGCGCCTTTTCTAAATAGAACAACGAGAACAGTTTTGGCTAAAATTTTTAAGTCCTGAAAAAAAGACCAGTTTTGCACATATTTTTTGTCTAAGAGAACGCGAGTATTATAGTCGACATCATTTCGACCACTTACTTGCCATAAACCAGTGAGCCCTGGGGTGACGTGTAAATAATAAATAACATTATCTTTATATTGAGGTAATTCTGCTGCTGTTACAGGGCGTGGTCCAACAAAACTCATTTCACCCTTCATAATGTTAATCAATTGGGGCATTTCATCCAAACTAGACTTTCTTAAAAAGTGCCCAATTTTTGTAATTCTGGGGTCATTTTTTAATTTATAAGTACTATTCCATTCTTCGCGAGCCTGAGCATCTGAGGCGAGTAATTCTTTTAATAATTCTTGAGAGTTGCTAGCCATTGAACGAAACTTTAGACATTTGAATGTCTTACCATTCTTTCCAACACGTTCATGCCCATAAAAAGCACTTCCACCATCAAGTTTTACGATTAAATAAAAAAATAAAAAAAATGGTGATAATAAGATGAATAGCAAAATAGAGAATAATAAATCAAAAGCCCTCTTAGATGGATGTTGAAATTTATTAATATTTAGGTTTTCTGTTTTGCTAATATCAATTATTTTTTCTGGGAAATCATCATTCATAAATACATCTTTTTGTTAAATATCTATCTGCAGATCAAGTATAGTTTAATGTTAATACACTTGAATGGAAAAAATGTTACAGGTTGAATTTAATTTTAGAATTTTATTCAATTTTATAAAAAAATTCTACCTTAAGCTGCTTAGTTTCTCAGCTTCATATCTGGTTAACAGATAATGAACAAAGGTGTCATTTTCTTTTCAAACTCACGTGATAGCTTACCATTCATAATTTTTTACAGGTAAACTATACACATAATTGTAATTCCTGTTTTATGAATTTGTTGTAATGAAGGTAGTGAATAAGAGAATGATTAAAAAAGCAATTCTTCCTGTTGCTGGACTAGGTACCCGTTTTTTACCTGCAAGTAAGGCCATACCGAAAGAAATGGTGACAGTGGTAGACCGTCCAGCAATTGAGTATGTAGTCAAAGAAGCTGTAGCCGCTGGGGTTGAGCAAATTATTTTAGTCACACATTCATCAAAGGCTTCCATCGAAAATTATTTTGATCGTAACTTTGAGTTGGAAACAGTATTAGAACAAAAGAATAAGTTTGATTTACTTAAAGAAATTACTGAGATTTTACCTGAAAATATCAGTGTTGTTAGTGTGCGCCAACCACAACCTTTAGGGCTTGGTCATGCTGTTTTATGTGCGAAGTCTATCGTTGGTGATGATGACTTTGCAGTGCTCTTGCCTGATGTTCTGGTTAAAGAGACTGATGAGCGTAATGATTTGAACATAATGATTGAGCGCTACAATGTTTCAAAAGCGGCACAGATTATGGTTGAATCCGTTCCAGATAGCATGGTGGATCAATATGGTATAGTCGATGTTGCTGAAACTCCTGCAGAGGGCGAAAGCATCATTATGCAGGGGATTGTAGAAAAACCAGCTATTGGGACTGCACCGTCAAATTTATCTGTTGTTGGGCGTTATGTATTGCCTGCCAAAATCATGACTTTATTAGAACAAACACCGAAAGGTGCAGGGAATGAAATTCAACTGACAGATGCGATTGCAATGTTACAGCAGTCTGAACCTGTTGAAGCCTATCGTATGAAAGGGCGTACTTTTGACTGTGGAAGTAAAATTGGTTATTTAAAAGCCGTTTTGCACTATGGTGTTGATCATCCAAAATTAGGCGATGAATTTAAAATATTGATCCAAGAGTTAAACTTATAAGAAATACAAGGGGGAAGTATGAAAATAGCAATGTTTGGTACAACATTGTATGCAGGTGTGATTTCGTCATTACTTGCTGAAAGTGGGCACCAAGTCTTTATTTGTAATGATTTACAAGACCATACAGCGCTATTCAACCTTAGAGACCAAGATGTAGTGCGTTCTTTGGAGAAACAGCACAAAAGTGGCTTTCTAAGCTATTGTGATTTTGCAGCCCTACCTTTAGACATAGATGCTTATTTTTTTAGTTTTAATCCAGCTCAAGAGGGGGAGGCACTTTGTGTTGCTAAGCAACTAAAAATGCGTACGATTATTCATCCTAAATTGATGATTAATGCCTCTACGTTTGGTCTTAACGGTACTGAAAAATTAAAAGCCGTATTAACAGACGATCATTGGGTCTATTTTCCCGATATTATTCAAGAAGGTCAGGCTTTTAAAAGTGTGACGAGTGCTTCTAAGGTGATTATTGGCTGTGCCGATCAACAAGCACAGGGTCATTTAGAAGAAATGTTACGCCCAATTTTTCCCCGACCTCAGCAATATTTGTTTATGCCAGTTTTAGATGCTGAATTTACCAAACTCAGTATTTCAGGCATGTTGGCAACGCGCATTAGTTATGTCAATGATCTAGCTGCGGTTGCCGAGAAACTAGGTATTGATATTGCCCATGTTCGTGATGGGATGGCTGCGGATAGCCGTATAGGGGAATCATATTTGTATTCTGGAGCGGGGTTTGGTGGAGAAAATTTTTCACATGATATTTTGACTCTATCAAATACCATCAGTAATACAGGAACAAAAAGTCAACTTCTGGGACAGGTTTGGGATATTAATGAGCAGCAAAAGGAGTTTCTTTTCCGTAAGCTGTGGAATTATTATCATGGAAATTTAGCTGGAAAAACCATTGCGATTTGGGGAGCTGCTTTTAAGCAACATACCTCAAGTACCAGTTTTTCACCTATTCATCCGATGCTTGCCGCACTGTGGGCACAAGGTGTGACGGTTCGTTTGCATGATCCACAGGCCTTAGAAGAAATACACACAATTTATGGTGAACGTGATAATTTAATTTTATGTGAAGATCAGTATGACGCGGTGAATCAGGCACACGGTTTATGTGTTCTAACTGCATGGAAGCAATATTGGTCACTTGATTATACGCAATTAAAACTTAAATTAGCCCATCCTTTGATTTTGGATGGACGTAATATTTATCAACCTGATTATGTTAAAAGTCAGGGTTTTGCATATATGGGAGTAGGAAGATAATGATAAATTTAACTATTTTTCCTAAAAAAACGCTAGCAACAACACTTGAACATTTACAACACTTAAGTACAACCATTGGCCAGAAGCACTTAAATACTTTTTTTGCCGAAGATGACCAAAGATTTAAGCATTTTTCTGTTCAATATGATGAAATCACTTTTGATTTTAGTAAGCATCGTGTTGATGAGTCTGTAATCAGTGCATTGATTGATTTTGTACAAGTTCGGGATCTTCCCACTTGGACGAAACGTTTATTTTCAGAAGAAGAAATTAACTATACAGAACAGCGTGCAGCTATGCATTGGGCGCTTCGTTTACCGAAACATGATGAGCAGCATCCTAAATTAGCAGGCAAAGTACATGAGCAATTAGAGCGAATGTATGCATTGGTTGAGAAAATTCATGCGGGTCAGTACCGTGGTGCAACGGGTGAAGTTATACAAGATGTGGTTAATATCGGTGTGGGTGGGTCTGATCTAGGGCCATTAATGGTGAGTCACGCTCTGTCTGATTTTAAAGTCAATACAGTCAAACCACTGAAAATGCATTTCGTATCTACCATGGATGGTAGCCAACTTTCAGATTTATTGCATCAATTACGCCCAGAAACGACATTATTTATTATTTCATCAAAGTCTTTTGGAACGATTGATACACTTTATAATGCGCAAACTGCACGCCAATGGCTTGAAAAGCAATTGGGCCAATCAGAAGCGGTAGATCAGCATCATTTTATTGGCGTATCAACTAAGCCAGAGAAAATGACGGAATGGGGTATAGCAAGCCATAATCAGTTTTTGCTCTGGGATTGGGTCGGCGGTCGTTACTCTTTGTGGTCGTGTATTGGTTTGCCGATTGCATTAAATATCGGTGTACATGGTTTTAAGCGCTTACTTGCAGGTGCTCATGCAATTGATGAGCATTTCCAAAATGCCCCTTTACGCCAGAATATTCCTGTTCTTATGGGGATTTTGGGGATATGGAATCATAACTTCTTAGGAATTCAGACGCAGGCTATTTTACCTTATGATGGTCGTTTAAAGTATTTTTCGGCATATCTACAACAGCTTGAGATGGAGTCAAATGGTAAGTCGATTCAGCGTAATGGTCAAAAAGTTGAATTAGAGACGTGTCCTATCGTTTGGGGTGAAGTGGGTCCAAATGCACAGCATGCTTTTTATCAATTGTTACACCAAGGTGCGCATAAAGTGAGCTGTGAGTTTATTGCACCCGTTAATCGTTATGCTGCGAACCAATTTACCTATGTAAAAAATGCCAATGCATTGATTGATCAACACCATTTAGCGCTATCAAACTGTTTGGCTCAGTCTCGACTATTGGCCTTTGGTAATCAGGCACTTGATGCTGAAGAGGTGGCGGGTCTAGAGAATTATCAAAAATATGAAGGTAATCAGCCTAGTACAACCATTTTGCTCAAAGAGCTTAATCCTTATACCTTAGGTATGTTGGTTGCGTTGTATGAACATAAAGTATTTGTGCAATCTGTACTTTGGAATATCAATGCTTTTGACCAATGGGGAGTTGAAAAAGGTAAACAAATTGCGAATCAAGTACTTCCAATTTTGACTGGTACAGAAAAAGATTATGTTGATTTTGATAGCTCTACCCGTGGTCTATTAGATATTTTACTTGGAAAATAAAATGGCAAAAATATTAGTCACCGGTGGGGCTGGTTATATTGGTTCACATACTTGTTTGGAATTATTGAATGCTCAACATGAAGTTGTTGTATTGGATAATTTATCAAACAGCTCTGAAGTGTCATTATCGAGAGTTCAAGCTTTAGCAAATAAAAGTTTAACTTTTATCCAAGGTGATATTCGCGATGCGCAGATTTTAGATCAGATCTTTGCACAGCATCAGATTGATGCGGTCATCCATTTTGCTGGTTTAAAAGCAGTTGGCGAAAGTCAGGTCATTCCACATGCTTACTTTGATCATAATGTTGCAGGTTCGATTAATCTTGTTCAAGCGATGATTCGTGCCAAAGTGTTTAAATTGGTCTTTAGTTCATCAGCAACAGTTTATGATGAAAAAAATATATCACCGTTAAGTGAAGATATGCCAACAGGAATGCCAAGCAATAATTATGGCTATACCAAGTTGATCGTTGAGCAAATGTTACAAAAGCTTGCCGAGTCAAACGCTATTTGGTCCATTGCCTTGCTGCGTTATTTTAATCCTGTTGGCGCCCATAAAAGTGGCCAAATTGGAGAGGATCCACATGGAATTCCAAATAATTTAATGCCATTTGTGACTCAGGTTGCCGTAGGGCGACGTGAGAAGTTGTCAATATTTGGTCATGATTACGATACCCCAGATGGCACAGGGGTGCGGGATTATATTCATGTTGTTGATTTGGCTTGTGCGCATGTCTTGGCGATTCAGAACAGGCTGAATGATACAGGTTGTCGTGTTTGGAATATTGGCACTGGCAATGGGATTTCTGTACAGCAAATCAAGGATACCTTTGAGAGAGTCAATAATGTGCATATTCCTTTTGAATATGCGCCACGTCGGGCAGGGGATGTTGCAACAACGTTTGCTGATAATGCTCGGGCGGTTGCTGAATTAGGTTGGCAGCCAAAATTTGGGTTAGAAGATATGCTGGTTGATAGTTGGAACTGGCAAAAGCAAAATCCAAATGGTTTTATGCAGGACTGATACAATATTTTAAAACTCTGTCATGTATTGATTATGCAAACAATCATGTATTTATTCCCTTATTTTAAAAAACATCGCTATGATGTTTTTTAAAAATGAACTTAGATGAAGAATATTTATGAGATATCAAAGTATTAGATTTTTGTCACTTGCGGTTTTATCTGCACTTTCTTTGCCAGCCATTGCACAAGGAATTGTGTTAAATAACGAAGACTTACGAACTGATCTAAATTGGTTAAATCAACAAGGTGTGATTCAAATTAGCACGTCTACATGGCCTTTAAGTGGTGATGAAATACAACGTGCTTTATCTAATGCAAAGATTGATAATCAAGTTCAGCAGCAAGTCTTGGACTCCGTGCAAGCTGCTTTAAGTGCGGAAAATACAACGGCCAAAGCCAGTTTATATGCTGAATCTGATCCCCAAAATGTACCGCAACATTTTGCAGATGAACAAAAATCACAATACCAAGCGGCTGTTGAGTTCAATGCTGGTGGGGCGCAATGGGATGCAAGACTGCGTATTAATGCTGAAAAAGACCCTATTATTGATAATGGGCATGATGTGAATGTTGAAGGGTCATATTTAGCTGGAAAGTTGTGGAATCAATGGTTGATTGCAGGACAAATTCCAACCTATTGGGGACCTGGGCATGATGGTAGTCTAATTCGAGGGGATGCAAGTCGTCCAGTATACGGTTTTACAATGCAACGCGCTGAGCAAAAGGCATTTGAAACGAAATGGCTGTCTTGGATTGGTCCTTGGCAATACCAAGTTTTTGCTGGACAATTGGATGATTATAAAGCGATTCCAGATACAAAATTATTGGGTCTGCGTTTGACAGCCCAGCCTTTACCTTATCTTGAATTGGGTGCATCGCGCACATTCCAGTGGGGGGGGGAAGGACGCTCAGAAAGTTGGAATACTTTATGGGAGGCGATCAAAGGTAATGATAACGTTGAAGAAGGTGAGGTTGATAAGTCCAACCAAATTGCAGGCTTGGATGCCCGTTTAAATCTACAACAATGGTTTAAAGTCCCTGTAAGTTTATATGGGCAGTTTGTCGGTGAAGATGAATCAGGTTTACTGCCATCTCGGAAAATGTATTTGGCAGGACTCGATTATTCCTCACAAGTGAAGAATATGCCGTTCCAGCTTTATACTGAATGGGCAGATACTCGAACCAATGGCGATGTACTAGGCTATTCTTATAATCACTATGTATATACAGATGGTTACTACCAACATGGATTCCCTTTAGGTCACGCTATGGGTGGTGATGGTCAGATGTATAGTTTAGGTGGAGATATTCGTTTCGATAAAATGAATCGTTTAAATGGTCGCATCTTGTTGGCAAAAGTGAATCAGTCAGGACTTGAAATCAATCATGCTTTTCCACAAAAAGATGAAATCAAAGCTCTGGATTTAACGTGGACACATTATCTTCGTCCAAATACGCCGTTGAAATTAAGTGGTTGGGTCAGTGACTCTGACGTGTATGGCGGAGATAGCGGCGTGTCTTTAGGGGTTGAAATTCCTTTGGATCGCTCTTTATTTTACTAAGTTAAAAAGACTTTCTTAAAAAACGTATCTATACATGAACCATTCAAACGATGTTAAATCGTTTGAATGGTTTTTTATTTGAGGCTAAATATTGCTTAAGCTTGGATAAGTTGGGTCAACTGATCGACATAGACTTGTATTGGTTCAGGGTTTTTACTTGCATCACTTTCAATGTTTAAGCGTAATAGTGGTTCAGTATTTGAAGCCCGTACATTTAGGCGCCAAATACCAAAATCTAAACTCACGCCATCAGTTTGATCAATTACTGGATTTTGGTCAGCAAAATGATCAAAGATCTTTTGAATGGTGACTTGTGTATTGGCAACTTTGAAGTTAATTTCACCTGAGCACGGGAATTTTGCAATCATATCCTCAACCAATGAAGATAAAGATTGACCTGTTTCAGAGAGTACAGAAACAGCCAATAACCACGGGATCATACCACTATCACAGTAAGCAAAATCACGGAAGTAATGGTGGGCACTCATTTCACCACCATATACAGCATTGTGCTCACGCATTACATCTTTAATGAATGCATGGCCTGATTTAGATTGGACAGCGATCCCTTGATGTTTCTCAACAATATCTAATGTATTCCAGGTTAAACGAGGGTCATGCACAATCTTTTCACCTGCTTGTTTGAGTAGAAAGGCTTGTGCTAAGAGACCAACAATATAATAACCTTCAATGAATTGACCTTTTTCATCAAACAAGAAACAACGGTCAAAGTCCCCATCCCAAGCAATCCCCATATCTGCACCATGTTCAAGTACTGCTTGGCTAGTACTATCACGGTTTTCGATTAAAATAGGGTTAGGGATTCCATTTGGGAAATTGCCATCAGCTTCATGGTGGATTTTGATGAACTCGACTGGGATATTTAATGCTTTAAATTTTTCTTCTATCGCATCAATTACATGTCCTGCTGCACCATTACCTGCATTGGTGACGAGTTTCATTGGGCGAATCTTAGTCGGGTCAATGTAGGTCATGAGGTGATCTACAAATTCAGGTAGGATATTGTATTTTTCTACAAGCCCCTTTTGAGTAGCGTCGATAAAGTTGCCTGATTCAGCAAGCGCTTGAATCTCTTTTAAACCTGTATCCGCACTAATTGGTCGTGAGTTCTCGCGAACCAGTTTCATCCCATTGTAATCCATAGGGTTATGGCTGGCCGTTACTTCAATACCACCTTGGACATCTAAATGGAATGCGCCAAAGTAAACTTCTTCTGTACCTGTCATACCCAGATCAAGAACATTTACGCCTGCATCATTTAAACCCTGAATGGTTGCTTGTTTAAGGCTTTCACTGGTTAGACGAACATCGGCACCAATCACAACTGTTTTTGGTTGATAAATTTGCCCATAAGCACGACCAATTTTATATGCAATATCTTCATTGAGTTCTGTGCCAAGCTTTCCACGGATGTCGTAGGCTTTGAAGCAGGTTAAAGTCATTTTATTACCCTATTTAAAAATGAAAGGGCTGGAAGTCAGCCCTTTAAACGTTATTATTCAACAGTTACGGATTTAGCTAAGTTTCGAGGCTGATCGACATCGGTTCCTCGAAGTACGGCAACATGATAGGACAAGAGCTGTACGGGAACGCTATAAACAATCGGAGCTAATACAGGGCTGATGCTTGGCACATAGACCACATGTTGGCGGTCTTTGGCTTGGATACCACTGTTTTCATCGGCAAAGACAAAGAGTTCCCCGCCACGCGCTTGGACTTCTTCCATATTGGATTTGAGTTTATCGAGCATGTCATCTTGCGGTGCGAGAATGACCACTGGCATCTCATTATCAACTAAAGCGAGTGGGCCGTGTTTAAGTTCGCCTGCTGCATAGCCTTCTGCATGAATATAAGAAATTTCTTTTAGTTTCAATGCACCTTCGAGTGCAATAGGGAAGTGAGTCCCACGACCAAGGAACAAGCAATGCTGTTTCTCTACAAATAGTTCAGAGAGGCGGAGAATTTCAGCGTCGTTCCGTAAAGTATCTAAAATGACTTTAGGTAAGTGCCAAAGTCCAGCGGTAATCTCAGCCACCTGTTGTGTAGAGATACGATTTTTAATCGTACCTATTTTGAGTACCAATAACATAAGCGCTGCAAGCTGCGTGGTAAATGCTTTGGTGGATGCAACACCAATTTCAGGACCTGCCAGAGTTAATAAGCTATGGTTGGTTTCACGTACCATGGAAGATGTTGCGACATTGCAAATGGTCATCGTAATGATGTCTAAGCCTTTTGCTGTAGCACGCTTTTGAGTATCGCGCAGGGCAGCTAAAGTATCTGCTGTTTCACCGGACTGAGAAATACAGACATATAGGGTATTATTGACAATCACTGGTGTACGATAGCGAAATTCACTCGCGATTTCCACTTGGCAAGGCAGATCAATGAGCTGTTCAAACCAATATTTTGCAATCATACCCGCATGGTAACTGGTACCACAGGCAATGATTTGGATTTGCTGAATTTGAGATAAATCTGCAACAGCATTCGCAAGGAAATCTTCACGTAGGGCATTGCCATTTAAGGCTTGTGAAATGGTTTGTTGAATCGCTTCAGGTTGCTCATAAATTTCTTTGAGCATGTAGTGTTTATATTCGCCTTTTGATGCATTGCTGACGGTCGCATCTAACTCTTTTACTGGGCGATGAACCAATTGACCATCAACAAAGATTTCAATGCTATTACGAGTGAGACGCGCAATATCACCTTCTTCGAGATAAATAAATCGGTTGGTAATCGGAAGCAGCGCCAATTGGTCTGAGCTGATAAAGTTTTCACCAATACCCACCCCAATGACCAAAGGTGAACCTTCACGCACGGTAATCAGTTCATCTGGATAATCAGTATGTACGATACCGAGAGCATAAGCTCCTTTAAGCTGTGGCACGACTTGTTTGACTGCTTCAAGTAAACTTGGCGTTGACTTCAATGCATCATGAATCAGGTGGGCAACCACTTCGGTATCGGTCTGAGAGGTAAATACATACCCCCGTGCTTCAAGATCATCTTTTAGTTCTTGATAGTTTTCAATAATGCCATTGTGTACGATAGCAACGTTGCCTGAAATATGCGGATGTGCATTGTTTTCAGTTGGTTTGCCATGGGTTGCCCAGCGAGTATGTGCAATCCCTAATGAACCGATAATCTGTGATTCTTCAACCGCACCACCCAGATTGGCTACTTTACCGACACGACGTTCACGTAGAACATGGCCTTGGTTAATGAGAGCTAAGCCCGCAGAGTCGTAACCACGATATTCTAGACGCTTTAAACCTTCGATGAGGATATTACTAATATTACGTTCTGCAACGCCACCGACGATACCACACATAACAAATTCCTCTTATTTCTTGATCTTTTGCGGACGTTGGTAGTTTTCTTTCGTAAACTGCTTAGAACGTTCTACCGCTAAACTATTTTCTTCGACATCGCGGGTGATGGTTGAGCCAGCCCCGACAGTTGCGCCGTTGCCAATGGTGACTGGGGCAACCAAAGCACTATTTGAACCAATAAAGGCATGATCGCCAATGATGGTTTTAAATTTGTTTGCACCATCATAGTTGCAGGTAATGGTTCCTGCACCAATATTAGAGCCACAGCCCACTTCAGCATCACCCAAATAAGTAAAGTGGTTGGCTTTAGACCCGACACCGACTGTTGAGTTTTTGACTTCTACAAAGTTGCCAATATGTACTTCAGCCGCGAGTTTGGCACCTGGGCGTAAACGGGCAAAAGGTCCAATCTGCACATCTTCCCCGACAATAGCTTGATCAAAAATACTATAAGGCTGAACTTTGGTGCCTGCCGCGATTTTGGTATTTTTAATGATGCAGCCTGCGCCAATTTCTACATGGTCACCGAATTCACATTCGCCTTCAATGATGACATTGATATCAATGCGCACATCTTGTCCAACGACTAAGTTACCACGAAGATCAAAGCGACTAGGATCAATTAAATGCACACCTTGTTGCATGAGTTTTTTAGCTAGATTTGCTTGGAACTGGCGTTCTAAAGCTGCCAGCTGAATACGGTCATTGACCCCTTCAACTTCGAAGGCTTGTTCAGGCTCAACTGAGGCAACGGTCAAACCATCAGCCAATGCCATTGCCACAATATCTGTCAGGTAATATTCGCCTTGCGCATTGTTATTGCTGAGTTTGGGTAACCATTCGTGCAATTTGGCATTGCTCACACAGTAAATGCCGGTATTAAACTCTTTGATTTGGCGCTGTTGCTCTGTTGCATCTTTATGTTCAACAATTGCTTGAATCTGACCATTCTCACGGACGATACGACCATAGCCTGTTGCATCATCCACAGTGAGTGTGACTAAGCCGATACCAGTTTGGCTCGATGCATCTAATAGTTTTTGTAGCGTATTCTGGCTAATGCAAGGCACATCACCAGAGAGAATGAGGGAAATACCATCTTGAGGTAAAACGGGCAGGGTCATTTGTACCGCATGCCCAGTACCGAGTTGTTCTGCTTGTTCAACCCATTTAATGTCTTGATCTGCAAAAGCTGCTTGAACCCGATCGCCACCGTGACCATAGATCGTAATGATGTTTTCAGCGTGGATTTTTTTTGCTGTTTCAATCACATGACCGAGTAAAGGACGCCCTGCAAGTGGTTGTAGCACTTTGGGTAACGTCGAACGCATACGCGTTCCTTTACCTGCAGCAAGAATAATAACAGTCGTTGACATGTTCTAATCCTAAAAATGGCCTAGGCCACGGTGAAATAAAAATAAAGCCCAATACAAAGTGCGGCCCAAAGACCAGCAATAATGTCATCAAGCATGATGCCGAAACCACCATCGACTTTTTGGTCAATGACACGGATTGGCCAGGGTTTCCATACGTCAAATAAGCGGAATAAGGCAAAACCAAGCAACAGCCACAGCCAATTCATTTGCCCTAAATACAGTACAGGCAAGAAAGCGATGGATTGGCCTGCAAATTCATCCCATACGATACGTCCATCATCATGTACTCCCATGACTTTGGCGGTATGGCCGCAAATATAAATGCCGATCAGAGACATGAAGATGATGGCAATAATGGTGTTGGATAAGCCAATTGCAAGCCAGATTGGGACGAACAGCAGTGCAAAGGCTGAACCAAATGTTCCTGGTGCTTTGGGTGCTAGTCCTGAGCCAAAACCTACACCGCAAAACACGATGAAACGGTCGTACCCAGACATCTGACGAAAGAGGATAGGAGGCTTATGCAAAGTGTTGATATCCAGTAAATTGCAATGAATGGTCTAAGCCATTTTGTTGAAAACGTAGACCGCTTTGAGCGTCAACTTTTCCAATCACGTTGATCTTAGTATGGTTTTGTTGTTGCAAAAGTTTTTCATAATTCTGCGGACTTATTGTAAAGCATAATTCATAGTCATCGCCACCCGCCAAAGCATATTGCCATTGTTGTTCTCGTGTTAAATCTTGTAGAGCGATGTTGATGGGCAATTGATCAAGCTGTAGGGTCGCACCGACATTTGAGGCCTTTAAGATATGACCTAAGTCTTGTGCTAAGCCATCGGACACATCAATCATACTATGTGCCAAGCCTTTGAGTACTTGGCCCAGTTCACAGCGTGGGGTAGGGTAGTCCAAACGTTGTTGCAGAGGGTGGCCCAAGTGTTGCAGTGCGAAGGCGGCATCACCAACCGTACCACTAACACAAATTAAATCACCCACTTGAGCAGCGGAGCGGGTGACGGCTTGGCCGATATCGACCCAGCCCAGTGCAGTCACTGAAATGGTCAGATGTGGGCTTTGGGTGGTGTCTCCACCAATTAAACTCACGCCAAATTGATCGCAACAATCATATAAACCCTGACTAAAGCCTTTAAGCCAGTCATGATCAATTTGGGGTAAGCTCAAGGCCAGTAAAATACTCTGAGGTTTCGCGCCCATTGCGGCGATATCAGATAAATTGACCGCGACAGATTTCCAGCCAATCGCATGGGGACTGGTATCAAGCGGGAAGTGACGTCCAGCAACGAGAGTATCGGCACAGATGACCAATTGTTGCTGTGGAGGAGGGGTGAGCAAGGCTGAGTCGTCACCGACGCCTAAATCGACAGAATAAGGACTCTTACGATTAAAATAGCTATCAATGATCGAAAACTCAGCCATACAACAAATCTACTACTGTGAGTTCGCTTGTTGCTTTTCTGCTGCACGTAAAGTTGTTGCTAAACGATCTAATACACCATTGATGTATTTATGGCTGTCTGCACCGCCAAAGTGTTTAGCAAGCTCGATTGCTTCGTCTAAAACCACACGATATGGAATTTCAAGATGTTCCTTGAGTTCATATGCGCCTAAACGAAGGGTCGCAAGTTCAAC
This sequence comes from Acinetobacter halobius, assembly GCF_044130335.1. Classification (NCBI taxonomy): domain Bacteria; kingdom Pseudomonadati; phylum Pseudomonadota; class Gammaproteobacteria; order Moraxellales; family Moraxellaceae; genus Acinetobacter; species Acinetobacter halobius. The sequence goes on from NZ_JBIQOD010000013.1 coordinate 57,565, forward strand.
GCCGTCAAGCGCAGAAACGTCGCGATCAAGCACAGGGATTAAGAGCGCATCCAATGCTTCATGATTGGCAACCACTTGGGTTAACAATTCATGATAATAGCTCAGATCCACTTTGTGCATGGCATTTTCCACACGCGTACGTGCTTCAATCTCATGGACTGGATTGTGGCTCATTTGCCATTCGTAAATTCCTTGTACAGCAAAGCGACGTGCTTTACGTTTTGCTGCATAAGTTGCTTGCAATGTTTGCGACATAGCGTTAAATAGCCTTTAACAAGTTAACCATTTCAATTGCAGTAAGAGCAGCTTCGCCGCCTTTATTACCTGCTTTTGTACCCGAGCGTTCAATCGCTTGTTCGATACTATCCGTAGTCAATACACCATTAATCACTGGAAGACCAGATTCTAGGCCAACCACGCCTAAACCTTTGGCACATTCACCTGCAACAAAGTCGAAGTGAGGTGTGCTACCACGAATCACAGCACCCAGTGCAATGATGGCATCAAAGCGTTCAGACGCCACTAATTTCTTAGCTACGACAGGAAGTTCCCACGCGCCTGGTGCATGAACAACAGTGATATTATCCTCTGATACACCATGACGTTTCAATGTATCAATTGCACCTTCTAATAGATGTTCGACAACAAAACTGTTAAAACGACCCACTAAAATCGCATAACGGCCTTCGCTAGCGAGATGTAACATACCTTCAATACGGCGAATTGCCATAGCAACCTCGATGATTTTTTAAGTTGTTTGATGTGCGGTGATATATTCCACCACTTCTAAATTAAACCCAGAAAGTGCATTAAAGCGTAAAGGTGAGCTTAAAAGCTTCATCTTTTCTACGCCTAAATCACGTAAAATTTGTGCGCCAACCCCAATGGTTTGGTACTGCTGAGATAAAGCAGCATTGGATTTGGTTGGTTTTGGTGCGGTAAGGCTGTCTAAGGCTGGGCCTAAGTCTTGTAAATGACGTTGACCAATCCAAACCAAAACACCCCGATCGCTACTTGCGATTTCTTGCAGCGCTTTGTCGAGATTCCATGCTGGCTCGCCGTCCTTTTTATTGAACTTAAGCAAGTCACGAACAGGGTTGAAACCATGAACACGAACGGTGGTTACCCCTTCTTTCGGTTCACCTTTCACCAAAGCCAAGTGAATATCTGGATTGCCTAATTCGCGGTAACGATATAAGTCAAAAGTCCCATATTCGGTATCAATGCTTTGCTGATCAATCCGTTCAACCGTTTGTTCATTGGTCATACGGTAGTGAATCAGATCCGCAATGGTGCCAATTTTTAAACCATGCTTTTCAGCAAAAAATTCAAGATCGGCACGACGCGCCATTGTGCCATCTTCATTGATGATTTCACAGATGACAGATGCAGGCTCTAAACCCGCTAGGCGAGACAAATCACAACCTGCTTCGGTATGCCCAGCACGGTGCAGTACACCGCCAGGCTGCGCCATCAATGGGAAAATATGACCCGGTTGAACGATGTCGGATGGTTTGGCATGTGCCGCTACAGCCGTTTGAATGGTATGCGCACGTTCCGCAGGTGAAATCCCTGTAGAAATACCTTCTGCTGCTTCAATTGAAAGCGTGAAGTTGGTGCCATGTTGTGCGCCATTGGCATCGACCATCAAAGGAAGATTCAATTGTTTACAGCGATCACGGCTGAGCGTTAAGCACACCAAACCACGGGCATGGGTGATCATAAAGTTGATGTCTTCTGCGCGAACATGGGTCGCTGCAATAACTAAATCACCTTCATTTTCACGATCTTCGTCATCCATCAGGATGACCATCTTACCTGCACGGATATCTGCAACTAGCTCTTCAACAGTATTGAGCGGCATCAACCTTCACCTTCATTGTTGTCGTCATGGACGATGTATCATTTGTTTTCATTGGCACATAGTTTAAGCTTTTTTCAGGCTTTTGCCTATGCGCGAATCATTTCCCTGAGTTGTCCATTGTTATACACAGTCAATCTCAGCTTGAAAAGAGACCTTTATTTTAAAAAGCCGAAAAGTGCTTAGTCTTTAAACAATTGAAAAGCATAAAAAAGAACAATCTTATCGAAAATAAGTCAATCGGCGTAGTAAATAAGGGGGCTAGACAAATGTTGTGTTGGTACTGGTGTGTCGTTGAGCGCTCAAGTCATTCTTTTTTGCATTTGAGCATCAGGTTTAATTCGAGATGGACACGGCAATTGCGTAATCCGATCAGGGGGCACTCATCGGGTAGAGGGAGAGTTAACGAAATATTAAATGTGCCGTAGTGAATAATCAGACGATTCGTCATCTCTTTTTGATTTGTACTATAATTCTTCTTTTTTTAATCCTCTGGATTATTTCTCCTGTGATGTCCTTACTTGCTCAATATTTTGCACAGCAACAATTTTGCGTATTGGTTGAATACTTAAGCGTGCAGCAAGCCCAATGGCCTGTCAAAACTCAATTTGCAGGTTTTCCTGCGGCTATGACGCTGGCCGATCGGGTACATGCGGATGACGATGAAGCGCCTTTAATGGTCGCCAAGCAGTATCCACAAGCGATTGAAAAAGTCATTCACTTTTCGGGGAAAGCGCGCGATATACGGGACTTTGAGCAGTTTTTGCAGGATGCAAAAATACAGGGTCAAAAGAACCTGTTGCTCTTAACGGGCGATAAATTAAAACAGCACCACTACAGCCATGACTTAGAGCCACGGACACGTTATTTGGAGTCTGTGAATGCTGTCATGGAAGCCAAACGCCAAGGCGGTTTTCATATCGGTGTGGCGTTTAATCCGTTTAAATATGCGGAAGCGGAAAAAGAGGCACAATATCTGAAACTGCATAAAAAGATGAAAGCAGGGGCGGATTATGTGATTACCCAATTGGGCTATGACATGGCTGCTTTACAGGATGCGCATGCATTTTTAGCGCAACATCAGTATGCGCAGAAAATTTTAGCCTGCGTTATGCCACTGACCTTGGCGCGGGCTAAGTTTATGCTGAAACATAAAGTAGCCGGCATTGTGATTACCCCGCATATATTGAAGGTGTTACAACAGGAAAAAGAACAGGGTTTAAGTGATGGCGTTTATGTGCGCTGCGCATTACAGATTCTTATGTGTCGACATTTGGGCTTTGCGGGAGTGCATTTATCGGCTTGCCATCAGCCTGAAGAACAAATGTTGTTGGAACGCTATATTGAAGAATATCGACACTTGAGTTTTGCTGAGTGTGAACGACTTTGGAATACGCTTTGGCAGGTGCAAACAGGTACGGAATTTCATCCGAAGCTGACTTATTATTCACGGCCTGCGACCTCAAGTCAGATCATTAAATACCAACATCTGCATCTGATGCACGATGCTTTATTTGAATCTAAACTGGCTAAAGGAGTAGGGCGGTTTATTTTTAATTTTAATGTTTGGGATCGAACGAAAGCCAACAATGCATTACTGAAAACGGAACATTTGAGTAAGCATGCAGTGGTGGGCTGTGAGAGTTGTGGTCAATGCCGTTTAGGCGAGACCCTGTACATTTGCCCAGAAACTTGCCCCAAAGGCTTGGCTAATGGGCCTTGTGGTGGAACCAGCTTAGACCGCTGTGAATTTGGTGACCGTGAATGCATTCATTCCGTCAAAGCACGCTTAGCCAAAGCGGTTGGACAAACAGCGATTTTAAAAGAAAAGCTGATTCCGACCGTGTCGATTGCGGTACGTGGAACCAGCTCTTGGAAAAATTGGTATGTGGCGTCTGCGAACTAAAATCAGCTGTCCTGATCCATGGCATTGGAATAGAACTTTTCTCCGAGTTTGATGCGCTCACGGCCTTGGCTCATGCGCCAGCGGTTGCTATCCCGCAGTGAATACACACAACCACAGTATTCTTGTTGATAAAATTCTTCACGTTTGCTGATGTCTAGCATGCGTACCGCACCGCCATGTTTGCGCCAGTTATAGTCCCAGTACTGAATGCCTGCATAATGTGAAGCAGAACGGTGTCCGCATTCATTGATCTGTTGCATATTCTTCCAACGGGAAATGCCGAGAGAGCTACTGATTAGGCTAAAGCCATGTTCTGCCGCATATAACGCCGTTCGTTCAAACCGCATATCAAAACACATGGTACAACGGATGCCTTTCTCTGGCTCATTTTCCATCCCTTTGGCACGTGCAAACCAGTTGTCTGTATCGTAATCACAGTCAATAAATGGAATATGATGTTTTTCTGCAAAGCGAATATTTTCTTCTTTACGAATTAGATATTCTTTCACGGGGTGAATATTGGGATTGTAAAAAAAGATGGAAAAATTGATACCTGACTCAATCAGGGTTTCCATGACTTCACCTGAACAAGGTGCACAGCAGGAATGCAGGAGCAGCTTGTCATGACCTGTGGGGAGGGTAAGTTTCTGACGTTCGAGCTTCGGCATATTGAATGGTTATATATTTAAACCAGACAGTTTAAAACGTCTAAAAGACAGATCAATCCAGATTGGGTGAAGAATTCTCAGGATGAGCTGATGAATTTTCATGATCAAAAGCGAGTTGAGTCGATGATTAAGATATGCACTTAGCCTTGTAATGGATATAGAGAGAACATTTGATAGGTCTAAACTTGCATAATGGATCGAGATTCGTCATCATTTACACAAAGGGTGTTTAACAGTTGTGTTAGATAGGTATTCGTTGAAGGCGGGCCACTTCAACAGCAAGAAAGAGAGTATCTAACAGTGCTGCATTTTTTTACTACGCCTTCTAATAAGGAATTGGAGTGTCGTCATAATTTCCAATTTGAAACGGATATGCGATTGATTCAACGCTGTAAATTTCTTGAAGATCAAGATGAGAAAAAAGCCATTCAACATCTTTTAAAAGAACGTGGTTATACCAAGGCTGAGATTTTAAAACTCACGATTGATAGTTAAGTTAACATTGAAAAGAGCTTCCAAAATAGGAAGCTTTTTTTGTTTTTGCATGCCTTGTTTTGTATCTCGTTAGTTTGAGATACAAACGACTTTTGCTCCCTGCTTACATGATGCTTCACGTGGAACATCAAAAACCAAGGCTGAGGCAAATAATGTAGTGTGCTTTAGTTGATCGAAGGTGTTTGAAAACATCAGCTTTATATAAATGAGATGAATATCACTCAGGTATATAATAGGGTGGATTGAGCTTAACCCATAAGAAGTGTTTAGCTGTGGTTTTTAACTTGTAGTTGATCGTGCCAATCATTTTCTTTACTTGTTTGAGAGTTACTTTCATGTCTAAAACAGGCTTCAGCAGTAAATTGTGGCTTGCATCTCTGAGTTATTGATTGTGTGCTGAATATATTTACATACCGTGTAGGGCGGTAAAATTTTTGTTATAGACAGCATGATTTAAAATTAAATAATGAAATAAATTAATAAGTTTAATTTAAAGGTGAAAAATATTAAGTATTAGGCGTAATTATCAGTTAAGCTATACCGTATCTATTAAAATTAAACCTTGAGTTGCGCCAGATGTTAGAACTCCGCCATTTAAAAACTTTAACCGCCTTAAGAGAGCATGGCTCATTGGTCGCTGCTGCAGGGGATTTGTGTTTAACCCCTTCAGCACTATCGCACCAGTTGCGTGAGCTTGATCAATGGTTTGGTGTGGAGGTGGTGAATCGTCGCAGTCGCCCTGTTAGTTTTTCGAATGTTGGACAGCGTCTATTAAAGTTAGCGGATGAGGTGTTACCACAGGTACAAATTGCACAAAGCGACATTACCCGTATCGTACATGGGCAAACAGGACGCATTACCTTTTCTTCTGAGTGTCATAGTTGTTTTGATTGGTTAATGCCGTTGTTAAATCAATATCGTCAGCAATATCCTGATGTTGATTTGGACTTTGCTTCAGGCTTTGAGGCGAACCCGCATGAATTATTACAGACGGGCGAATTTGACCTATTGATTACAGCCGATCCGATTGCATTAAAAGGGGTAGAATATTTCCCAATTTTTGAGTACGAGTCACGTTTGGTCTTATCCAATACCCATCCTTTGGTTCGCGCTAAAGAGATTACTGTACAAGAGCTTGCCGAAGAGACTCTTATTACCTATCCAGTTGATAAACATCGTTTGGATATTATGTCGCGTCTGTTTATTCCAGCCAATATTCTGCCAAAACAAATCCGTACCACCGATCTGACTCAAATGCTGATCCAGTTGGTGGCAAGTGGTCGTGGTATTGGTGCGTTGCCAGACTGGGTAGTGAATGAATATGAACAAAAAGGCTGGGTGACTTCACGTCGTTTGGACTGTGTAGCACCTGAAGGTTTGCGTCGTACTCTCTACGCTGGATATCGTACTGAAGAAAAAGAAAAAGACTATTTTGAAGGCTTTTTAAAGCAGCTCGATAAATTTGCCAAAAAAAGAGCGCAATACTATATCTAGTTGAAAAATAAAAAGAGGAGGAACATATTTCCTTCTCTTTTTTTAACTATTCTTAACTATTTATAATTTATGAAAATTTTTCTTCATAAAATATTAAACCTTTATTCACGATAACAATCATTTAAATGATTGACTAAAATATACAGATTTTCGGGTAAATCCTGAGTAGAATTCGACTTTTATTTTTTCTCCAGTAAAAAAGGCATGGCTTCTCACTATGCTGCTTTGCAAGGACGTTTTATGCTCGCGCTAGATATACAACATGTTCGAATGAAACAACACGCCACTGATAAGGCACAAGCGTTGCAATGTCTAGTCGATATCTTAGTCGAAGACCAATTGGTTACCCCTGATTATATTCATGGCTTGACCGCGCGCGAACAACAAAGTGCAACGTATTTAGGGCAAGGAATTGCCATTCCGCATGGGACACCTCAGTCGCGCCAATCTATTTTAAAAACGGGTATTCGTCTGGCGCACTTTCCTGAAGGAATTGTTTGGGACGGTGAAAATAAAATTTATTTAGCGGTGGTGATTGCTGCGAAATCAGATGAGCATTTGCAAGTCTTACAAGTTTTGACACGGGCTTTAATTAACAAGGTCGCTGACCAAGTGAAACAGGCTCAATCTGCAGAGCAAATTATTGCATTATTACAAGCCCAACCAGCATCTTTGGCATTGCATGAAAATTTAATCGCCACTCAAGTTCCCGCACTAGATGTAGAGGATTTGATTTGGCAGGCAACACAGCTACTGAAACAGCAAAAAATGGTGGAGTGTGGTTTTCTGTCGGGTTTAAACCTAAAAAGCATGATTCATTTAGGGGAGGGGGTCTGGTCGATCACTTCGAACCAGCATGTTTTGAGCCCAGCTGTAAGTTTGGTAAAAGCGGAACAGGTTTTAAGCCATCAGCAGGAAATGCTCAAGACTTTGGTGTGTATTGCCAGTAATGAGCAACTGGATATGCCACGGTTTCAACAATTAATGGATATTTTGTTTGATACTGAACAAGTTCATACCCTCAACCAAGAGCAAGATAGTCACCAGTTGGCGCAGTTAATTGGTGCTGAACTGATTCCTGATTGGCCATCTCGTCGTATTGTCTTAGCCAACGCTCATGGACTGCATGCGCGTCCCGCGACACACTTGGTCAATATGACCAAGAAATTTGCAGGGGATATTCTCGTTGCTGTAGATGAGGGGGCTTACGTTTCGGCAAAAAGTTTAACCAAATTATTAGCCATGGGATGCCGTCGTGGTCAAACTCTGACTTTTATTGCACAACCTGATACCGATGCTGTAGCAGGCTTAGAACAGATTATTGATGCAGTTCAACAGGGCTTAGGAGAAGAGGTTGAAGCTATTGACCTTGTATCTCATCAGCACAGCAGTAGTGACCCAGTCGGAAATACTTTGGAATTACTGCGTTTTGAATCACATGGCGATACGGGGAGCTGCGGTATTGCAGCATCAACTGGCCTTGCTTTTGGTCCTGCACATGTGGTGAAGCCACGTGAATTTAGCTATGAACGTCTCGGACAGAGCTTTAAAGCTGAGAATGAAAAGCTTGAAATTGCGCTTCATCAGGTGAAAAACAGCTTACGTCAATTCATTGCACATACTGAATCTACCGCCATTAAACAGATTTTCATGGCACATTTGGAAATGCTGGATGACCCAGACCTCATCCAAAGTGTGCAACGCGGTTTAAAACAAGGGTTGTCTGCTGCGGCGGCTTGGCATGAGCATATTGAAGTGGCTGCGACTGCGCAGGCTGCACTTAGTGATCATTTACTGGCAGAGCGTGCGGCTGATTTGAGAGATATTGGTGAGCGTGTTTTGGCTGCTTTGTGCGGTGTTGCTGAGGTCACAGAACCCGAGCAACCTTATATCTTAATTATGCATGATGTTGGTCCAAGTGATGTCGCGCGTCTGAATAAAGACCGGGTTGCAGGTATTTTGACTGCGGTTGGTGGGGCGAGTGCCCATAGTGCTATTGTGGCACGTGCTTTGGCTATTCCAGCGGTCGTAGGTGCGGGTGCAACTGTTTTAAGTATTGAGAACCATGCCACCGTGCTGATTAATGGGGATACAGGTGAGTATGTGGTCTCACCAGAGCCAAGCCAGATTGATCATGCCATTGCAGAGCGCCAACGCCAGCGTGAGTTACGAGAACAAGCGGAACAGCACTGTTTAGAACCTGCCATCACACTGGATCAACATCAAGTTGAAATTGCAGCCAATATTGGCAAAGTAGGCGCTACGATACAGGCTGTGGCAGATGGGGCAGAAGCAATTGGTTTGCTACGCACAGAATTGGTCTTTATGTCACACAGCAGTGCGCCTGATGAGGCTACACAGGAAGCCGATTATCGGGTGGTGTTAGATGCTTTGGCGGGTCGTCCATTGGTGGTACGTACACTTGATGTGGGCGGGGACAAACCTTTGCCGTATTTGCCTATTGAAAAAGAAGAAAATCCATTCTTGGGCTTACGTGGTATTCGTCTGACTTTACGTAAGCCAGAATTGTTACGTCAGCAATTGGTTGCCTTACTTAAAGCTGCGGATAATCGCCCATTAAGGATTATGTTTCCTATGATTGGGCGGGTTGAAGAATGGCGAGCAGCAAAAGCGATTTTGGATGAGGTTCGCATACAGCATCCATGTGAAAACTTACAAGTCGGTATTATGATTGAGGTTCCTGCGGCAGCATTGTTGGCTCCGATTCTTGCTCAAGAAGTTGATTTTTTTAGTATTGGAACCAATGATTTGACTCAATATACTCTGGCGATTGACCGTGGTCATCCGCTGTTGTCTGCTGAAGCTGATGGCTTACATCCGAGTATTTTGTTATTGATTGATCAGACTGTTCGGGCAGCACATCAGCATGGTAAATGGGTGGGCATTTGTGGTGAATTGGCTGCTGACCCAAAAGCTGTGCCTGTATTGATGGGCTTGGGCGTGGATGAGTTGAGTATGTCGAGTACCAGTATTCCATTGGTGAAGGCGCAAATTCGTGGTTTGAACTATATAAATTGCCAACAGGTCGCACAGCAAGCCTTAAGTTGTGACAGTGCAACCGCCGTACGTGCATTGGTGGAGTAATTACCGAATGGCTAAGATATTAAGCATTACCCTGAATCCTGCAATTGACCTCACCGTGCAATTGGATCAACTAAAAATTGGCGAGGTCAATCGTCAGTTAACGGCCCAAAGCCATGCAGCAGGTAAAGGCTTAAACGTGGCACAGGTCCTTAAGGATTTGGGACATGAACTGATTGTGAGTGGCTTTTTGGGGCAAGAAAACCGTCAAATTTTTGACCATCATATCCAGCAAGAGCAATTTGATAACCAATTTATTTATGTTGCAGGTGAAACACGACAAAACATTAAAATTGCAGAAGCCTCTGGTCAGATGACAGACATCAATGGCAAGGGCTTTTTTGTGGATACCGCCGCAAAACAACAGCTACGTGAACGCCTATCACAACTGATTTTTGCAGTGGATGCGATTGTGATTGCAGGTAGTTTGCCACAAGGTTTTTCTGCAGAAGAGCTTTCAACGCTGATTATATGGTTACAGTCTGAGGGTAAAAAAGTCGCAGTGGATACCAGTGGTATTGCATTGAAAGCGGCAATTGCTGCCCATCCTTGGTTGATTAAGCCCAATACGGATGAGTTGACGGAAACTTACCATTTGCCAGCAGAAACTTTTGCAGAACAACAGCACCTTTTTGCCCGTTTAAATAGTCAGATAGAACACATTGTGGTCTCGATGGGTGAAAACGGGGTGAACTGGCTTCACCGCACACAATCCCTGCATGCTACTGCACCGAAGGTCAGCGTCCAAAGTACGGTGGGTGCAGGAGACTCCTTAGTGGCAGGGATGATTCATGGCTTGTTGAGTTCAACTTCCCCAGAAGAAACATTGAAAACAGCAACCGCAATTGCGAGCAATGCCGTGACCCAAATAGGGTTTGCCCTTCCAGACTTTGCTGTTATTGAAGATTTGAAATCGCAAATCTCAGTCCAATCATTGAGTTAATACGATGCAAGAGATAAAACATATTCTATTTGTGCCACATAGTCCCGAGCAGCCGATTAATGCAGTGATTTTGGCCAAAAAATTGTCCAAAGCAGCAACAGCACTTGGTATTTCCAATCATGTAGCGACGTCAGTCGAACATCTCGATTTATCAAATGCTATTGATACGGTTGTTTTTGTGGGACAGAAGTCGACAGATACAGATCAACTGCGTGACAAAGTTGTGAAAGTCATTCGTTTGGGTGCCGCACAACATGATGCGACCATACTTTTGCAACAAGTCTTTGAGCATTCAGATGCTGTAGATGAACCTATTGCAGACAATGCTGAGGTTACACGGTTTGTCGCAATTACAGCATGTCCAACTGGTGTTGCACATACGTTTATGGCGGCCGAAGCCTTGCAACAAGGTGCAGTAAAGCATGGTTATCAGATTGATATTGAAACCCAAGGTTCGGTTGGGGCTAAAAATATTTTATCGGCAGAATGTATTGCCAATGCAGATGTGGTGATCTTAGCAACGGATATTGAGGTCAATACCGATCGCTTTGTAGGCAAACGTGTATATCGCTGCGGTACGGGATTTGCCCTTAAGCAAACCGATAAGACTTTTGCAAATGCAATTGCTGAAGCCAAAGTGCTTGAAACGGGTAAGCAAACAGCCACCAAGACAGAAAGTGAAAACAAAGAAAAAGCTGGAATTTATAAACACCTTTTAACGGGGGTGTCTTTCATGCTGCCGATGGTGGTGGCGGGCGGTTTGATCATTGCGATCTCGTTTATGTTTGGCCTCAATCCTGTTGAAGGGAGCTTTGCAGCATCCTTAAAACAAATAGGCGCTGCAGCATTTACTCTCATGGTGCCTATGCTGGCAGGTTACATTGCCTATTCTATTGCGGATCGTCCGGGCTTAACCCCTGGTTTGATTGGAGGCTTGCTTGCAACACAATTAGAGGCAGGCTTTCTCGGTGGCTTAGTTGCAGGTTTTATTGCAGGTTATATTGCGTTATTTTTATCGAAACAATTAAAACTCCCAAGTAGCCTAGAAGCCTTAAAACCAATTTTGATTATTCCACTATTAGCCAGTTTAGCTGTTGGTTTAATCATGATTTATGTGGTTGGACAGCCTGTTGCACAATTGTTTGAATTACTTACACACTTCCTTGCCAATATGGGTACGACCAATGCCATGATCATGGGGATTATTCTTGGGAGTATGATGTGTATTGATGTTGGGGGGCCAATTAATAAAGCCGCTTATGCCTTTACGGTAGGCTTACTGACGTCACAAACATACGGACCGATGGCGATTACCATGGCCGCGGGTATGGTACCGCCATTGGGTATGGCAATTGCAACTTTTCTGGCAAAGCATAAATTTGCCAAACCTGAGCAAGATGCAGGGAAGGCTGCTGTGGTCCTTGGCCTATGTTTTATTTCGGAAGGAGCTATTCCGTTTGCAGCCAAAGATCCGATTCGAGTGCTTCCATGTACGATCGCAGGTGGTGCTGTAACGGGGGCTTTGGTTGCATTGTTTAAATGTGAATTGGTCACTCCGCACGGCGGTGTAATGGTGCTGATCATTCCGAATGCGATGAATTATCCATTAAAATATTTATTGGCGATTGCGATTGGAAGTGTGGTGACTGGTGTAGCTTATGCCGTGATCAAACGCCGTTTGCCACAAACTGAGCCTGTCATTGCTCAAGCTTAATGAAGATCCTTTCTTGTTAAGCCTTTGGTTTGCCAATAGATATAATCAAAGGCTTATGGTGCGATCTTTTAAAATGATACAACGTGTAGGTTAAATGTAGTCCATGTTACGTGGGGATACTAAAAATCCGCCAATTTAGAGGTATTGATAAAAAAAGCGGCAATTTTTTATTGATAAGTGAATGGTATTTCACATTTTTATTTTTGAAAACAACGTGGTTTTGTTATTTTTTGTGAAAAATTTGGCTCGGTGCTATAATTGCGCGCCTGATAATTTGTCAATTTTTTAAACACTGATCATGATGATGCAACTCCACGTATCCCGCTTAAATCTAAGTTCGGTTGATCAAGAATTATCAGCTATAGAACACATTCCTGCGATGCAACGTCGACGTTTATCGCGTCTGGCAAAGCTGGCTTTGAATAGTGCCATACAAGCTTTAGATACCTGCAATGTCGATTATATTGTTTGGGTGTCGCAATATGGCGATGAAGCCAAAACGCTGAATATATTAGAAGATGTCTTGAGAGAGCAAACGCCTTCACCGACACAGTTTTCAACCTCGGTTCATAATGCCATTTCAGGCTTGTATTCTATTTTATGTCAGGATGCGACACCTGCGACCAGTTTGGCAGGCTCGTGGAATGACGGGTTGATTGAAGCCTATGCGTGGTTAAAAACACAGCCCGAAGCCCGTCAGGTTTTGCTGGTGTATTATGATGATGCACTACCTGAAATTTATATCGAGCATCAGCCATTTGCTGCTTTTGCGATGGGTGCTGTGATTTCATTAGCGCCTGCAAATTTGATTTTAGAGTCAGAACATCACATCGCTCAAGATCCTGCTTATCAACAAGCTTTAGCGTTTAATGCGTTTTGGAACAATAACAACGAAACTGAATTTGAAGTGTGGACAAAATGCTGAAATTAGATGAAATCAAGCAAAAAGCCAACTATGCATGGCGTGTTGGGGCAACGGGCTTTAGCTTTGCCAGTTTTGGCTTAGGCGGTGTGGCGATTGGTAGTTTGATTGCACCAATGGTCAAGCTGAGTTCACAAGACCCAGAAGTTCGCAAGCAGCGCACCCAAAAGGTCATTAAGCACAGTTTCAAAGGTTTTACCGAGATGATGGTAAAACTGGGCATTATGACCTATACGGTTGAAGGTTTAGATAAGCTACAGCACAGCCAACAAGAGCTGGTGATTGCCAACCATCCGACACTGATTGACGTGGTGGTTTTAATTGGTTTAATGGAACAAGCGAATTGCGTTGTGAAACAGGCGCTGTGGTCGAATCCATTTACCAAAGGTCCTGTACAAAGCGCAGGCTATATTTTAAATGCAGGTTCCGAGCAGTTTATTCAGGACTGTGTACATAAATTACAACAAGACCATGCTGCCTCATTGCTCATCTTTCCTGAAGGAACACGGACGGCCAAAGGTGAGCAGTTGAACGAGTTCCAGCGTGGCGCAGCCAATATTGCACTAAGGGCAGGGGTACCGATTCGGCCTGTGCTAATTAGCTGTACGCCCTCGACACTCACTAAAAACGAAAAATGGTATCACATTCCAGAACAGCCTTTTCATATCCATGTAAAAGTCTTGGATGCGATCCGCGTGGAAGACGTATTGGATGACGTAACGGTCAATCCAAAAAATGTACGTCAATTAAATCAACAATTACAGTGGTTTTTTAACCAAGAGTTATCCCTAAATGACTAATCTTGCTGATGAATTAAAGCAAATGATTATTGATGTCCTTGCCCTTGAAGACATCAGTATTGAAGACATTGATACAGGCGCGCCTTTGTTTGGCGATGGTCTAGGTTTGGACTCGATTGATGCCCTTGAATTAGGCTTGGCATTGAAAAAACGTTATGGCATTCATTTGAATGCAGAGTCTGCAGAAACCAAAGAACATTTTAAATCAATTCAAAGCTTAGTGGCTTTGGTTGAAGCACAGAAAACAGCATAAGAGGTTGCTATGCTTGCACAAGAAACCGTGTTAGAAAAATTACGTGAATGGATGGAAGAGCTGTTTGAAATTGCGCCTGAAGATGTGCAATTAGAGTCAAACCTAGCTTCAGACCTCGATGTTGACAGTATTGATGCCATTGATTTGGTGGTAAAAATTAAAGAGTTGACCGGCAAACAAGTCAACCCTGAAGACTTTAAAAATGTGCGCACCGTAGAAGATGTGGTGGTCGTGATTCAGAATATGTCGGCTGCATGAACAACATCTTAAAAGGGGTAGCAGGGGTTGGATTGATCCTCTATCCTTTTTTTGTGGCTTATGCTTTGGCACATGGACAGTATGTCTGGGTCAGTGCGGTATTGATTGTACTGGGCGTTCTGCGGCTATTGAGTAAGGGCAATGCCCTGCTGTGGCCATTGACGGGTTTTGCCATTTTATGTGGCGGGCTGAGTTTGATTTTAAAAGATCATGCGTGGCTTAAACTCTATCCTGTCTTTATGAGTCTTGGGGCGCTGTTTATTTTTGCCAGCACCTTGATTCGACCGCCTTCAATGATTGAACGTTTTGCACGTTTGGCAGAGCCTAATCTGCCCGAAGAAGGAGTAGAATGGACCCGTCAAGTGACCAAAGTTTGGTGTGGTTTTTTTTGCATCAATGCGGTCATTGCCCTGATCACTGTTTTCTTTGCACCGATGAAGATTTGGGTGCTGTATAACGGTTTGATCTCTTATGTCTTGATGGGTGGACTGTTACTGGGTGAGTTTGTGTTGCGTAAACGCCAGCAACGACTGCATCAGGCACAGAAATAACAGCATTTCCGTCAGGGCAACTGAAACAGTGGCCTCGAACTATAGCGATTAGAAATACGGTTTTTAAAAACAAATTTTATGTCTTGTCATTTTCAACATCATCTCCATTCATCGCGTCCCTTGTGTATTCAGGCGGACTCAAGTTTTGTGTCCTTTCACACTTTTTGGTTGGATGTAGCTGTGCAGGCTACGCAAATTCAGCAGTTGGAACAGCCAGTATGGGCGCTTTGGGAACAAGACAGTTATGAGTTTTTGGTATTGTTGTTTGCAGCCTTGCAAGCAGGTAAGCAAGTGCTGTTGCCGCCGCATCGGGTCAGTGACTTAGAAAAAGAATTGGCTGAACAGCAGATTTATTTTTTACAACGTTTGCCGTCGACAGCATCGTCAACCTTTGAGCTTCAATTTGATGCTGCCTTTCTCAATCAGGCACAGCTGTATTTCTATACTTCGGGTTCAACAGGGCAGCCGAAAAAGATTCCGCGCACCTTGCAACAATTGTTCAATGAAGTCTGTGGTTTGGAAGCCAGTTTTGATTTGCCTGAGCGGGCAGTTGCGATTGCCACGGTGAGTCATCAACATATTTATGGTTTGTTGTTTAAGCTGTTGTGGCCCTTAGCCAGTGGACGTAGTTTCTACCAAAAACAACTGGCTTTCCCAGAAGATGTGGTTGATCTTCAAAAGAAAATTGCCCATCTGCAACTACCCAATTATCTGATTTCAAGTCCTGCATTGTTGAAGCGCTGGACCACAGATGTGGTGTTGCAAGACTGCCATCGGGTCTATTCCTCTGGCGGAAAGTTGGATGCAGGTGTGCGTCCTTTGCTGAACCGTCCCATTACCGAAGTGTTTGGTAGTTCTGAAACAGGCGGGATTGCTCACCGTCAGGCGGATGATGCACTATGGACACCCTTTGCCAATGTCGAAATTAACTGCGCCGAGCAGCAAGAGTTAGCCGTTAAAACCAACCATGCCTATAGCGAGGATTGGATTTTGACAGGTGATAAAGTGCAGGTTATGGATGCAGATAATCCCAAAAGTTCGTTTCAGTTGTTGGGGCGTTTGGACCGCATTGTCAAACTCGAAGAAAAGCGGTTAAGTCTCGATGCGATTGAAGCAAAAATCGCTGAGTTGGCAGAAATACAGCAGTGCCATGTTTTAATTCATGAAAAAGAACAGCGTCAGATGTTGGCGGTGGTGGCAGTGTTAACGGATGATGCAAGGGCGCTGCTCATTGAAAAGGGTAAAGCTGCCTTTACCGCACAGCTGAAAAAACACTTACAACTGAAATTGGAAAGTATCGCGATTCCGCGGCAGTGGCGGTTTTTAACGCAAATGCCACAAAATGCACAATCGAAGCTGAACAAACAGTATTTAAAATCACTCTTTCAGCCGATGACTCTGCCTGTGGTATTGACACAGCAGTCACAGGATATGCAGATCACTTATGCTTTGGAGTTTGTGCCTGAGCTGGAATGCTTTAAAGGGCATTTTCCGAACTTCCCGATTTATCCGGGCGTAGGGCAAATTGGATTTATTCAACATTTTGCCAAACAAAACTGGGCAGATTTACTGTGGTGCAATGGTTTTGAGCAGTTAAAATTTCAAGGACTGATCCAACCCTATCAAACGCTGGAACTGGTGCTCAGCCGTAAAGCACATAAGATCAGTTTTGAGCTGAAAAATCATGACAAAATATTGGCATCAGGACGTTTGCTGTTTGCTGTCCCTGTAGACGTTTAAGCCGAGAGACAAATATGAAACACTGCTTTGTGATTCCTGTGTATAACCATCCGCATTATTTGGCTGCGTTACTGTCACATTTAAGCGCTTTTGAGTTACCCATTATTATGGTGAATGATGGCAGTGATGCTGATTGTACAACAGTGTTACATCAGCTTGCGCAGGACTACCCAAGGGTCGATTTGGTTGAACATACCCACAATCAAGGGAAGGGGCAGGCGGTGATCACGGGTCTCAAGCATGCCTTTCAATGTGGCTATAGCCATGCTTTGCAACTGGATGCGGATGGACAACATGATTGGCAGGATGTGCAACGCTTTTTAGACATCTCTATCCAGCATCCCGAAGCCATGATTATTGGTCAGCCGATCTTTGATGCGACTGTTCCAAAAAAACGTCTCTATGGCCGTTATGCAACCCATATTTGGGTGTGGATTAACAGTCTGTCTTTTGACATTAAAGACAGCATGTGTGGCTTTCGTGTTTATCCTTTGGCGCAGACGGTGAACATTCTAAATACAGCCAAGTTTCAACCGCGGATGGGCTTTGACTCGGAAATTTTGGTGCGTTTGAAATGGGATAATGTGCCGTTTATCAATTTGCCCACGCATGTCGTTTACCCTGAAGGTGGCATTTCACATTTTGATGTTTGGCGTGACAATTTGGGCATGGCGCGCGCGCATAGTCGCTTGTTAGGTGGCATGCTGCTGCGGTTCCCCAAACTGATTTATCAGAAAGTTAAAGGCTAAGGCGGTCAGAGAAGCATATGCAGAAATGGAGCGCCGTGAAAGAGCGGGGCGGGATGTTGCCGCTGATGCTGATGCTGGGTTTCTACCGTTTGGGTGGGCGCTGGCTGTGTCGGGTCATCTTGTACTTTGTGATTTTATGGTACTGGCTCTTTTCCAATACCGTGCGTCAGGCTTCTCTGTTGTACTTAAAAAAACTGCATCATTTTGCAGGTGCACAGTCACCGTTTCAGGCTGAGCCGCAGCTTTGGCATAGCTATACGCATTTGATGCAATTTGGCGAATGTATTTTAGATAAAATTGAAGGTTGGCTTGGGCATATTCCTGAACAGAACTTAAAGCTACATGGTCATGCGCACTTTCGCTCGCACTATCAAAAAGGTGCGGTGATTGTGGTGTCGCACTTTGGCAATATTGAATTACTGCGCGCCGTCAAAGCAGAGCATCCGCAGAGAATTAATGTGTTGGTCTATCAAAAGCATGCCACCAAGTTCAATGCATTTTTAAAAAAACTGAATGAACATGCCGATGTCAATTTGGTTTCGGTGGATGAGTTGGGGATCGAAACAGCACTGATTTTGCAGGATAAGTTGGATCAAGGTGAATGGGTGATTGTGGCTGCAGACCGCGTACCTGTGCAGTCAGATCGGGTACAATCGGTTGCGTTTTTAGGTGAGCAGGCGCTGTGGCCACAGGGCGCATGGATTTTGGCCAGTTTGTTGAAAGCTCCTGTGCTGGCTGTGTTTTGCTATCGAGTCGATACACATTTTGAAGTGCATATCCATCAAGTCGCGGAGCAGTTAAACTGGCCACGTAAAGAGCGTTTACAGGCCATGCAACAGACCACACGACAGTATGTGGAACTGTTGGAACAGCATTGCATACGTGCGCCCTATCAATGGTTTAATTTTTATAATTTTTGGAATAAAGGATAAGTCTTGTGTTAATTGTTGGGGAAACTCCGCTCAGTATTGAAGATGTTGTGGCTGTAGCGCGTAAGGAAAAACAGGTGGCATTGCCTGCCTCTGCTGAATGGACAGCATTGATTCAACGTGGCGCAGATTTCCTCGATCAGCTGTTGCAAGACGAAGGCGTCATTTATGGCGTGACCACGGGCTATGGCGACTCGTGCTTGGTTGAAATTCCAGCCCACCAAGTGCATGAGCTGCCGCTACATTTGTCGCGTTTTCATGGCTGTGGCATGGGGCAAAACTTAGACTTAATTACAGCGCGTGCTGTTGTGGTGGTGCGTTTATGTTCTTTGGCACGCGGTTATTCGGGTGTTTCGCATGCCTTGTTGCAGCGTTTGGTCTGGATGCTGAATGAAGATGTGATTCCTGTGATTCCCTCGGAAGGTTCGGTGGGTGCCAGTGGGGACTTGACGCCTTTGTCTTATATCGCTGGGGCCTTGGTCGGTGAGCGCGATGTGTACTATCAAGACCAGATTATGCCGATTGCACAAGTGTATGCCGAAAAAGGTATACAGCCTTTGGTGATGCGTCCTAAAGAAGGCTTGGCCCTGATGAATGGTACAGCGGTTATGACCGCCATCGCTTGTCTGAATTATAAAAAAGCCGAACAGATTTCTTTTGCCAGTACTTTGATTACCGCCCTGAATGTTTTGGCTTTAGAAGGGAATCCAAGCCATTTTGATGAAGTCTTGTTTGCGCAAAAACCACATCCGGGACAGCAACATATTGCAGCCCAATTACGTGACTGGTTGAATAGCGAAGTACAAACCGAACACCAAAGTTCACGTCTGCAAGACCGTTATTCATTGCGTTGTGCGCCGCATGTGATTGGGGTGTTTGAAGATTCTAAAGTCTGGTTGCGTCAGTTTATTGAAAATGAGCTGAATTCAAGCAATGACAATCCATTGATTGATCCGGTGAACCTGCGGGTACTGCATGGGGGACATTTCTATGGCGGACATATTGCCCAAGCCATGGACAGCCTGAAAATTATGATCGCGAATATTGCCGACTTGATGGATCGCCAGTTGGCACAGTTAGTCGACTATAAAATGAACAATGGTTTGCCGCGCAATTTAACTGGTTCAAGCCCTGAGCGTTTGCCGTTGAATCATGGCTTTAAAGCGGTGCAAATTGGGGTTTCGGCATGGACAGCAGAAGCCTTGAAACAAACACTCGCAGCGTCGATTTTCTCACGTTCAACCGAATGTCATAATCAAGACAAAGTCAGTATGGGCACCATTGCTGCGCGTGATGCCAGTCGAGTGATTACCCTGACTGAACAAGTGATTGCGGCACTCAGCTGTACAGCGGTTCAGGCGGTCAAACTCAAAGGGGTAGATACAGAACTCAGCCCTGTTTTAACAGCATTTCAACACTGGGTACTTCAGAGCTTCACCTATGTAGTGGAAGATCGTCCTTTGCAACAAGAGCTTCAGGCATTGGTTCATCGCTTTGAGGATTTAGAACTGTTAGACAGCATTGCTGTTCAATATTCATAGGAAATGGGCATGCATGCTGATGTAATCATTGAAGTGCCTTTTCATGATGTCGACACCATGAATGTGGTGTGGCACGGGCATTATTTAAAATATTTTGAAATTGCGCGCTGCAAACTGCTGGATCAATTTCACTATAACTATAACCAAATGCGTGACTCGGGCTATGCATGGCCGGTGATTGAAAGTCATGTGCGTTATGTACAAGGCATCGAGTTTGAGCAAAAAATTCGTGTGCGCGCCATTTTAAAAGAATGGGAAAATCGCTTAAAAATCGAATATCTGATTTTCGATGCGGTTTCAGGCAGAAAGCTGACCAAAGGCTATACCTCGCAAGTGGCGGTACACATTGAAAAACGTGAAATGTGCTTCCAGTCGCCACAGGTGTTGCTGGACTGTTTAAATGCATGGCCTGAATTTAAAGCGGAGTAATGCAAGCATGATTCGATACAAATTTTTTAAGCCGATTTTGGTTGCGTGTACAGCCAGTATGATGACACTGCTTGCTCCCACAGTGAATGCACAAAATACTGAATTGAAGCAGGTGTTTGCTCAGCTCGGTGCAACGCCTGTGGTGCGTGCCCAATTTGAGCAGCAGAAAAAACTGGCCTCTTTGAATAAAACCTATGTGTCCAAAGGCACGGTACTGTTCAGCAAAAACCAAGGCGTGCTGTGGCAGATTCAAAGTCCAGTCAAAGCCGATTTGGTGGTGACACCGCGTAAGCTGGTACAAAAGACGCAGCGCACGTCCAGTCAAATTGAAGTCGATAAGACTCCTTATGGCTCTGTAGCGACGATGTTTTTACAGTTGATGTCGGGCAATGAAGCGGCACTCGCTAAAAACTTTAATGTGGTGTCTGCCAATTACAGTCCGACGCAATGGAATGTCAGTTTGACACCGAAAAGTGGTCTATTTAAAAAGCTTTTTGTCCAAGTCGATGCGCAAGGGCAGCGTTATGTGGACCGTATTACCATTTTGGAACAAGCCAATAATCGCACCATCATTCGTTTTAGCCAGCAAACGGCTCAACCTCAAACTTTAACGGCTGCGGAAAATGCGCTTTTCCAATTGGCAAAATAAGTTTAGCGCCCTGTGGTTGTTGGTGCTGTGTGTCATTGCTTTGGCACTGGGCGTGGCTTGGCTGAATAAAGGCATCAAGATTGAGACCAATATTTTTGCTTTGTTGCCTGAAGCACATCAAGATGCTCATCTGGAACAAGCACAGCAATATGTCAGCCAGCAGTTAAATGACAAAGTTTTTGTGGTGCTGGATGCCAAAACAGATCTGCAACTCGAACAGGCAACGCAGGCACTCAAAACCCAAGCCGACCACAGTCAGCTGTTTTTACCTGTTCGTCCACAGCTTGATCCTGATCAATTTGCCCAAGCGCTCTATCTACACAAGGCGGGGTTATTATCCAAGACTGATCAGCAGATTGTGCAAGGGCAGGATACTGCTGCGTTGATGGAGCAGGGCTTATTACAACTGATGAGTCCGGGCATGCCAATCACGGCTGAAATGCTCAAGCAAGATCCTTTATTGCTGTTTCCCCGTTATGCAGTGGGTTTAAGTGCCCTACAAAGTAATGCCGATATCAATTTAGAGCAGGGCTTTGCCACGATTCGTGATGAGCAGGGCATCTCGCGCCTGATGGTGCTTCAGCTCAATAGCAGTCCCTATAACATTGCCTACCAAGAGCAGACTGCTGCATTTATTCAGAATATCAATCGGCAGCTCAACCAGTTGCAGGTTAAACCGCACTGGACAGGCACGTTATTGTTTGCACAGTTTGGCACCAATTCTGCCAAAGAGGAAATCTCGACTATTGGCGTGGGTTCGACCATCGGAATATTACTACTGGTCTGGTTTGGCTTCCGTTCGATACGCCCGATGCTGACGGAAATGGTTGCAGTCGGTACCGGCAGTCTGGTGGCCTTTGCGGTGACGTATTGGGTTTTCGGCGAAATTCACCTGATGACACTGGTCTTTGGCGCCAGTCTGATAGGGGTCTGTGTCGATTTTTCATTTTACTTTATGGCCATGCAGTCTCAGCATCGACAGGTGGATGGATTTGCAGTTTTAAAACCATTATTGCCAAGCCTATTTGTGGGTTTGATGACCACATTGTTAGCCTATGTGGTGCTGAGTTTTACCCCATTTCCGGGTTTTAAACAGATTGCGGTCTTTTCCATGGTTGGACTGAGCGCCGCATGGGTGACCAGTATTTTATTGCTGCCACGTTTGCCTGCGCTGAATGCGGAACCCGCGATACGTGCTTTGGCCTTTATTGGCAAAGCACGTAGTTATGTGCAGCGCCACAACACGCTACGTTATGGCATGATTGCACTGATTCTACTGGTGATGGGTAGTAGTCTCGCCTTGCTGAAAAGCAATGATGACATCCGTAATTTACAAAGTATGGATGCCACTTTAAAGCAGGAAGATCAATATATTCGTTCACGCTTTATGCAACAGCAAAGCAGTGAATATTTTGTGGTACAAGGTCGAACCCCAGCAGAGTTAGAGCAGCGTGAACAGCAACTGTTGGCAGAGCTTGCGCCCTTGCAACAGGCTGGAAAGCTAGATGCTGTACAAGCTTTAGGGCAGTGGATTCCATCGCCTGAGCAGCAGAAGCACAATATCGCGATGTTACAGGCGATTCCTCAGCCCGCTTTGGTGGAATATGCGCAAGCACTACAGCTCAACGCAGCCGATGTTTTAAACTGGCAAGCCCATTTAAAAGACCAGCCGTTGCTGACCGAAGCCATCTTTAAAGATCATCCTCTGCATTTTTTGCAGATGAGTCCGACACAACGTTTGGTGATGCTGCAAAATGTGCATGATGTCAAAGCCGTACAGCAGCTTGAGAATGCTGATGTACAACTGTTACGTCCCGTTCATCAACTGTCTGAATTGTTTAAACAGCACCGTGAGCAGGCACAGTGGCTATTACTCAGCGCTTTGCTGATTTTAGCCATTGGCTTAGGGACACTATATGGCAAAAAATCCATTCTGCCTTTGGTGTTGCCTGTCAGCATGGCCTTAATGACCACGTTTGCGATTCAAGCATGGCTGGGTGTCGAGATTAATTTATTCAGCATTATGGGTACCTTCCTGATCATTGGGATTGGGGTGGACTATGCGATTTTCTACCGCCACGGACATGATCATCCGCAGGTGGTGGGGATGGCTTTATTCCTGTGCATGATGTCGACGTTTTTTAGTTTTGGTTTGCTGTCCTTTAGTCATACCTATGCCATTCACAGTTTTGGCTTAACAGTGTTGCTGGGCGTTATTTTTTCATTTATTTATGCCACACTTTTTACATCCTCCGATGCAAAACATGTGGTGGTTCAACAATATCAGCCAAAGAGCTGAGTCAAAGGGTACAGTGCAATGAGCACCATGCAACAGACAGATGTTTTAATTATTGGGGCGGGACCATCAGGCAGCTCGGCTGCAGCTTTGTTGCGCCAAAAAGGTTACCAAGTCACGGTCATTGAAAAGCAATATTTTCCGCGTTTTTCCATCGGCGAGTCTTTATTGCCGCAGTGTATGGTGTTTTTAGAAGAAGCGGGTTTATTGGAAACGGTGCGTGCACATGCCGACGAATATGCCTTTCAGTTTAAAAATGGCGCGGCTTTTTTAAGAGGCAGACAGCGTAGTTTTTATGATTTCACCCAAAAATTTAGTGAAGGCCCAGGCACTACATGGCAGGTCCGACGTGCCAACTTTGACCAGCTTTTGGCACAGCAAGCCGAAAAAATGGGCGCGGACATCCGTTTTGGCCATGAAGTCTTGGCCGTCGATGTCAAATCCACACAGCCGATTTTGACGGTCAAAGATGAGCAAGGCAACAGCTACCAAATTCAAGGCAAGTTCCTCTTGGATGCCAGCGGTTTTGGTCGCATTTTGCCAAAGTTTCTCGACTTAGAAAGCCCGTCGGACTTTCCTGTGCGCCGTGCAGTCTTTACCCACATTGAAGACGGTCTATTGAATGACCCTGAGTTTGACCGTGAGAAAATTTTAATTACCGTACATGAAAAAGATCATCGTGCGTGGTATTGGCTGATTCCCTTTGCTGATGGGCGCTCTTCATTTGGCATCGTGGCGGAGCAGGATTTCTTTGAAAAATATGGTTATGACGGCAGTGCAGATTATGATTTAGAAGCTTTGCAGAAACGTATTTTGGCGGATGATGTCAGCTTGTCGCATGTGCTACGTCACGCCAAACATGATACTCCTGTCCGTACTTTGGTGGGCTACTCTGCCGATGTGAAACATTTGGCATCTGAAAACTACGCGCTACTGGGCAATGCCGGTGAGTTCCTCGATCCTGTCTTTTCTTCGGGAGTGACTATTGCTTTGAAATCGTCCAGTCTAGCCGTACCATTGGTCGAGCAAGTGCTGCAAGGTCAGGCAGTAGACTGGATGGAGCAATATGAAAAGCCACTACGTAAAGGCATTCAAGTATTTCGTGCCTATGTCGAGTCATGGTATTCGGGGGAGTTTCAGGATGTGGTGTTCTCCACTCAGCAGGATGAGAAAATCCGCCGTATGATTGCTTCCTTACTGGCAGGTTATGCGTGGGATGCAAGCAACCCGATTCATCGTAATGCCAAGCAACGCTTGAGCACTTTGGCCGAATATTGCCGAGAAGAACAACCGCAAAAAGAGTCGCTGACCGATGAAACTTAAGCTGCGTTTGAAAACTGTCAGTTGGCTTTTAGCCAGTGCTCTGCTTTGTAGTGCCTGCCAAAGCTGGATCCCCAAGGCGCAGGGACTCGCGACTCCGCAGTGGGCAGCGCAAAATTATCAACGTCAAGACCAAATCGAAGTGCAGTGGAAAACCCAGAGTTTCAGCTTTTTACTGTATCAGCAACAACGGGGACAGTCGCTTGACATGCTGGCGCTCAGCCTCACAGGACAGCAGTTGTTTAAGCTCAGTTTTGATGGTCAAAAGGTCGAAGTTGAACAGCGGATTGATCCAATGAAACGGTTGCCTTTTGATTATGTGGTGCGTGATATTCTGTATGCCACGTATCCAAATTTTGCTGCCTTACATACTGCTCAAAATGCGGTCGTGCAGAAAGACGATACCATTTATATACAGCAGCAACCCGTGTTGAAAATTCAGCACAATGAAGGAACAATTGAACTAGATAATCTGCAAGTGCCTTATCAAATGGTGATCAGCACGGTGAGCAATACTTTAGAAGATGATCAAGGTGACCATCATGACTAAAAATCTACAGCATGTTTCAGCCGTGGGGATTCAGTTCAGTGTGGCGCTGTCGGCTTTGGGGCAAAATGCCACTGAGCTTCAGCATGCCTTAACCAATACTGAAAATACTTTGTCGCAACGAGAGGATTTGATCGCGGGGCGTTCGGTTTGGGTCGGTGCATCTGATCAAGCCTTGGTTCAAGCAGTGCCTGAAAGCTTGAGCGGTGCAGATTCACGGAATCTACGCTTTGCCTTGACGGCTCTGGCACATATTGAAACTGAAATTCATGCTTATACTGCGCAGTTTGCTAAACAACGTCTTGCTGTGATTATCGGTACGTCAACCTCAGGCATCGCGGATAATGAGCCTGTATTGAAAGCGCAGTTTCAACAGCCAGCGTCAAAGTCTGTACAGCACCAAAAACAAGAAATGGGTAGTTTAGCGAAAGCCTTACAACAGTATTTGGGCTGGGAAGGGCCTGCCTATACCATTTCTACCGCTTGTTCCTCCGCAGCCAAAGCGCTGGCGGCGGGGCAACGTCTGCTGAATGCCAATTTGGCCGATGCTGTCTTAGTCGGTGGAATAGACACCTTATGCAAGCTGACCTTAAATGGCTTTGATAGTTTAGAAAGCTTATCGAGCGGAATTTGTCAGCCCTGTGGTGCCAACCGTGATGGTATTAATATTGGTGAAGCCGCAGGACTGTTTTTACTCTCCAAAGCGCCTGCCCCTGTGATGTTACTGTCGAGCGGCGAGTCAATGGATGCATGGCATATTTCAGCACCACATCCAGAAGGACGAGGGGCTGCGGAGGCGATGCAAAAAGCTTTAGATATGGCACAGCTTGAAGCAGGCGATATTGGGTATTTAAATTTGCATGGGACTTCTACACCGCAAAATGATGCGATGGAAATTAAAGCAGTGCAGACTGTTTTTGCAGATTATTCAGTTGCACTTAGCAGCACCAAACATAAAACAGGGCATTGTCTGGGGGCGGCGGGTGCAATAGAAGCCTTTATTTGCCAGCAAGTTTTATTGGATCAATCCTGGTTGCCACTGCATCATGCAGGTGAATTGGACGATGCGTTGGCTGGGCAAAATTATGTGCTTACACCGCATTTGAATACACCCATTCGCTATGCGATGAGTAATTCTTTTGCTTTTGGGGGGAGCAACATCAGTTTAATTTTCGGGACGGTTTTGTCATGATGGACGCAGTACAGTTTATTCCACATGCGAAACCGATGGTTTTTGTGAGTCATCTGATTGAAGCCAATGATACGTTTGCGATTGCAGAACTTCACATCACACCCGATTTGATGTTTTGTGAACCAGATGGCTTGCCCACATGGAGCAGTATTGAGCTGATGGCGCAGACCATTAGTGCCTATGCAGGCTATAAAGGGCAAACCAAAGGATTGCCACCGAAAATTGGCTTTTTATTGGGAACGCGTAAAATGCAGTTACCCTGTGCCTATTTTAGTTTGGGTACAACCGTGCAGATTCGGGTCGAACAAAGTTATCTGCACGAAGGTTTGGGGCAGTTTAATTGTGAAATTGAATATCAAGAACATCGGTTCAGCGCTATGTTGAGCGTATTTGAGCCTGAAAATATGAATGAAATCATTGGAAAATTAGTGTGAACAGAAGAGTTTTAGTCACGGGTTCGAGTCGTGGAATAGGTAAAGCGATCGCTTTGGAGTTGGCAAAGGCAGGCTTTGATGTCACGGTCCATGCCCGCTCAAGACAGTCTGAGGCCGAAGCAGTGGCTCAGGAGATTCAAGCGCTTGGACAGGCGAGTCATGTACTGATGTTCGATGTGAATGAGCGTGAAAAGATTGCTGACATTTTGGAGCAAGATATAGCACAGCATGGTGCTTTTTACGGTGCGGTGTTGAATGCAGGACTAACCCGTGATGGTGCTTTCCCCGCATTGACCGATGAAGACTGGGATGATGTGGTCTCGACCTCTCTGAACGGTTTTTATAATGTGCTGAAACCCCTGATGATGCCGATGATTCGCTTGAAAAAGGGCGGACGTATTGTGACCTTGTCTTCAGTATCTGGAATCATGGGGAATCGTGGTCAGGTGAACTATAGCGCTGCTAAGGCAGGCTTGATTGGAGCGACTAAAGCATTGGCACTGGAATTGGCCAAACGTAAAATTACCGTGAACTGTGTTGCTCCGGGCTTGATTGAAACCGAAATGGTGAACGAAGAAGTTAAAGAACACGCCTTGAAAATGATCCCGATGCAACGCATGGGACAGGTAGAAGAAGTCGCAAAAGCGGTGAAGTTTTTATGTAGTGATGATGCCAGTTATATCACTCGTCAAGTGATTTCAGTCAATGGAGGCTTGATCTAATGAAACGTGTTGTCGTAACAGGCATGTCTGGAATTACTTCTTTGGGTGAAACCGCAGAACAAATTTTTGAGCAGTTTGCACAAGGCAAAAGCGGTATTCGCTATATGCCTGACTGGGAAATTTATCCTGATTTACGCAGTAAATTGGCTGGCCCGGTGGAGTCATTTACTGTACCGAAGCATTTTAACCGTAAAGTAACCCGTGGCATGGGGCGTGTTGCTTTAATGTCTACGGTATGTGCTGAAAAAGCATTAGAAGATGCAGGTTTACTGCATGCGGATATCTTAAAAAGTGGTGATGCAGGTGTGGCCTTTGGTTCCTCTGCGGGCAGTGTGGATGCCGTACGTGAGTTTGGCGCCATGTTGATTGAGCACAATATGAGCCAACTGAATGCCACGACCTACATTCGTATGATGTCGCATACCAGTGCAGTCAATATGACGGTGTATTTTGGTTTAAAGGGTTTAACCCTACCAACTTCGAGTGCTTGTACTTCAGGTTCTATGGCGATTGGCCAAGCTTATGAAGCGATCAAATATGGCAAGCAAACTGTGATGATTGCAGGTGGTGCGGAAGAGCTCAGTGCAGCGGGTTCAGCCGTGTTCGATGTGCTATTGGCGACCAGTGTGCAAAATGACCATCCAGAGAAAACCCCACGTCCATTTGATGCAAGCCGAGATGGTTTGGTGGTGGGTGAAGGCGCAGGTTGTTTGATTTTAGAAGAGTATGAACATGCGCAAGCACGTGGGGCGACCATTTATGCCGAGATTGTGGGGTATGGCAGCAATACCGATGGTCAGCATGTGACCCGACCTGATTCTGAAATGATGGGCCGTTGTATGCAGTTGGCACTCAAAGATGCACAGCTTACAGCCGAAGATATTGATTATGTTAATGCGCATGGTACCTCGACCGATCAGGGGGATATTGCTGAATCACAAGCGACTGCGCGGATCTTAGGCAAAAAACCGATTAGCTCATTAAAAAGTTATTTTGGGCATACGCTTGGGGCGTGTGGCGCCATTGAAGCATGGCTCAGTATTGAAATGATGCGACGCAACCAATTGGTGCCGACTTTAAATTTAGATCAGATTGACAGCGCCTGCGGTGATCTGGATTATGTGGTATCGGGCATGCGTTCAGCAGAAACGCAAACCATGATGAGCAATAATTTTGCTTTTGGAGGGATTAATACCTCCTTAATTTTTAAACGTTTCAAATAAGATGAGGGAAAAATGATGTCTTTTAAAAAAGCTTTTGCAGTAACAGTATTGTCTTTATGTGGGATTGCATCGGCTCAAGCAGCTGACCAAATGCATGATTTCAATTTCCAAGAAGCCGTAAACCGTGCTGTCGCTGATGGGGTGTTGGATGGTTCAGTCAAGTTTTATTTAGCGGGCACTAAGTCAGGTGGCAAGGTCATTCAAAAAGGCTTAGTGACCAATAAAAAAACCAATGGTTTTGCTAAATCGGCAGAAAGTTCATGTGATCATGTGCTACGTTCTGCGTTGATTCAGTTCCAAAATACGGCAAAAGCAAAAGGTGCAAATGCCGTGACCAATTTGGTGAGTTTCTATAAGTCCAACGAAACACGTAGCACCACGACTTACCAATGTGCGAAAGGTACGGCATTAGCAGGGGTGGCGTTAAAAGGTGACTTAGTAAAGTTCTAATGTGATTGATGGGCTGGGTCTTTCTATAAACAAGAGAAAGGCTCGGCTTGATATAAAATAATCATGGTTTTATCGCTCAAGTCAGCGGTTTTCATGAGTGGTTAGGCTCAGTGGCTTTATCTTGTTTAAACAGTAAGTGTGAAGCATGAATAATGATGAAAAGCTGTTGTAGTGCATTCAACCCTAGTGTTTACCTCATAACATATTAATATTAAATAATAAAATATACTGCACTAATTTTTAGAAACATAAATCTAAATTTACTTTAACTCGATCCAGAACAATTAAGGTTCTGTACGTCTTTACATCAATATTATCTGCAAAGTGTTTTCTTACTAATACTTCAAAATGAGATAAATTATTTGAAATCATTATAATGATGAACGAAACTCCTCCATTTACGAAATAGCATTGCTGAATTTCATCTACAGATGAAAAATATTGTTTGGATCTGTCCATAACGATAGACCTATCTTCACTTAACCTAACTTCAATAATAGACGTAATTCTTTCACCAAATTTTTTTGGATTTAAGACAGCGCAGTTTCGCTCAATAATTTTTTCATCTTCCATTTTTGCTATACGTCTTTGTACCGATGCTGGAGATAAGCCAATAGCATCAGCAATTTCACGATGAGATGTTTTATTGTTTTGTTGTAGAACTCGGAGGATAGAATAATCAAAATTATCTAAAGAAATTTCCTTCATAATTAAATGCATCAAATTTAGTCAAATTATGAGTAATTTACTCGAATAGATATCGAAATTACAGCTTTTTACCTGACTTGTCTGAACTAAAATTTCTTCATCAAATAACAGATGAAAAAAATGATCCTTGTTCATTCTAAGTATGAAGTCGCTTTACTTGCAGCCTTTCTGTCTTTAATTTCTGTACAGATTGGTGCAGCAATTGCAAAAACAATCTTCCCTATTTTAGGCGCAGAAAGCGTAGCTCTAATGAGGCTAGGTTTATCAACTATTTTATTATGGATCATGTTTAGGCCTTGGAAAGGGTTGAATCCAAATGTGTATTGGAAAGATTTAATTTGCTATGGAATCATCATGAGTTTAATGAATCTTCTAATTTATAAAGCCTTTTCATATTTATCTGTAGGTATTGCCATTTCTATAGAAGTATTAGGACCTTTAGCCATTGCTATTTTTATGTCTAGACACAAACTAGATTTGATTTGGGGAGGATTAGCGCTTATTGGATTAGTTTTATTTCCTTTCGGGAAAGTAGCGAATAATTTTAGTTATATTGGAATGTTATATGCGCTTGGTGCGGCAGTATGTTGGGGACTATATATTATTTATGGTGCAAAAGTTGCACTGGGTGGCAAAAATTCTGTCGCTTTAGGAATGGCTATCGCTGCATTATGTGCAAGTCCATTTGGAATTTGGAACATTAGCGTTATTTTTGAATCTCGTTGGATTTTTCTACTTTGCTTTTTAGTGTCACTGCTTTCTAGCACAATTCCATTTCTGTTAGATATTTTTGCAATGAATACGTTATCTCCAAAAATTTTTGGCATCTTATTAAGTGTCTCTCCTATCATAAGTGCTTTAGCTGGATGGATAATTTTAGGTGAAAAATTAAGTAATTATCAGTTGATCGGTATCACTATAATTATGGTGTCCTGTATAGGGTGTTTTTTCTGCTCTTATAAAAAATCTAAGCCCCATCTAATCTAAAATTTCTTATATGCAGTGCTCCATGTGCCAATAAAAAAGCCCCCATCTTTCGATGAGGGCTTTTTTGAATCTGGAGCGGGAAACGAGACTCGAACTCGCGACCCCAACCTTGGCAAGGTTGTGCTCTACCAACTGAGCTATTCCCGCGTATTGAGCAGTTTTATAAAAACTTACACTAAAAAATTTGGAGCGGGAAACGAGACTCGAACTCGCGACCCCAACCTTGGCAAGGTTGTGCTCTACCAACTGAGCTATTCCCGCGTATTGAGCAGTTTTTACGAAAACTTACCCTGAAAAAAATTTGGAGCGGGAAACGAGACTCGAACTCGCGACCCCAACCTTGGCAAGGTTGTGCTCTACCAACTGAGCTATTCCCGCATAGCGCTGTATGATACAGCAAGCAAGTTCAGGGTCAATAGCTTTATGAAAAAGCTGAGTTTAATTGCATAAAATAAAGCCAGTTTAATGCAGTCTGTTCCGACTTTTTGATTTTTTACCGCTGAAAAGTAAAGTCATGGTTCGGATGATGATCGTTTTAACCGTCGCATAGCAGCAAGGAACAGGTATACTCTCAGAATAATCATTTTTGGAGACAGGCATGAGCTTAGAGCAGCAATTAATTGAGCGCTTACAGCAGTTTTCCCCATCCCATTTAGAAGTGGTGAATGAATCTTCGGGGCATGGTGGATATTTCCCCGGTAAGGAATCACATTTTAAAGTGATTGTGGTGAGTGAAGCCTTTGCTGGTCTGCGTTTGGTACAGCGGCATCAAAAAATTTATGCCGTAGCAGGCGATTTACTCAGTCCTGGAAAAATTCATGCTTTAGCTATTCATGCTTTTCTACCAGAAGAGTGGGAAGGGCAAGACACTTCTAGCCCAAACTGTGCACATGCACCGAAAAGCTAAACAGAGGCTTGCGAATGGAAACACAATTACTGATTAAAATTGTACATATGAGTGCGGTGAGTATTGCATGCATAATTATTTTGGCACGTGCGATGACCTTGTTTAAAGGGGTTCAGGGTAACCAGCCTAATCCTACAGGTCGTATCGCTTTTGTTGCATTTCAGCATTTGAGTATGACTATGATTGTACTCACAGGCATCATCTTATTGGTGATGAAAAACTTTGAAGTGCAAACATGGTTCTATGCCAAAGTGGTTTTATTTTTAGTCATACTGTCTTCTTTATCTAAAGCCTATAAAAAGGATGACACAATTTTATTAGCACAGCGCCGTGCAGGCTTATTTCTCGCTGTAGTGTCGATGGTTTCGATTATTGGTTTAGTCATGATTAAACCAAACTTTGGCTAATTGTTAGACATAATGTTCGGCACGAAACCTGTTCTGCGCTACACTGCTAGATAAGGTGGAAAAATAACAAGATGAAGGGGATTTTATGCATACACGTGTGGTATTTAATCAAAAAGGTGGTGTAGGCAAGTCCAGTATTGCTGTGAATTTGGCTGCTATCAGTGCGCATCAAGGTCTAAAAACATTATTGATTGATCTCGATCCACAAGCGAATTCGAGTCAGTATGTGTTGGGCGATGATGCAACCTATACTGCGGATAAGCCTGCTTTAGAGCCAAATATTGAGAACTATTTTGAAGAAGTTCTGGGTGCTACACAAAATAAAAGCTTGCTCGGCAATGCGATTGGTTCGATCCTGAAAGGACGTGCCAAAGGCTTAGAAAGCTATGTACATCAGTCTCCTTTTAAAAATCTTGATGTGATTCCTGCCAGCCCAAATTTGGGTGCCTTGGCCCATGCATTAGAATCCAAACATAAAATTTATAAATTGCGTGATGCCTTACAACAACTGGTTGGGAAGTACGACCGAGTTTATATTGATACACCACCAGCCTTTAATTTCTTTACCTTATCGGCATTGATTGCGGCCAATAAAGTTCTAATTCCGTTTGACTGTGATGTTTTCTCTAAACGAGCACTACAAACCTTGATTGAAAATGTACTTGAAACCCAAGATGATCATAATGACCATTTGGAAATTGAGGGCATCGTGGTCAATCAATACCAAGCACAGGCTAAACTGCCGCGTGAAGTGGTGCAACAGTTGAAAGATGAAGGTCTACCTGTTTTAGAAAGTATGTTACCGCCATCGGTGATGATGAAAGAGTCACATCATAAAAATTTACCGTTGATTCATTTGGCGCATGATCATAAATTGACGCTGGCCTATCAATCATTGTTCAATGAGATTGAGAATAATAAACTGCGAGATTCAGCATGAAAAATATCTTAGTTGCTTTTTTAGCGGGCAGTACGTTGTTATTAGGTGCGTGTGCCACAACGGTTAAACCAACCTATGTTTCTCCTACACAGTACCAAGCGCTGAACTGCCAACAGCTACAGGCAGAGTATAATCGTATTCAACAACATTTAGATGAAGGTGTACCGACTGAAAAACGCACGGGTATGGGTGTAGGTGTGGGGCTGGGTGGTGGTTGGAGTCATGGTGGCGGCTGGGGCTTTGGTCCAAGTATTTCGCTCAATATGGGACAATCTTCGAATACTAAAAAGACCGAAATTTCAAGGCTTTTGGGCCAACAAGAAGCCATAGTACAAGCTGCAAAGTTTAAGGGTTGTACGATTACTGTCCAAAATAAGACAAATTAAACACGGATAGATTCATTCTGCTGAAGTGTTTGTATCTTTAGCAGAATGAAAATTTTAGCAAAATGTTTCAAAAATAATCACAATAAAACAACGTCTTATTATTTTTTAAGGTCACTTTTCAGTAAGTAGGTTCTGTCTTTTTGTCTGCCTTGACTTGAGGAAACTGCTCTTTTTCGGCTAAATTGCGCATCTTGAATACTGTTGTTGGATGTCTATGATTGAGAGTTGGCTGTTTGTATTGGCAATGATTGCTGTCCTGATGATTCCGGGACCAACCAATGCTTTACTCGCAAGCTCTGCACATCAGCAAGGTCTGGCGAAAACCAGTGCGCTTGTGCCTGCAGAACTGTTCGGGTATTTCTATGCCATCAACTTATGGGCATTGTTAATTCATTTGAGTACCCCTATCTGGCCATATCTGATTGATATTTTGCATATTATTAGCGCAGGTTACGTATTTTGGCTGGCCTTTCACTTATGGAAAAGCTCACATTTAGAAAAACATAATCAACGTTTTACCTCGATTCGACCAATGCAGTTGTTTTTTTCAACTTTGAAAAACCCAAAAGCTGTACTGTTTGCTGCAGGTATTTTTCCTTATGAAACATGGGATAATCCGACGAATTTTTTATGGGTCTTTATTGTATTTAGCTTAGTTTTATTACCTACGGCTTTGTTTTGGATGTCATTTGGTCGTGCCATTTTATCGGGTGAGTCCAAGCAAATAAAAGCCGATCTCTTGTACAAAGGATCGGCCATGTTATTGGTGGTATGTATGTTCCCTGTGATTTTACGCTTTTTTGCCTAAGCGCGAGTGGTTGATTTTTTCTTCCATTTCGCCCGAATAAAACCAATGATTCCAGGTAAGACACTAATAATAATGATGCCGAAAATCAGATGCGTGAAATTGTCTTTGACCACAGGCACATTGCCAAAAATATAGCCTAAAGTAATGAATGAACCAATCCAGCAGAATGCACCAATCAGGTTATAAGACAGGAAAAATTTGTAGTCCATTTTTCCTGCGCCTGCCACAAAAGGTGCAAAGGTGCGCGCAAAGGGAATAAAACGTGCAAAAATAATGGTTTTACCACCATGTTTTTCAAAGAATTTTTGTGTATTTATCAGGTGTTGTTTATTAATAAAACGTGACTCGATTTCAAAAACACGCGGCCCAATATAACGACCAATATGATAGTTCAATGTATCGCCCAGTACGGCTGCGACAAAAAGTAAAATACCGAGGAACCATGGATTCATTGCACCCGTTGATGCAGCTAAGGCACCTGCGGCAAACAATAAGCTATCGCCGGGTAGAAAGGGCATGACCACCAAGCCTGTTTCCACAAAGATGATGAGAAACAAAATTGCATAAATCCAAACCCCATAGTTGGTGATAAACTCGAGCAGATGGTCATCGACATGTAATATAAAATCAATCAGTTCCATGGGGCACAATTAAACAGAAGAGTGCAGAAATCCTAGCAGTCTCATTGTCAGAAGTCAGTATTAAAACGTAAATAAATTCGGCTATTATTGTTCTCTATTCGGAACGATGCATAATGAAAATGCATATTTATTCTAAAAACAGAGATTATTAAGATAGCTACAACTTCAAATAAAACGTATTTAAAGGTGTAAAAATGTTTAATCCAAATGTTGTGGTCAAAAATATTGTCAATCAACCCAATACCGATGCTGTTTTAGCTTTAATTGCACGTGTGCTGATGGCTTATATTTTCCTTGTCGCAGGTTGGGGGAAAATTACAGCTTATAGTGCAACTGTAGGGTATATGGAGTCTATGGGCGTTCCCGGAGCGCTATTACCATTAACTATTTTGGTTGAGTTTGGTGGTGGCTTAGCGTTGCTGTTTGGATTCCAAGCGCGTTTTGCTGCGTTTGGTTTGGGTCTATTTAGTGTGATTACCGCTTTTATCTTTCATGATGGCACACAAGACAGTATTAATTTTATGAAAAACTTTGCCATGGCAGGAGGTTTGTTTTTTCTGATGCTACATGGTGCAGGAAAAATGAGCCTAGATCATCTGATTGAAAAATAATTCAAAATGAAAAGCAGCATTTACGATGCTGCTTTTTTTATTTTGATTAATAGCAATAAGACATGAGGAAAAATAATATGAAAAATCTTCTAAAAATTGCGCTTTGTATGAGCAGTTTAAGTCTAGCTGTAGGCGCATGGGCAAATGATGAGCATATCATCATACAAAAAGCGGCAAACAATCACGTCACTGTTTCAGCCATTGCAAATCTCAAAGATGAAACGGCGGTCACTTTAAAAGGCACACTGTTGAAACATCTCAATGAAGATCATTATGAGTTCAGCGATGGTACAGGGGTTATTTTGCTGGATATTGATGATGATTTATGGAAAGTATCCAATATTAAAGCAGGCGATAAAGTACAGGTGGTCGGTGAGGTCGACACACATCGTTATAAACCGACCGATATTGAAGTTGTTAAAATAGAGAAAATTTCGCAATAAACATAGCACATAATTGCGTGCTTTTTTGTTTAAACACCACCAAATGTTGGCCTTGCATAAAGCTTGTC
Source organism: Acinetobacter halobius (assembly GCF_044130335.1). Lineage (NCBI taxonomy): Bacteria > Pseudomonadati > Pseudomonadota > Gammaproteobacteria > Moraxellales > Moraxellaceae > Acinetobacter > Acinetobacter halobius. The sequence goes on from NZ_JBIQOD010000013.1 coordinate 93,659, forward strand.
CGAATTATGTGCGTTATGTGTGGAAAAATGCTAGAATACGGCGCTTATATTCGTTTGCCTTTCATAGTTGTTTGTCATGACTACCAATACTCAAATTACTGAAGATCGTATCCTTATTTTGGATTTCGGTTCTCAATATAGCCAGCTTATTGCACGCCGCGTACGTGAAGCTGGTGTATATTCTGAAATGTATGCTTTTGATATGTCTGAAGAAGACATTCGTGCATTTAATCCAAACGGTATCATCTTGTCAGGTGGTCCTGAGAGCGTACACGAAGAGGGCAGCCCACGTGCGCCAGAAGTTGTGTTCAACTTAGGTGTACCAGTTTTGGGTATTTGCTATGGCTTACAAACCATGTCGGCACAACTTGGCGGTAAAGTTGAGCCAGGGACAGTACATGAATTCGGTTATGCCGAAGTAAACATCCAAGTTCGTGACAAGTTGATTGGTGATCTTGAGGACACCAAAGACCAGCTTAAAGTATGGATGAGTCATGGCGACAAAGTGACGGCGATTCCTGAAGGTTTCCAAATTACTGCAAGCACGCCAAGCTGCCCAGTGGCGATGGTTTCTGATGAAACACGTCGTTTCTACGGTATTCAGTTCCACCCAGAAGTAACGCACACTGCAAAAGGTGCAGAGTTATTGTCTAACTTTGTACACAGCATTTGTGGCTGTCGTAGTCTGTGGAACTCTGAAAACATTATCGACCTGCGTGTTGAACAACTACGTCAACAAATTGGCGATCAGAAAGTTCTTTTAGGTTTGTCGGGTGGTGTGGATTCATCCGTTGTTGCGGCACTTTTACACCGAGCAATTGGCGATCAATTGACTTGCGTATTTGTAGACAATGGTTTGCTTCGTTTAAACGAAGGCGAGCAAGTGATGGACATGTTTGCGAAAAACATGGGTATCCGTGTGATTCGTGCCGATGCTGAAGAGCGTTTCTTGACTGCACTTGCGGGTGAAGTTGATCCTGAGAAAAAACGTAAAATCATTGGTCGTGAGTTCATTGAAGTTTTTGCTGAAGAAGCGCGTAAACTTGATGGTGTAAACTTCCTTGCACAAGGGACGATTTACCCAGACGTGATCGAATCTGCTGCAACCAAAAATGGTAAAGCACATGTGATTAAATCTCACCACAATGTGGGCGGTTTACCAGATGACTTGGCTTTTGAATTGGTTGAGCCAATCCGTGATTTGTTTAAAGATGAAGTACGTCGTTTAGGTACAACTTTAGGCTTACCGCATGAAATGCTATATCGTCATCCATTCCCAGGTCCAGGTTTGGGTGTGCGTATTTTGGGTGAAGTGAAGAAAGAATATGCAGACATTTTACGTCTTGCAGATGACATCTTCATGCAAGAGCTTCGTGCAAGTGGTTGGTATGATAAAACTGCACAAGCTTTTGCAGTATTCCAGCCCGTAAAATCTGTAGGTGTCGTAGGTGATGGTCGTCGTTATGCATGGGTGATTGCACTTCGTGCAGTAGAAACTGTAGACTTTATGACAGCACGTTTTGCACATCTTCCTTATGATCTTGTCGATAAAATCTCAACGCGTATCATGAACGAAATCAAAGATGTTTCTCGTGTTGTGTATGACGTGTCGTCTAAGCCACCAGCAACGATTGAATGGGAGTAAAATCGGGGTTTTAAAATGCAACGCATTTTACCGATTTTACGCCAAAGGCTACGCCTGCGTCAGTGAGGGCTTTCAAGAAGAGAAGCTTCTTGCCTAAATTACGCCAAGAGCTATGCTCGCGGCAGTGAATGAGAAATTACTCTTTGAAAAGGACGCTTAGGCGTCCTTTTTTATATAACGAGGTAGGGAGAGAGGGATGAATTTTTATCATTGGTTAATACAGAATAAGAATCTTTCAAAGGCTACAGCTTTAAAATATGATTTAGTTATAAAAAATAGAATTAATGAGTGGTTACCTAGTTATGAGTTACCTCAAAACAGCATTGAGTTTGAAGCATTAAAGCAGACAATTTTTACTTTAGATATCTATCAAGATAGAAACCGAGTGGGGAATAATATGTATTCTTCTGCATTGAAGCATTATGGTGACTTCTTAAAAGAAATTGATGTTAATGATGAGTCAATATTTACGGAAAAACAAATATTTACAACAGATGCTGAGCGTTTAGTTAAAGTCAGACTGATTCAAAATAAGTTCAGGAAAAAGCTTTTTGATTTTTATCCCTATTGTGCAGTCACAGGCTTTAGTCATAGTAGATTGTTAATTGCATCCCATATTAAGCCTTGGGCAAAGTGTGATGGAAATGAAAAAGTAGATGTTTATAATGGATTCTTATTGTCTCCAAATTTTGACCGTCTATTTGATCAAGGATTTATTACTTTTCTTGACACGGGGATAGTTCAGATTTCGAAAAAGCTCAATGAGATTGATAAAGAGTTCTTTTCTATTCCAACACATTTAAAATTGCACTTGGATGTAAAACATCTGCCTTATCTACACTATCATCAGAATGAAATTTATATGGGATAGGCATGAAAATTGAGAAATTTGTATATTTCATTTATCAAAAGGGCTTACACAATAATATTTTTCTTATTTTCAGGTGGTCGTAATCTTTAAAAAATAAAGATGTAACAACATTTTTACATCCACGCATTGCCTTTTACTTAAGTTTTGAAAATACAAGATATTGTCCCATGTTTAAGAATCAGCATTCTATTTTTAGGGATGTGCAGTTGGGAATCTGCTTGTTATGATCTAGGACATATGGATCTGTAATGAGTAAGCACATGACGAATAATAATTATACTGAACTTTCGCATTCGGATGACTGTGAAAAATACGTAAATCAATTCATTCAAGAGTTTCCACTGAGAAGTGCTGAAATCGGCCAAGGGACGGTCATCAAGCGTGCACTACCAAGTCGCCATAAACGAATGATTGGCGCATGGTGTTTCTTAGATCACGCTGGCCCTGTAACTTTCCCACAAGGGGACGGTTTAGATGTTGGCCCACATCCACATATTGGTTTGCAAACTTTTACATGGATGATTGAAGGCACCATGATGCATACCGATAGTTTGGGTAGCAAACAGCTGATTCGTCCAAAACAGGTCAACCTAATGACCGCAGGACATGGGATTTCCCATACAGAAGTCGCACCAGATACAGAAACCAAAATGCATGCGGCACAATTATGGATAGCATTGCCCGATGCACAAATTGCTGTTGAACCACGTTTCGATCACTATTCAGAACTGCCTGTGGTGGAAAAAGATGGGGTGGAGTTTACTGTTTTGGTTGGAGAGTTTTTAAATACCACCTCACCTGTGAGTGTTTATACCGAACTGTTAGGAGTAGATTTAAGCGCAGCAGAAAGCACCAAAACCCGTTTAACACTCAATCCTAACTTTGAATATGGCTTTATGGCTTTAGAAGGAACGGCTACGGTCAATGGGCACGAACTGACAGAAGACAATATGGTGGTGCTTGAGCAGGGCGTAAGTGCGATTGAAATTGAAATTCATGCGGGTAGTCGCTTGTTACTGTTAGGTGGTGAGCCGTTTGAAAGTCCAATTCTACTGTGGTGGAATTTTGTTGGTCGTACTCAAGAAGAATTGAAAATTGCACGTGATCAGTGGATTGCACAAGATGAACGTTTTGGCTCAATTCCAGACTATGAAGGCCCGCGTTTGGAAGCACCAGCATTTCCAGACCAAATGCGCGCTTCAAAATAAGAGGAATACTGCGAAAAATCGTTCAACAACAGCATAGGTGGACAGTTTCAGTACGTGAAACCTATTCAAAAAAGATAAATGAAAAATAGGATAATAAAAAAATGGCAATCATTGCGAATGCAGAAGTGAAAACATGCGTCGAAGCATGGTCTGGTGAAGTAAGTAGTGGGCGACATCAATTCATTACCGATAAACCAGCGTCTTTTGGCGGTCAGGACAAAGGCCCTGCACCTTATGACTTTATTTGTACAGGCTTGATTTCCTGCACCATGATTACCCTACGGATGTATGCGCAGCACAAAGGGATCGAGTGGGGGGCTTTTAGTGTCGAAGCAGACTTTAATGCCAACAAAGAAGGCCGAGAATGGATTAGTCGTCGTTTGTCGTTTGAGCAAACATTGACAGAAGAAGCGCGTCAAAAAATCTTAGATATCTGTCAAAAAACACCAGTCACTAAAACCCTATTACGTTCTGTTGAGATTGAAACCTCAATTGTTTAACTTACTTGGCTGTTTTTAGAGGCAGTAAAGGATTTTGTACGACTGCAGATTCATGTACATCTACAGGTGCAAAATCCAAATTTTCGCGTAAAGTGAGTGCTAGATTTCAATTAAAACAAAAGGCAAAACAATGATCACTCTGCACCATTTGGAACATTCACGTTCTTTACGCATTTTATGGGCTTTGGAAGAGTTAGGGTTGGAGTATGAGGTGAAGTTTTATAAACGGCTGCCGACTTATGCTGCGCCACCTGAGTTAAAAGACATTCATCCCTTAGGCAAAGCCCCCGTTTTGACTGATGGTGATTTGGTCATAGCAGAATCTGCGGTGATTTTAGAATATCTGCAAGCCACTTACGATACGGCGCATAGGTTTAAACCGCAAAATCCAAAGGACTTAATGCAATACAACTACTGGATGCATTATGCCGAAGGGTCGTTGATGCCCTATTTGGTCATGACCTTGGTGATGACCAATGTACCGAAACATGTTCCCTTTCTAATTAAGCCGATTGCCAATAAAATTTGTGATGGGGTGAAAGGCGGCTTTATTAATCCACGCTTGAAAGAGCACAGTGCATATTTGGAAAATTATTTATCTCAACATGAATATTTTGCAGGTGATTTTTCCTTTGCCGATATTCAAATGAGCTTTCCTGTGGTGGCGATGCAAGAGCGAGTCAAAGCCCATAATCCTCAAATGGTTGCTTATGCACAGCGTATTCAGCAGCGCCCAGCCTTTAAAAAAGCCAAAGAGCTCAGTGGATTCTAGTGGATGGTGATGGTTTGAACCTGATTTTTTTGCCCGGTGCATCGGGCAATACGGCATTTTGGCAACCTGTCATACAGCGCCTCCCACAGGACAATTCAAGCATGGTCGTCGCTTATCCGAGCTTTGGTGGCTATCCGGATGATGTGAATGTGCAGAGTTTTGAGGGCTTACAAGACGATGTATTGAATCAAATCCAACAGCCTTCTGTAGTCATTGCACAATCCATGGGCGGCATTTTTGCAGTGCAAGCTGCCTTACAAAAACCTGAGCAGGTACAGGCTTTGGTACTTGTGGCAACCTCAGGCGGTATTGATTTAAGTCCTTTTCAGGTGGCGGATTGGAGAGAGGATTATCAACAGAACTTTACTGTTCCCGATTGGTTTGTTCAGCATCAGTCTGATTTGACGGACAGTCTGGAGCGTATCCAGTGCCCAGTTCTGCTGATTTGGGGCGATGCAGATCCGATTAGTCCTGTTGTAGTGGGGCAGGCCTTACACCGTCAAATACTACATGCTGAATTGTATATCGTGTCACAGGGGCAACATGATTTGGCTTATGTACATGCGGAGCATGTTGCGCAATTGATTCAGCGTTTTCTCACCAAACTCAGGGTATAAAAAAGGATGCCTCGGCACACTGCTGTCCCACAATTATTCCAAGAAGAACCTCAATTGAGGTTCTTCTTGTTTTCGCCACTTCTTATCGGGTAAAAATAATGCCTTGAGATACTTCCTTTCAAATAAATTCACCT